>JBBTIZ010000040.1:1441-41253 GCA_038059695.1 Planctomycetota bacterium
ATAAGAGAATAACGCGAATCTAATAAAGAATGAATTAGGAATAGCGAATAGCGAATAGCGAATAGCGAATAGCGAATAGCGAATAGCGAATAGCGAATAGCGAAGTAGAAATTTCGGAATAAATATGATTGGACTTTAGATTCATATTCATATTTGAGATATTAACAAATATAAAATATTAGTCAAGGATTATTTTATTTCTTAACCACTTTCTTTATTACTTTATCCACGAGTTCGCTTCGCATACGCTCCGCGGTCTCGTCGTGTTTACCATCGTTATCATAAAATGTAATCAGCGTTTAGCACTTTACAACTTTTTTTATAACCTTGTCGACGAGTTCGTACGGAGTTATCTTTGGCTTAACTCCACACGTTTTCAGATACTCCTCTATCTGCCTGGTGATTTGCGGATGCTCAGTGATGGTGTTTTCTATCTTGCAGAGGATGAGCGATTTGATGCGCTCCTTGAGGAGTTCCTGACGCTTTATAGCCAGTTGCCCGCTCTGGGCTATCCTGCCTAAATAATCGGTAATGGTGTCCAGGAGTTCGGTTATGCCAATGCCCTGAGTGGCCTGGGTCTTGACAATCGGGATGCGGGATGCGGGATGCGGGATTCGCGTATCTCGTATCGCACATCTCGTATCACGGCTTCGGCTGATTTCCAGGGTGTTACGGAGGTTGCTCACAAAGACATCAGCGCCGGGCAGGTCGCATTTATTAACGGAAATAATATCGGCTATCTCCATCAGCCCTGATTTCATGGCCTGGATGGAGTCACCTGATTCCGGCGAGAGCACCACCACGGTCACATCAGCCGTGCGGAATATCTCCACCTCGGACTGGCCCACGCCCACGGTTTCAAAGATAATGTAGTCCTTGCCTGATGCGTCCAGGATATCAGCCACCTCAGTAGCGGTTCTATTAAGACCGCCGTGCATGCCTCTGGTGGCCATGCTTCGGATAAAGACATCTTCGTCCACCCCAATCTGTTGCATTCTAATCCGGTCGCCCAGAATAGCCCCGCCGCTAAAAATACTGCTCGGGTCTATGGCAATCACGCCCACCTTTTTATGCTGCTTACGCAGAGCAATGACCAATTCATTAACTAAAGTGCTCTTGCCGATACCGGGCGGACCAGTGATGCCGATGCGTTTGGCCTTGCCCACATAACAATAAAGCAAAGAAAGCAGTTTATCCGCTTCCTTATGCTCGTTTTCCACCAGCGAGATGGCGCGCGCCACGGCCACCTTGTCACCCTTGAGGATATTCTTTACCAATTGAGTATTGTTCATAATCTGCCGATATTTATTAAAAGCCCTTGACATAACCAATATTTGGGGTATAATACTATGTCTCAATATGGGGTTCAATATAAATACGGAACTTTTTAGGAGGTCTTAATGTTCAATAAATTATCGGCATTAATCGGTATCATCGCGTTATCCGCCCTATTCTCGGTTTGCGGGTATGGACAGAATGCCCCGGGCGGTTCAGGCGCATCAGGCGGAACACCCCCGGCCGCTGAGAAACCAGCTCCAGCCCCGGTCCCTGAGGTAATTCTCTCTATCGGCGGGCCAAAGATAGGCACATTTTTGGAGTTAATTGCCAGCCGTGCAAATAAGCTTATCATGTATGATGATAATGCCAATGTCCTGAAGGACCAAAAAGTAAATGTTATGCCGGAATCATTCAAGGTTCCGGCCGATAAATACGACAGCATTCTTAATTCCATCATTGACGCCCAACTGCGGATGAGAGGATTCGTCCTCTTAAGAGCCGACCCGGTCTGGAAGATAGTCCGGATTGAGCAGGCCCGGGAAAATCCAGGGGTAGTCGTTTCTCCCTCAGATATAGATAAACTGCCGACCGATGACCGGGTGGTTACCCAGGTTATCCAATTCAAGTATATTGAAGCCCAGGCGTTTTCCACCTATATGGCCGCGCTCAGGGGCAAGGGCATGGAGAACTCTTATATAATAATACCGGAAAATAATACCGTGGTTATCACTGATTACGCCTCAAACATCAGGCGCTACTGGGAGATTGCCAAGACGGTGGACCAGGAAGGTGTCCAGTTCCAAACCGAAAACAGACAGTTAAAGAATACCTCAGCCATTATGGTAAAGACAAATTTAGACCAAAATTATATCCCATTACGATTCAGCAAAAAGGTCCGAGGCGGCGGCCTGCTCTCTGCCGAACCACGCGTTATTGCTGATGACCGGACTAATTCGCTCCTAATCATTGCCCAGGCCAAAGATATGCAGGAAATGCTCAAGATTATTGATGTCTTTGACGCCGAAGCGCCTAAGAAGGAAAACGAGTATTATATCTATAAATTAACCAACACCAATGCGGCGGATGTCCAGAAGATATTGGATGCGGTGTTCCGCCAGTCCTTATCCGCATTAGGCGCCTCAATCAAGGCATCGGAGAAGACCATAAGTATCCAGGCGGATATAAGTTCCAACACCCTGATTATCAGCGCCCCGCGGGCCATGTATGACGAAATGCTGGAACTCATAAAGAAAATAGATATCAGAAAAATGCAGGTGTTATTAGAGGTGGTTATCGCGGAACTGACTGACGAGAAGATGACCCAATTAGGCATAGAACTGGCCTCGGTAAAACAACCGGGCAATAGTGTCAGCGGATTCGGCGGAACCAGCACCGGAATTTCCAAACTTGACCCGACCACCGGCGGTAAAATCCCCCTTATTCCCGATGCGCCGGAAAAAGGCATCGGCAGTTTGACCGTGGGATTATGGAAGGATACCCAATATAATATCCCATTCCTGATGCAAGCGGCCCAGAAAGATACCGGCATAAACCTCAAGGCCGCTCCGGTCCTCCTGACCAATGATAATTCCGAGGCGTCTATTGATATGTCAGATAAGGCGCCTTATTTCAGCACAACTTATCCGGGCGGCGTAGGACAGCCGGCCGTAACCAGTTTTAGCGGCTATGTCGACGCCAAGATTAGCTTAAAAATCACTCCGGTTATCAGCGAGGATAATTATATCCGGCTATCCATCGAGCAGACATCAGAACAATTTCTGGGCGAACCGGACCAGAAAACCCCTAAAACCAGCCGAACCGCCAAGACAACCGTAACCGTGCCGGACAGGAATACGGTGGTTATCGGCGGCCTGACCCGTGAAGTAACCTCTAAAACCGTTTCCAAGGTCCCTCTTCTGGGCGATATACCTCTACTGGGATATCTATTCAGAAGAGAAACTGATTCAGTCCGTAAATACCATCTGTGCCTGTTTATCAAGCCCAATATAATGAAAGATTTCTCCGACTTGATAAAAGAAACCAAGGAAACAGAAAAGATACTGGATGAAAAGAAGAAAGAGGGTGTCTTAAAAACTGATGACACTAAGAAGAAATAAACCCCTCGCCGGCTTAATCAATAGGTAATGAGAAAACAATTCTGTTTTATCCTGCTGGGTATTATATTACTTCTGCGCTGCCAGCCGGATACGCCGATAACCTATAAACTCGCCGTTAATGGCAAATATATCCAGGCCGAACTGGCTGATAACGAACAAGCCCGGGCCAGAGGGCTTCAATACAGGACCTCCTTAGCGCCTGACCACAGTATGCTTTTTACCTACCCCGAGGAAAAGATGCTGCGCTTCTGGATGAAAGATACATCCATACCGCTTTCCATTGCCTTTATCAAATCAGACGGCGTGATATTAGAAATATATAATATGGAACCATTTAGTTTAGAAAGCATCCATTCCACCGGGCCGGCTCAATACGCCTTAGAAACCGCCCGTGGCTGGTTCAAGGAAAACCAGGTCCAGGCCGGAGATAAAGTGATATTCCCCTCGTCCCTTGAAGATTACCTGCGCAC
Organism: Planctomycetota bacterium; assembly: GCA_038059695.1. Classification (GTDB taxonomy): domain Bacteria; phylum Planctomycetota; class MHYJ01; order JACQXL01; family JACQXL01; genus JACRIK01. The sequence goes on from JBBTIZ010000040.1 coordinate 5,307, forward strand.
GCGGTAGCCACCCCTTTTTTATTGCATTTGTGGAACAGATTTGTTAATCTGCGCATCAATATGAAAGTTCTGGTTACCGGGGGCACCGGCTTTGTCGGCAGTCATCTTGTAGAAAAATTACTGGAGAAAAAATACGAGGTGCACTGCATCTGCAGGAAGACGAGTAACCTGCAACACCTTAAATCGCTCCCCGGCTCTGATAATCTCCGATTTATCAATATAGATATTTCGATTCCTTCTTCTTATAATGCATTAACAGATACTCTGAATAATGTTGACTATATCTATCATCTGGCCGGCTTAATAAAGGCATACCGGGCCGAGGATTATGACAGGGCAAATTTCTTGGCCACTAAATATCTGATAGAATCTGTCGCCCTGGCAAACAATAAAAACCTAAAGCGGTTTTTGTACCTCAGCAGTTTAGCGGCGGCCGGACCTTCCGAAGATGTCCAGGGAATAACCGAAGAAACCCCCTGCCGCCCGGTTTCTTATTACGGCCAGAGCAAACTCAAGGGTGAAATTTCCGTGAACCATTATAAGACATCGCTCCCAATAACGATATTAAGGCCTCCGCCGGTCTATGGTCCCCGTGATAGCGGTTTATTATTCTTCTTCCAGGCGGCTTCCTGCGGCATCAGGCCGCAATTCAACCATAAAAAACATATCAGTTTAATCTATGTCAAGGACCTGGTCGATGCTGTTATCCTGGCGGCGGAAAACCCCCGCGCCGTCGGGCAGACATATTTTGCGGCTAACAGAGATTATTATCCGATAAACAGTGTCATTAAAATAATCAGCCGTATAGTCAATGATAAGGCCGTTACCGTTAAATTGTCGGACGGCGCTATCAGAATAATAACGGGGTTTTATGAAGGTTTCTGCTATGCCCTGGGCCGGGAACCGTCTATGATTAACAGCCAAAAAGTATTAGAATTAAGTCAGAATTACTGGACTTGTCGGACTGAAAAGATTAAGATAGCGATTAGTTTTGAGGCATCAACACCTGTAGAAAAAGGGTTGCGCGAAACAGCAAACTGGTATTTGCAAAACGAATGGATTACCAATAAAAGGAGATAATTTATGAATCCAGAATCCAGCCAGATAATAACCGGGCACAACCTGATAATTATGCGCGTATCAGAACATAACCTTCCTTCTGCAGCCGAACAATTTGCCGATGCATTTTCATTAGAAATAGAACCAGCCGAACAAATATTAAGAAGCACCCCTATCGTATTCCTGACCGGTTTAAATAAAGACACTCTCAAAATGCTGAAAGACCGCCTCGTGAACCTTTCCAAAATCGGCGTGGAATTTATGATTTCTACCCGCCTGTCGCCCACGATTCCACGCGTCATCTGGCCCGGCAAGATGCCCAATTATGCCGCGGCGCCTTCGGGAGAATTAATCAAATATGTTGATTTCCAATGGCGCGGCAATGCTTTCGTCTGCCCGAATTGCGCCGAGACATTTGTGTTCAAAAGAATCGGCAACCCCCTGGCCAGATACCTGCAGGTTAAAGAAGAAACTCCCATCAAGCAAGTAGCAACGGCTGCGCCGGCCCGTGTCAGAGCAAAGGAACCGGTTTCAGACATAAATGAAAGTGACGTGGTAGAATTACCGCCTTTAACAGATACAAAAGCGAGTTCAAATGGCGATGAAGTTGTGGAATTGACACCGGTTGAAGAACAATCACAGAATAATGCCGATGTGCTGGAACCTATAGATATCCTCGAAGGAACCCCGGCTATGGCGGTCCAAAACGGCTCTGAAGAAGATGGGCAAGTTGTTGAAGCGCCCATGGCCGTTGAAGAAAACAGGAAAATAGTTGCCCCCGGCGAATGCACCTACAGTTTATTTCTTACCTCCATACCTCCGGACAAGAAAACAGCCGCGGCTGAATTAATAGCAAAAATGAAAGGCATCCCCGCGCAACAAGCACAGGTATTAGCCACACGCCTGTTGGTGCCTATTCTTAAAGATGTTGATAAAGTAGTGGCAACCAGTTGCCTGGAAGCGTTCCAGAAAATAGGTGTAAAAGGCAAGATGACTATTAAAAAATAAGAATAGTTAACTGCTTATATAATAGGTTATAAAAACAAAGCTAGCCATGGGAGTCGAACCCATAACCTTCCCGTTACGAACGGGATGCTCTGCCATTGAGCTAGGCTAGCCTGACTACCATTGGAGTCGGGGAATTACATATCAGTAATAATTAAAGTTATAACTTATTCATAACAGGAGTCAAGGAATTTACTTGCTGGGAAGTATAGAAAGGGTGAGTTATGAATTCGGCGATGATTATAAGCGCGGTTCGTACGCCTATTGGAAGATTTAACGGTTCTTTTAACTCGTTTTCGGCGCCAAAATTAGGCAGTTTAGTCATAGCAGAATCACTTAAACGCTCCGGCGTGTCTCCGGAAATCGTTGATGAGGTTATAATGGGCAATGTCATAACCGCCGGGTTAGGACAGAATCCGGCACGCCAAGCATCGCATTATGGCGGTGTGCCTGATAAAGTTCCGGCTCTGACAATAAATAAGGTCTGCGGCTCCGGCTTAAAGGCGATAATGATAGCGGCTAATTCCATCAAGGCCGGCGAGTCGCAAACAATAGTCGCCGGCGGCATGGAAAACATGACCAACGCCCCATATATTTTACCTTCAGCCAGATTCGGACAACGATTGGGACACGCAGAACTTATTGATGCCATGGTTTATGACGGCTTATGGGATATCTATAATAATTTCCATATGGCCATTACCGCTGAACTAGTCTCAGAAAAATATAAGGTTTCGCGCGAGATGCAGGATGCCTTTGCCGCAAAAAGCCACCAAAAAGCAGTTAAAGCGGCGAAGGACGGCAAATTCAAGGATGAAATGCTTCCTGTTAAGATACCCGCCCCAAAAGGTAAAGAACCTTTAACCTTAGATAAGGATGAAGGCGTACGTGAAGATACCACGGCAGAAAAATTAGGCCAATTAAAACCAGCATTTAAGGAAAACGGAACAGTTACGGCAGGGAATGCGTCTCAAATAAGCGACGGTGCCAGTGCTTTGCTGATAATGTCATCCGAAAAACAGGAAAAGATGGGCATAAACCCGATGGCGCGCATAATAGATTACGCCGCAGGAGGCCTGCCGCCTGAATGGGTAATGATGGCTCCGGTTGAAGCAGTGAAAAACCTGTTGCAAAAGACCAAGATGAAGATAACTGATTTTGACCTGATAGAAATCAATGAGGCATTTTCAGCGGCAGCTGTGGCGGTAACCAGCGAATTAAAAGCCAATCCTGAAATAGTGAATATTCATGGAGGCGCTGTGGCATTAGGACACCCGATTGGTTGTAGCGGCGCCAGAATCTTGACAACCCTTATTTATGCCCTAAAACAACGTAATCTGAAAAAAGGACTGGCCACACTATGCCTCGGTGGCGGCAATGCTGTTGCTATAGCCATTGAATTAATATAAAAATCTAAAATATTTAATATGCCAAATATCACAAAAATAACCAAAAAGAAATTAGGGGAAATCCTTGTCAATGAGGGCTTAATCACTAATGAACAAATACAGGAAGGATTAAGCGAGCAGCAAAAATCCGGCGGGTTGCTCGGAGAAAACCTGATCAAACTAGGCTATGTCACCGAATTGGACATTGCGGCGGCTATGTCAACACAGTTTAACCTGCCCTACATTGACGCCACCCGCTATACTATTTCTAAGGAAGCATTTGGTCTGGTACCGACTGATTTCATGAAACAATTTATCATACTTGATAAAATCGGCTCAGTCCTGATTGTAGCAATTTCATCGCCACTAAACGAAAAAATATTCGAGGAAATAGAAAAGAAGACATCTTGCCAGATATTTGCGTTCGTCAGTACCGGATCACAAATCAAACAGGCAATGCAATCAATGCAAAGCGATGGCAAGAAAAAATAATAATCACTCAAGATGAAGACAAGTTTAGACAAAAAAATAAGCACCCTGCTACTTAAACAAAATATTATAACGCCCGAGAAAGACAAGGAAATTGCCAACCAATCCACTAATAGCGACCTGTCATACATGGATACTATCCTCAAGAATAATATCATACCTGAAGCAACCCTATTATCCCTGCTTGCTTTAGACGCCAATATTCCACCTATAGATATTGATAAGATTAGACCAGATGACGATTTAGTCCTATCGTTTGATAGAACCCGACTGGAATCATATAGCATGCTTCCGATAGATAAACTTAACAACCTCATGACCGTGGCTATTGCCAACCCTTATGATATTATCATGCTTGATGAAGCTAAAATGTTCCTTAACTGCGATATCAGGCTAACTCTTTCAACGGCTTCAAAGATAAAACAGAAATTGGAAGTTGTGTACAACCCGGGGGAAAAGGATATGGAGAAATTACTGGACGATAGTTTAGATGACGATGTTGAAATAACTAAGATTGATACCGGCGATGATATGAACGTTGCCGCATTGACCAAGTCAGCCGAGGATGCCCCAATCATTAAATTCGTCAATAAAATTATTTACAAAGCGTTGGAAGAAAAAGCCAGCGATATCCATATAGAACCCTACGAAAAAATGGTGTCTATTCGGTATCGTAGAGACGGTGTTCTCCACGAGGCAATGTCGCCGCCTAAAAAAATATTCAATGCGATTATCTCCAGAATAAAAATCATAACTTCCCTTGACATCGCCGAAAGAAGAATCCCGCAAGATGGCAAATTCCAAATTAAGTTTGAGGGCCGCCAGATAGATTTTCGCGTTTCAACTCTCCCCACTATTTTCGGGGAAAAAGTAGTCATGCGCGTTCTTGACTCATCCAGTATTACCATGGGGTTAGACGTTTTAGGTTTCGAGCCTGAAGCGCTGACGGCATTTAGAAAAGCTATTAACACTCCATACGGCATGCTCCTGGTAACCGGACCAACCGGCAGCGGGAAAAGCACCACATTATATTCGGCTCTCAAGGAAATCATGAGTGTAGAAGATAATGTGATGACCGTAGAAGACCCGGTTGAATATCAGCTGGAAGGAGTTGGACAAGTCCCTATAAACCCTAAAAGAGGTTTTACTTTTTCTACAGCACTACGTTCAATATTACGTCAAGACCCCAATAAAATAATGGTCGGTGAAATCAGAGACGGCGAAACTGCTGACATCGCTATTAAAGCCGCTATGACCGGACATCTGGTCCTAAGCACCTTACACACAAATGACGCTACTTCCTCTATTTCAAGGTTAATCGATATGGGTGTAGATAAATTCTTAGTAGCATCTTCGGTAATTTTGATAGCTGCCCAGCGCCTGGCACGGAAACTTTGTGAGCATTGCAAAAAACCTATGGAAAAACTACCGGCTATAGAAAAATTGATAGAAATCGGATTCAAGGAGGAGGAGAGCAAATTAGCTATTTATCACCCGACCGGTTGCTCACGTTGCAATAAAGGATACAAAGGCAGATTTGCTTTCTTGGAGGCATTGGAAATTGACGATGAAATACGCCGAATGATTATCAAGGGCTCTTCGGTTATTGATATCAGAGATTACGCTATAAAACAAGGGAACATGATTACCTTGAGACGCTGCGGAATACTCAATATATTACGCGGCAAAACCTCGATTGAAGAAGTCCTGCGGATGACCGAAGTATAAACTAAATAAATTTATTATGCTGTCCAGTCTTGACAAGAAGTTTAACCGCATTCTCTTGAAGAATAAAATTATAGCCCAAGAGAAATCTGACGAGATAATAGCGCTCTCCGACAAAGAGAAAAAATCTTTTATAGACCTCCTGATTGACAAAAAAGTAGTCAATGAAGGCGCTTTATTGTCCGCCCTATCTTCAGAGGTAAATATCCCGCCAATTATACCAGAAAAAATTATCTTCGATGAAAAGATAGTAGCCACAATCCCGGAAAAGAAGGCGATTGAATTCAATATTTTAGCGGTTTCTAAAATCGGGAATATCCTCACTATCGCGGTATCCGACCCTTTTGATGTTGTAAAACTTGATGATATCAGAATCTTGAGCCAATGCGAGTTACGATTGGTTCTGACATTAGAACGCTGGCTAAGAGACGCTATTGTCCGGGCATATCACCCGGAAGAGCATAAAATGGACGATCTAATGGAGGATATGGGCGGGGAAACTCTTGATTTAGAAATGAGCAAATCTAACGCAGATAAGGATGAAAAATTAGATTTAACTCAAATCTCAGATGAAGCCGGCGAGTCCCCAGTTATTAAACTGGTAAATATGATGCTTTCTAAAGCAATGGATGAGGGCGCTTCGGATATTCATATTGAACCATACGAAAAGAAAACCTCTGTCCGCTTCCGCTATGATGGTATTTTACAGGAAGCATTCTCCCCGCCAAAGAAATTCCATAATGCCGTGGTTTCCCGTATTAAAATTATATCACACCTTGATATTGCCGAACGACGTCTCCCTCAGGATGGAAAATTCCAGATAAAAAAAGGAGACCGACGAGTTGACATCCGCGTCTCGATAATACCGACAGTCCATGGAGAAAGAGTAGTGCTAAGGGTTCTTGATTCATCGACGCTAAACCTGAAATTAGAGGACCTGGGATTTGAGGAAAAGGATTTCAAGGCGTTTGAAAAAGCTATTGATGCCTCTTATGGAATGGTCCTTCTAAGCGGGCCGACCGGCTGTGGCAAAACAACCACTCTTTACTGCGCGGTCAAAAAGATATTTAACCCGGTAGATAATATTATTACCGTGGAAGACCCGGTGGAATACCAACTCGCCGGTATCATTCAGGTACCCGTGAATGTCAAACAAGGTATGACCTTTGCCGCGGCACTCCGTTCCATCTTAAGACAAGACCCTGATATTATTATGATTGGAGAAATGCGTGATTTGGAAACAGCCGATATCGGCGTCAAGGCCGCTATCACGGGACATCTGGTCTTCAGCACCCTTCATACCAATGACAGCGTCTCTACGGTTTCCCGCTTGGCTGATATGGGCATTGACCGTTTTATGATTGCCTCCGCCGTGCTCCTGGTCGCCAACCAGCGCCTGTTACGAAAATTATGTACCAATTGCAAAAGACCGATGAAGACCATTGACGAGAAGAAATTACTCTCTCTCGGCTTCAAGAAAGATGAGCTAGGTAAAGCCACCCTCTTTGAACCGGTGGGCTGTCCCCGCTGCACCGGCGGTTATAAAGGACGCTCTGCTATTTATGAGGTCCTGGAACTTGACGACGAAATAAAAAGATTAATCATTAACGACGCATCTCCGCTGGAAATCAAGGATTATGCCGTTAATAAGTTAGGATTGACAACCATCAGACGCGGCGCTATTATTAAAGCAATGCGTGGAGAAACATCTGTTGACGAAGTATCAAAGAATACCTAATATATTAAGAAGATAAGGAGTCATTAAATTATGAAAGAGTTCAAATATACGGCGAGATCAGTCACAGGCAAACAGAGCAAGGGCAGCGTAAATGCCATCAACCGTATTGAAGCCACCAACGAATTGCGTAAGAAAGGGCTGACGCTCCTGACTATTGAAGAAGCCGGCAAAAAAGCCGGGTTTTTCACATCAACCCCTGCTAAGAAAGCATCAACCGAAGACCTGGTTATATTTACCAGACAATTATCCACAATGATTTCGGCCGGTATCCCCCTTCTGGAATGTCTTGAAGTCCTGCAGGAACAATCAGACAAACCAGGATTAAAACTAACTCTGGGCGAGGTCATTGAAAAAGTTCGCAGCGGTTCTGATTTCTCGGAATCTATCACGGCATATCCAAGGGTCTTCTCCAAAATATATATCAATATGATTAAAGCTGGTGAAGCCAGCGGACAATTGGACATAATTCTTATCAGGTTGGCTGAATTTCTGGAAAGCGCCCAGGCGCTTAAAAGAGAAATTAAATCCGCAATGACCTACCCGGTTATCTCTCTGACTTTGATTCTCCTTATCGTGGTCGGCTTGATGGTCTTTATCATCCCCCAATTTGAAAAGATATTCACGGGATTAGGTATTACCCTACCGCTCCCCACAAGAATACTTATGACTATGAGTATGATAATGAAGTCATACTACTGGGCCTGGCTCCCGGGAATTATTGGGCTTATCGTAGGATTTATGGCCATTATCAAAACCAATAAAGGCGAATATTATTACAATTGGCTGAGCCTGCGACTGCCTGTCTTCGGCGACCTGTTCATGAAAGTAGCCATCTCCCGCTTTGCCCGGACATTTTCTACGTTAATTAAAAGCGGCGTTCCCATATTAGGCGCCCTGGAAATTGTCGCCGCTACATCCGGTAACCGGCTCATTGAAAACGCCATCAATAACGCCAAGGAAAACGTCCGTAAGGGTGAAACACTTAGCGAACCGCTCAGCCGGAGCAAACTTTTCCCGCCAATGGTTACCCGTATGATTGGCATCGGGGAAAAATCAGGAGCCCTGGAATCTCTCCTGGAAAAAATAGCCGAATTCTATGACCAGCAGGTCAAATCCGCGGTTGAAGGATTAACCTCAATGATTGAACCGTTAATGATCGGTATGATGGGCGTGATTGTCGGCGGAATCGTTATCGCCATAATGATGCCCATTTTCGAAATCCAGAGCGCGGTTAGCAAGAAAAAATAGTACCGGCAAAGTATCTTAATGCAAGTAGATTCTAATATTCTGGTATCGCGCTTAAAATGGGTCCTGTTCTGGCGCCTCTGTATTGCTATCCTTGCCTTGGTTGCCGTTATAATATCCCAGTTCCCCTTAAAGGAAACCCTTTTCCTTCAGCCGCGTTTTTTAGCCGCCTATATCATATTGACCATCGCCTGTTTCAGCAATATCATTTATCTGGTGCTGCTCAAAATGGCCCGAGAGAAATTAAGAACCATTGCCCTGCTCCAGATAGCCGTTGACATCATCCTCACATCTTCTCTGGCCTATTGCACCGGCGGCTCGGCCAGCATCTTTGTCTCCATATATTTCGCCCTGATTCTGGCAGCCAATATCCTCATCTCGGCTAAGGCCGGGCTATTCTTTGCCAGTGTTTCTGCCATCCTGCTGGCATTGATTACCATTACCTATTCCTTCAGCGCTGCCGGAAGCTTTGACCTGCCCCTTTTGCCACCTGACTATATCAAAAATACCGCCCAGGGTTTCAAGTTTATTTTCCCGTATCTGTTATTCTTTACGATTATTATCCACTTTGTGGCTTATTTTGTAGGACGCCTGGTGGTTGCCCTGAACTACGAACGGCTCCTTAAAGCCAGAATCTTACAAAATATGAATAGCGGCATCCTCGTCCTTTCTCCACCGGGCAAGGTTCTTTATGCCAATCCGCCGGTCCAACAGATGTTCGGCATCAAACACTCATCATTGGAAAACACACCAACCGACATATCCCTAAGTGAATTCCTCAATGGCGCCGCCAAGATGAATAACCAGCAGAAAGAAAAATTCCTATCATTCAGCCGGACATTCCTGAATCAGGATTCCCCCCAAACCGACTCCACGAACACTGACGGATTCTCTGAACGAGGACCCGGAACAGATTCCCGATTACCATTTACCCTTAATATACCTTCGTCTCATAATGATGAACGCACCCTGCTGGAGATAAAAACCTCACTCCTCAAATCCGATGATATGCAACTGAAAGGGTTTATTGTCATCATTAACGACATCACCCTGAAACAAAAACTGGAGGACATCTCAAAACAAAGCGAATTCCTTAACTCCCTGCGGGAGATGAGCTTGGGTATCGCCCACGAAATCCGTAACCCCCTGGCATCCGTAAGAGGCGGCGTCCAGGAACTCTCCAACCAACTAAAATCCCAACTCTCCGAAGACCAGAATATCTTAATAAAAACCATCATTAAGGAATCGGAACGGTTGAATAACCTGGTCGGAAATTTTATCGACTTCACCAGAGACCGTAAACCCACTATGCAAAAATCCGATATTGTAGGAATCATTAATGAAGTCGTTTTACTAATCCGCCAGTCCACTCCGGGCGGAACAGCAATCAAGATGGATTTACCTCAAGATAAAATAATCTGCGATATAGACAGTGAACAAATTAAGCAGGTGTTATATAACCTCATCATTAACGCCACCGAATCATCTAACGAGAAAAAATCAGCAATAACGCCTGATAACCAAAAATGTGATATAGCCATAAAGGTCATCAAATCAGCCAGTCCCTTACCTCTGTCCTCAAGTAAAGGCATTATGATTGAAATCACCGACTGCGGCAAAGGAATCCAGCCGCACCACGTCAACAGAATATTTGAACCATTCTTCACCACCAAATCAGACGGCATCGGACTGGGACTCTCCATTACCAAAAGAATTATTGAGAACCACGGCGGTAATATCACGGTTGAGAGTAAAATAAACCAAGGCACGACGGTTTCAATATGGCTGCCATCTACCCAAAATACTAATAAAATATCTTGACCCCACCCACAAATAGTGTTAAGAAAATCACATTAGATAATAAATCTCATACTATTTATGTACGGGGTTGATTTACGCTAATGTAAAACTAATAAAAACAGAGGTGTAACTAAGCAAAGCGTAAAACCGAGCACCTATGGAGCGGAGGTAACCTATGACTGAAGTAAAAAGAATAACCATCCCGTATCTCTATGAACTAAAGAAAAAGGGTGAGCCCATATCTTGGCTGACCACATACGATTACCCGATGGCTGTGCTGGTGGAACAGGCCGGCATTGAAATGATCCTGGTAGGCGACTCGGCCAGTATGGTCGTCTACGGCAACTCATCCACCCTACCCATCACAATGGACACCCTAATCGGCCACTGCCAGGCCGTCCGGCGCGGCGCGCCTAATGCCTTTGTCATCGGCGATATGCCATTCCTATCCTATCAGGTATCAGTTGAGGAAGCCGTGCGCAATGCCGGTCGCTTCATGAAGGAAGGCAACTGCGACGCTATAAAGTTAGAAGGCGGCACCCGCATTGCCGAAACCGTCCGGGCCATTGTCAACGCCGGTATCCCGGTGGTCGGACACATCGGCCTGACCCCCCAATCAAGTTCTATGCTGGGCGGATTCAAGGTCCAGGGTAAGGATGTGGAAACCGCGGTCTCGCTTATTGAGGATGCCAAGGCGCTGGAAAAAGCCGGCGTCTTTGGAATCCTGCTTGAGTGCGTCCCGACCAAAATTTCCTCGCTCATCAGAAAAAGCAATTCCACAATTATCTTCGGCATCGGCGCCGGCGATGATGTGGACGGCCAGTTGCTCATTATCCACGATGTCTTGGGACTCTACCAATGCTTTACGCCCAAGTTCGTCAAGCAATATACCAACCTGGCTTCTATTATCGGCGAAGCGGTGGGCAAATACCGCAGTGAGGTCAAAGGACATCAATTCCCTCTACCGGAACACTCTTTTACTATCTCCCCGGCTGAACTCAAGAAAGTGGAAGAATACCTGGCTCAAAAGAAGTAATCAGTAAACCCCGTTAGAAAGTCCACCAATTATGGTTATAACAATACGACAGGGTTCTTTACTCTGTAATAGGTCTTTCTAACGGGGTAAATAGTAATTAATTTTTACCTGTATACTGTATACTTCATACTATCTGCTGACATATTATGTCTGTCCGTGAAGAACTGATAGAAATCCACAAACGGCTGGTCAAGCGGCTCAAGACCGACCTCTATCAGGAATACTGCCGCAGAAATCCCCAGATTGACCAATACTACGACGATTATAAGCACCTCACCAGCCGGTACGAGCGCATTGCCACCAAGCAGGAAATAGTGGAGCAGGTTTTGGCATCAGACATTGTCTATCTGGGCGACTATCATACCCTGAGACAATCGCAAAAGACCCTGATTCGACTATTGGAAGCATGCCTGATAACTCCAAAAACCGATACTCAACGCCCTATTATCCTAGGACTAGAAATGATTCAAAGCAAACATCAGGATATCTTAGACCAGTATCTGGATAATAAGATTGACGAAACCGCATTCTTGAAAGCGATTGACTATGACAAGACCTGGGGATTTGACTGGAAACACTACAAGATTATCCTGAACTATGCCCAAGAACACCATCTCAAGGTGCTGGCCCTTAATTCAGAACCATCACTGTCTGCTAAAGGCGAAAAAGCCAGTTCTCTCAACCGCCGTGATTCACTAGCCGCCAAGATAATAGCCCAAACGCACCGGAAAAACCCTGATGCCACCATCATTATCCTGTTCGGAGACCTGCATATCAGCGAAAACCACCTGCCCCTGCAAGTGGATAAGATTACAATCCCGCCACTTAAAAAACTCATCATCTGCCAGAACAGCGAACGCATCTACTGGCAATTAGCCCAAGCCGGCGAGGAACAGAAGATAGACGTGGTCAAAATCAAGGACAATGTCTATTGCGTAATGAACAGCACGCCCCTGACTGTCTTCCAATCCTGCATCCACTGGTATAACCAGGAACGCCAGATACAGACCCCTCAGGACTGGTCTGAGCAGGATACCAGCACCTCTTTTATTGACGAGGTGGCGCAGTTAATCAAGACCATCTGCGAATTCCTGGAAATGGAAGCGCCCAAGACCGACTCGCTCACGGTCTGCACCGCCCAGGATATGGAGTTATTGAAACACATCAAGAAAGAAACCCTTTCACCTGAAGAAGCCAAACACCTTGAGACCGACCTGTTAAAGACCGAGAGCTACTTTATAGAGAACACTGACACCATCTGCCTGGCCAATCTTTCATTAAACCACGCGGCTGAACAGGCGTCTCATTTTATCCATCATAAATACACCGAGGCCAAAACGCTCCACGCAAAACGCTCTACGCAAAACGCATTTTATTACGCCGTCCTGCGCGAGGCACTCGGATTCCTCGGCTCCAAGGTCATCAACCACAAACGGCTCTGTTACAAGGAACTGGATTTTGAGGATTTTATCAACCAATATCGGGGCAAACGCCTTACCACCCCCCGCCTGAAAGAGGTCTTTCGGATTTCCCAGTTTGTCGTAAAACATAAGAAACGGGAGAAGGAATTCATCGAGACCAATAAATGGGCAACCTATAAGAAAGTATCCTATCTGTCAGTCGAGGATTTTATCGGCATCTCGCACGCCCTGGGTTATATGCTGGGCGACCGTCTTTATGAGGGAGTCCTGCAAGGCATCATCAAGCGGACTGAAATCAACACCCTGTTCTCCAATCCATTAAAAGGCAAAGAAGCCCTTAATAAATATCTGCATCTGACTCAGCGGGTCCAGACCATCAAAGAAACCTATCAGCGCAAAACCGACCACATGTAATTTCCATAATAATACTTCCCTTGAATCAGTTAAATTAGTAATAATTAACAACAGAATTTAAGCGAACCAGAAAGCGCAATTATGATAATAGGACTAATCGGACTGCCCCAGGTGGGCAAAAAAACGCTCTTTGAGCTGATAACCGGCCATCCGGCCGGCGAGCACGACCTGGCCGCCGGCAAGACCGTATTGGGCAGCGCTGAAATCGCCGACCCGCGCTTTGACTGGCTGTCCCAACTCTACCAGCCCAAGAAGAACGTCCGGGCCCGGATAAATGTCGAACTCATCCCCAACCTGATCAAGGGCTTCGGCGGCAACAGCCAGATACTGGCATCGCTCAATAACGCCGAGGCACTCTGCCACGTGGTCCGGGCATTTGACAACCAGTCGGTCTATCACGTCAGCGGCTCGGTCGACCCCAAGCGCGACATCGCCGAAATCAACGGCGAGCTCATCCTGAACGACCTGATGTTCGTGGAAAAACGCCTGGAACGGATTGACAAGGACATGAAACGCAACAAGGAGGAACGGCTGGTCAAGGAAAAGGAACTCCTCCTCAAATTCAAGGACTGGCTGGACCAATCCAAGCCCCTGCGCCTCTACCCCTTTACGCCCGAGGAGCGCAAGAACATCACCAACTACCAGATGATTACGCTCAAGGAAATGATTGTGGTGCTGAACGTATCCGAAGACGCGGTCAAGGACCAGACCCTGGTAACCGCCCTGGAAAAAGAATACCAGCCCATCCGGATTCATTTCATGCAGGTCTCGGCCCAGGTCGAATCTGAAATCGCCAAGCTGGACAGCCCGGCCGAGCGCAAGGAGTTTATGGAATCCGTCGGCATTACCGAGCCGGCCATCGACCGCTTAAAGCGGGTCTGCCTCAAGGCGCTTAACCTGATTCCATTCTTCACGGTTGGCAAGGACGAGGTCAGGCAATGGCTGATTAAGGCACAATCGCCGGCGCCGGTCGCGGCCGGGGCCATCCATACCGACCTGGAAAAAGGATTTATCCGGGCGGAAACGATGAAATACGACGAACTCTTTGAATCAGGCAACGAGGAAAAACTCCACGCCGCCGGCAAGGTCTATGTCAAAGGCAAGGATTATATCGTCCAGGACGGCGATATCCTCAATATCAGGTTCAATGTCTAAACGTTAACAACCCATCCTTCTGTCATTGCGAGCCCGCAGGGCGTGGTAATCTCTTATAACTCCATATATTACCAGCGTTATATCACATTCAGGTGATTTCGACCCCTGTCCACATGCCTCAGTTGTATATCCACATACCGCAGTTGTATGTCCACATGCCTCAGTTGTATGTCCACATGCCGCAGTTGTAGATGCACCTGCCGCAGTTGTACATCCACATGCCCTGGTTGTAGATACACCTGCCGCAGTTGTATATCCACATGCCGCAGTTGTATATCCACCTGCCCCGGTTGTATATGCAACTGCCCCGGTTGTAGTCACACCTGCTCTGGGTGTAGCTGCAATTGCTCTGGTGTTGACTCACAAAGCTCCGTTGTTGACTGACAAAGCCCTTTTGTTGACTCACAAAACCCTGTTGTTGACTAACAACGCTCCGTTGTTGACTAACAAAGCCCTGTTGTTACTAACAAAGCCCCGTTGTTGACTCACAAAGCTCCGTTGTTGACTAACATAACCCTGGTGTAAACTGGTATTTAGTGATTCCGGTGTGGTGTTAATTAGTATATGTCCCCAGATTATCTTTTGTAAAATTCGTAATTAAAGGCGAGTTTTTCATTTCTGCTATAAACTTACAGAGTTCAAAGATATTTTGGGATGCTGATGTTCGCGGCCCAACTAATCTTGCATCGTCATTATATTGGGACATTCCAATTTCGGGAAAAACAACATAGTTAAAGGATGCCTCAAAAATCTTATCTTGAAATTCAAAAATCTTTTCTATATACCAAGGATCGGCGGCTCTAAAATTAATAAAAAGCGTACTTAATTGTTTTAGTTGATTAATCGCCTCATTAAATTCCGATAAAAGCTGTTTTTGTAGATTCAACTCTAGATATTTAAATTTATGTTCATGAAACCCGAATTTATCTAATATTTCACTTTTAATTAAGGGCAAATAATTAGATGAATTAATTTCTCCATGAATATTTATATCTATAGATACTCTAATAGACGTTAAGATCCTGTTCATTGAAATATCCAAACGCGTAACAAGTTTCTTTTTAACAAGTTCCCATCTTTTACGCTCTTTATATTCTAAAAAAATATATATAACTATACTTGCTATTATGCCAGCAACAACACCATTGATTAGAAAATTAATCAGCATATAACCTTTTGTGTATAAAATACTCTTAAACAAATCATAAATTTGCCATAGAAAGCCGTAAACAATTATTACCATCCAGCAGATAGTGTAGGGGTAAGTATTTCTGTTACCCACTGACTATTCAAAACAAATGGAGCTAATCGTAAATTATCGTTTGAACCCCAGACCCAGAGTCTTCCATCTGTCTTTATGGCAAAAGAACAAAGGGAGCCAGCAGCTACTTGCGCCCAATTAGTGTCGGTGCCAATTTGTGTTGGTGTATCTCTGTTGATTTTATCGCCCAATCCTAATTGGCTATAGGTATTACCTCCCCAAACCCATAATGTACCATCGGTTTTTATTGCAAGAGCATGGCCACCGCTGGTATCAATTTTTGCCCAATTGGTATCTGTACCAACTTTGGTTGGTATGAGACGATCAGTTGAATCTCCCAAACCTAATTGACCATAATCATTATCGCCCCAGGCCCAGAGTGTCCCATCTGTTTTTATGGCAAAAGAACAGGGGTTTCCAGCAGATACTTGTGCCCAATCAGTATATGTGGCTACCTGTGTTGGAGTAGTTCTACTAATAGTATCGCCCAAACCTAATTGACCAGTGTAATTATAACCCTAAGCCCAGAGCGTAGTGGCAGCACCCGTAGTGCTTAAGGCAACCGTGTGATAAGCACCAGCTGCGATGGCTGACCAAGTTGTGCCGGTAATCTGAGTTGGAACGGTCTTAAAATCATATGTATTGTTTCCTAATTGACCATACTCATTATATCCCCAGGACCAGAGTGTCCCATCTGTCTTCAAGGCAACTGTGTGAGCATAACCAGCCGCAAGGGCTGACCAGTTAGTATCAATGCCAACCTTGGTCGGTGAGGAACGGTCGGTTGAATCTCCTAGTCCTAATTGACTATAATCATTCCACCACCACGACCAAAGTGTATTATCTGTTTTTAGTCCGACCCTATAATTATTTAATCCACATACAATTTGTTTCCAATTTGTACTAGTTCCAATCATATATGGCTCCCCAATCGTTACAGCTCCGGTTCTACCATATTCGTAACCCCAAAACCAGAGCGTTCCATTAGTAGCTCGCCCAATATTATACATATTACCCGTAGCAATCTCTACCCAAAGCACGGTGACACAATAAGATGCAGTAGCGTCTACCCTATTACCAGCAGCATTATATGCGTATACAACATAGCTATAACCTTTTCCCTCAATAACTGTTGTATCAGAATAAGATATAACATTAGCACCTAATGTAGCGATTTGCGTAAATGTTGGATTTTCGTTATATATGTTACGCCATATCTCAAAACGAATTTCCGAATTAGAATTGTCAACCCAGGTAAGATTAACCAGTGTTGGTGAAATAACCGTAGCCCTTAAATTAGATGGAGCATTAAAAACCTTCCCGCTACTTCCGCTATCAGTGGTAGTTAAGCAATTTAATCCGGCGAAAGAGACAATACTCAACACCAAAATAATTATTCCACTCTTGAAAAGTAAGGAAGAATACCGCATAAATTATCCTTTGTTAAGTGTGCTTATAACAGATTTAATTATACTCAAGCAAACGAATCTGTCAATACTTTCCCTGCTTATTTCTGGGCGTTTTACCAATAACCCGTCTGACAGTCCCGTAGGGACTACTTGGTCACCGCTTCCTTCTGTCTTTCCTTGCCTGATATGCCCTTTTCTACAAATATCTGTTCACCGGAGAGTGGGTCAGTTCCGGTGTAATACATCAATGCCGAATAAGTGGATGGCAGGGGCGTAAAGACCTGGACCTGCTCAGGCGTGATTTTCAGTTCCTGGCGGGTGTATTTCCTCAGTTCCAGCATATCCTCATACGCGCAACCCGGATGCGCGGCTATCAGATAATAGGTCAGGAATTGCTTTTTATTGAACTGCTTGTTCAGGCGATAGAATTCATCCTTGAAACGCTTTAAGTAGTCCTTATTAGGTTTGCCCATGTATTCCAGCACCTTGTCACTGGTATGTTCCGGCGCTATCTTTAACTGGCCTGAGGTGTGATGCTCCACCACCTCAGCCAGATACTTCAGCCCGTATTTGGCGTCTTCCATGACCATATCGTGCCTGATGCCTGAGCCGATAAAGACCTTCTTGACACCATCTATCTGTCTCAACCGGCGCAGGAGCTCTATCTGTTTGGAATGGTCTATCTTCAAGGTCTTGCAGTGTTCAGGATAGATGCACCGCTTATCTCCGCACGCTCCACTCTTTAGTTTCTTGGCGCACTCTATACCATACATATTGGCGGTCGGACCGCCCACATCAGAGATATAACCCTTGAATCCCGGTGACTTAACCATCTTTTCCGCTTCCCGGATGATGGATTCCGGACTGCGCGAGATGACAGTCCGGCCCTGATGGACTGCAATGGAACAGAAATTGCATTCGCCGTAACAGCCCCGATGGCTGGTGATGGAGAATCTGATGGTCTCCAATGCCTTTACCCCGTTAGAAGTAGTGGCGCCAAAAGCGCCACGTCCAGTTCTAACGGGGTTGACCTTACCTTGCTTGAGGTAATACGGGTGTACCTCGTTCTCATAATCAAGCTCGTAGATGGCATCGAGTTCCTTGGTGGTCAGGTTCTCTGGAGGTGGATTATGGATAAGGTATCTGGTATCCTGTTTCTGGCACAGGCCTTTGGCCGTTATCGGGTCGTTGTTGTTATAGAAGGTATGGAACATTTCTGTGAACTTTGTCTTATCTTCTTTGACATCTTCATATGATGGTAGAAGGATATATTCTTTTTGGGGCTCGCTTGAGATATAACATAGCCCGTGGATATCTTGCCAATTCTGGATTCCCGCCTGCGCGGGAATGACGGGTTGGGTTTTTAGCTTATGAGCCAGTTCCAGCACGGCCGGCTCCCCCATTCCATAGACCAGGATATCGGCCTTGGCATCGAACAGTATTGAGCGTCTTACAGAATCGCTCCAGTAGTCATAATGGGCCACCCGGCGTAAACTTGCCTCTATACCGCCCAGGACAATGGGCTTGGTGTTTTTAAAGTGCTTGCGTATCAGATTGGAATAGACAATGGATGCCCGGTCAGGACGTTGGTTATTCTGACCTCCCGGGGTAAAATCATCATTACGTCTGTGTTTCTTGGATGCCGTATAATTGGCCACCATGGAATCAACTGAACCGGCGGTGACGCCCCAGAACAATTCCGGCTCGCCCAAACGGCTGATACCCTTATCGCTCTTAACATCGGGCTGGGCAATGATACCGACCCGATAGCCAGCATTGACTAATACCTTACCGATGACTGACACGCCGATAAAGGAACTGTCAATATAGGCATCGCCGGTGACCAGGATAATATCCAGTTTATCTCCCATCCGCTTCGCCCCTGCAGGAAGTCCCGTCAGGGACGCTACGGGATAAGAGCCAGTACGGCACTCCGTTTCTACTGGCTCTAACCATCCGAGTTTCCTGGCTTCTTCTATGGTAGTAGGTAAAAACATATCTGATATAATTATATAATATTATATCGGAAAAGCAATATGTTTGCGTCTAAGAATAGCACCTATAGGATATGCCTATTTATGCAATATTAAAGAATTGAGTCAAACCAAGCAGGTCAAACGTTTCCTGCACCTTGGGCCTGAGATTGATAAGTTTAATACTGCCTTTATTTTCCTGGACTAGGCCTAAAGTGCCTATAAAAATACCGGCGCCGGCGCTGCTTAAATAGTCCACGTTTGCCAAGTCCACCTCAAAGTTATAAATACTCTGATTAATCAAGTTATTAAATATCTGCTCTAATTGGCCATAAGAATAGGCATCTATCATGCCATCAACCGAAATGGCCACACTGCCATTATTATTATTCTGTACTTTAATCTGTAATTCTTTCATTTTATTATACTGCTTTACTAAATGAGACCGTTACTCTCTTTTGTCATTCCTGCTTTTCCTCCAGAGGCGGATCCGCCGTTATCTTTGGCGAGCGCAGGAATGACACCTTTGTATCCTTTGTGCCCTTTTGGCGCCATAAGGGCGCTGTCCGCCTAAAGCGCCATGGCTCTTGAAGACCCACATAGCGCGGAGTTTATCCCACTGGGAACGCCAGTGGTAAATAATTATCTGCTCTTTATTCGTCTTATTCGTACTATTCGTGCCATTCGTGTTTATCCCTATCCACCGAAGAACTCTTTATAAAGAGTAGTGATAGTTTTCTTAAGGTCTCTGCGGTGAATGATAAAGAATCCGGCCGCGGATGATGCGCCGGCTGAAATCATCTCAATATTGATTCGTTTTTTGGCCAGACATGTGAAGACCCGGGCCGCGACGCCCTGCTCCCTGGTCATACCCTCTCCGACAAAGGCAATCAGCGCCTGGTCCATGACTTTTTCAAATCCGCTGACTAATTTTATCGGCGTCCGGCTCAAGACCGAGAATGCCTCGTCAAAATCCTCTTTACCGAAGACCAGACCGATGCCGGTCGGCGCCGAGAGAATACTTTTGATATTGATATTATTGGCCAGCAGGCGCCCGGTAATCTCGTTGACCACCTCCGGCCTATACCCGAACCCCGAGCCATAGCCGTGCACCTTGATAAAACCCGACGCCTTTTCGTAGGTGATGCCCTTAACCGGCACTGAATGCGCTATATGATAATTATGAATAACTGTACCCGAACCCTTTGGCTTAAAGGTATTGCGAATCACAATGGGGATATTCTTCAACAGCACCGGCTCAACGGTCCGGGGATGAAGTATGGTCGAGCCGAAATAAGCCAGTTCAGCGGCTTCTTTATAAGATAAGTGTTTTATCAGGCGGGCTTGGGGAATAATCTCCGGGTCGGCGCTCATAAAACCGTCCACATCCTTCCAGAGTTCCAGCGCATCCGCATCAAGGGCATAAGCAATAACCGCGGCGCTATAGTCGCTACCGCCCCGGCCAAAGGTGGTGGTCCGGCCGTATTTGTCGCATCCGAAATATCCGGTAATAACCGGAACGATGTTTCGTCTTATCAGAGGCATCACCACCCGGCCCATATTTTTCCGCACCAGGGGCAGGATGGCCGATGACTTGCCGAATAGGCCGTCGGTTACCACGCCTATCTTATCCGCCTCCAGCGGTTGGCAATTTATCCCCAGATGGTTAAGCGCCTCAGCCGCAATAATAACCGAAAGCCGTTCTCCAAAACTGTTTATTAAATCCCTGGAACGCTCGGTTATCTCGTCTATGTAACGCAAACCGTAAAGCAGCCGTTCCAGCCGGTTGCATTGGCCAACAACTTTATGGAGTGCATCGTCTGTGACGATGCCTGCAACGACACGGTCGTTGCACTCCAAAGTGGCTTGTTTAAGAAATTCCAGGTGTTCCAGTTTAAGTTTATTGACAAACGTGCTGATTTGTTTCTCGCTGAAATGTTTATTAAGGATACGGCTGAGCAGATTGTTCAGCTCGTCCGTAACGCCGTTAAAGGCGGACAGAACTATGGCCTTGGGGCCTTTGGTGGTGGAAATAACCTCGGCAATCTGTTTTAGGGAATTGCCGTCCTGCAAACTGGCGCCGCCGAATTTCAATACTTTCATAATATTTAATCGATAAACAGATTCCCCTTACGGGATAACTCGCAGTAACCCTAAAGTCTCACTGCGAATAAACACAGATTATTAAGAGATGTCAAGGAAAAGAAACTCACCACAAAGAACACAATGGACACAAAGAATATCGGAGAATTCTTTTATTCCTTTGTGCTCTTTGTGCCCTTTGTGGTGAATAATTTCTTGGCTATTAATAAATATAATGTTATATATTCTTTAATTATGCGTAAATATCTATTGGTAGTTGGTCTGGTATTTATTGCTCTTCCACTCTTTGCCCAGCGGGGCGACCTGGATGAGGAAACACAGCCGATAGGATTAGAGCATTTCAACATAAAAGATATCGCCATAAATGGGCGTTTAGATTCATTTAACCTGATAGACCTCAACAATGACGGGGTTAAGGAAATTATCTATATCCAAACCGAGCCCTTATCCCTGGAAATACTTTCTTATGATAAATCCATTTCGGAGTATCGCCTTAAACAGACGATAAAAATACCCGCCGGCGCTATGATTATATGTATCGGCGATTATCTTCCAGCGGATGGAAAAGAGATTACCTTTTATACATCAGAAGACGTCTTCTGCTACACATCCGCAGACAGTCCCGCTAATAGGGACAAGCAGAATGACGACGCTACTTACAATGAAGAAAGAATATTATTGGCAAATGAGCAATCTATTTTCTATCCGTCAGAACCGGGAACAGACCCTTCGGGAACCAATACAGGACATATACCGCCACCGTGGGATACCCCACGTGGTGTCCCACTTATCAAAGAAGGCGAGGACATAAATAATGACGGCATCGATGACCTGATTATCCCGACCAAAGACGGCTACCTTATCTACTGGGGGCCATACGAAAATACTAAACCAGCCAGGAAACAGATTATCAATCAGCCGGCGGCGCAATCAATCAAAACCACGGACTCATCTTTCATCACCGTATCTTCATCGCTGCCTCATATCTCCCTTAAAGATTTGAACGGGGATGGGCTAAAAGATATTGTTTTAGGATTCCCCAATAGATTCGCTACGCTCACTACAAGTAAATTAGGTTATTACTTTCAGGATACCCCTACGGGGTTTTTATCTAATAGCGATCCCGTAAGGGATAAAACAAACGGCTTCTTCCCGGAAACCCCATCAGGCGAATTCCGCCTGGATTTTCTGACCTTGCCTAATACCCAGGGCGGCAGTAATATCCTGCTATATTCAAATCAGTTCGCCGATTTAAATACCGACGGTTTTATGGACCTGGTAATTGCTTCCACCAGCGGCGATTTATCAGATATCGGCAATATGGTCACCCGGATATTTATCTTCCTGAGTAGTCGTTCCGGAAATCCTAACCCCGACGGGAGTCGGGGTGGGAAAGGAGGGATATCGTTTGACCCCATTTATTCCACGCCGCCGGCTCAGGTGATAAACCTGAAAGGGGTTTGCCCCTTGTGGGGTATCACCGAAATAAACGGCGATAATTATCCGGACCTGTTTATTACCTCATTTAAAGTAAGTTTAGCATCGAATATAAAAAAGGCCATTCTGAGATACATCCCGATAACCTATCAGGTATATCTCAATCCCGCTAAGGCGGGATGGGAAAGGAAGGATATTGTTGGACCCCATAAACCAGTGAAAGGATTCCCTATGGCGCCTGATTATAACCAAACTGTTAATTTCCCGTCATCGGCTTTAGGCAAAGGTACCGGCTATTTCTCTCATATTTATTTCGGTTATGATTATAACAACGACAACAGAACCGACCTGCTGACCATATCCGGGCCGGAGAAAAAGAAAGGCGCGGTCACTATCTACTGCGGCCGGCAGAAGGACAAATTAACCAGGCCGGACGGCATCAGTTTTGAGAAGGATGAATTTCTCCTGTGCCCGGTAAGAATCCCTGATAAGGCGGTGGTGGCCGACCTCAATAACGATAAGAAGAACGATATTATCCTGCAATATAAATCAAAACTTACTATTTTGATGGCGAAATAAGATGGTCAATAAAAACTACGTAACCACAGATGAACACAGATAGACACCGATAATCTGTGTTTATCTTATTGTTTTATCTGTGCTGTACCTATGTTTTTAAGACACAAATACATCCCGATGCTCATCTGGATAGACGTAGAGTGTCGGAATTAAACACCAAAGGATGAAAACCTAATCCTAACAAATGGTATTCCTTGACTTCGGGTTTTTCGTATTTGGTTATTATGGGTCCTTAAAGAAAGATTGACACAGATATCAGAAAAGCCTGTACTGAATATCAGTGAACTATCAGTGTTTATCTGTGTGTATCTGTGGTTTCATTTTATACTTTCTACACCTTGAAATGATCTATGCCCTACGCCAAGCTCAAATCCTACTCTCAGGCATACCGATACTTGTGCCAATTCACCGACTACGAACGGATGGCCAAGGTCCACTATTCTCAGACCGCTTACAATCTTAAGCGGATGAAACATCTGCTGCAAGCACTCGGTAATCCGCAGGATAAACTGCGCTGTATTCATATCGCCGGCACTAAAGGCAAGGGCTCGACAGCCATTATGCTGGCGACTATCCTGGCTCAGGCCGGATACAAAGTCGGGATTTACACCTCGCCGCATCTGGTTGACCTGAGAGAACGAATCCAGGTCTGGCATATGGGGTCAAACAATACCCCTCATTTCCCATCCCGCCTTAGCGGAAAGGGCAAACAAAACCTCATCTCTAAGAATGATTTCACTAAACTAATGAATGTAATCGTTACGGCTATTAGTAAAAACGAGATTGCTTCAGCCCGCCACGGCGGTCTTCGCAATGACAGTCATTGCGAGCCCCGAAGGGGCTGGTCGTGCCAGAGGCAGATCCCGCCCCAGAGCGGGACAATCTCACCTTATGTCAGCCCCACTTTCTTTGAGACAATGACTGCCCTGGCGTTTTTATACTTTCTTCAACAGAATGTTAATTTTGCCGTAATTGAAGTCGGCCTGGGCGGACGTCTGGACGCCACGAATCTTATTACGCCAATCGTCAGCGTGATTACCCGAATTGATTTCGACCATATGGATAAATTAGGGCATACGTTGAAAGAGATTGCCCGCGAAAAATCCGGGATTATCAAGGCAGCCGTGCCGGTAATAAGTTTCAGGCAGAAAACACCAGCGGATAAGGTTATCCACTTGATTGCAATAAATAATAAGGCGCCGCTCTATTTGGCACCCATACTAAAACATAATCTGCCGGTCCAGGGCGCTCATCAATCCGAAAACTGGTCTCTGGCGCTCAAGGCCATTGAAGTAATGAACAAGCAGGAAATTACAGATATCGGCCCGGCGGTCATCAAATCAGCCCTGCAACGATTAGAATTACCAGGGCGCATGGAATTGGTTTCCCGCCGACCGGACCCCGTCAGAGGTAGGTCGCCCTTAGGCGACCGTGAAGCGGCAATACCAAACTCTACTTTGCCTAAAGATAATGATAGAGAAACCGTCTCAGATAAAATAAGATTTACCTCTAACGGGGCGGACATCATTATTGACAGCGCCCATAATGCGGTCTCTATCAGAGCAACTGCTGATACCGTCAAGAACTTGAAATACAATAAAGTCATCCTGATATTTGCGCTCTCTGCCGACAAAGAGATAGGCAAAATAATCAGCAGCATTATCACCCTGGCTGACATCATAATCTTTACCCGGACCAATCACCCGCGGCTCATGAACCCTGAAGGATTTATCAGGTATCTGCCGGACTGCTCGGATAAAACCATTCTTATAGAACCTGACTATACCAATGCCTTAAGCATAGCCAGGCGCCTGGCGCAAGCAGACGATTTAATCCTCATCACCGGCTCGTTCTATCTGGCCGGCCCCGTTAGAGAATTACTTGCCACTAAGGCACCAAGACACGAAGGAATCAAATCCCCCTCCCTTGATGGGAGGGGTAAGGGGAGGGTGAACACGAAGTGACCGCGATAACGAACATAAGATAAATTCCCCCTCACCCTACCCTCTCCCGCAAGGGGAGAGGGAATAAGAATAATTATCTTCACGCCTTCGTGGCTAATATTTCCTTGACTCCATCCGGCGGTTTGATAATATAAACAAACTATGAATATGCGTAATATCTTAGAGAAACAGGAAAATAAATTACTGGCGCCCTATGCCATGAAGAGCGCTGATTCACTCGGCCGCAAATATCCGGAAAAAGAGCATCCGTACCGAACCGCTTTCCAGCGGGACCGGGACCGGATTATCCACTCCACGGCATTCAGGAGAATGGAATATAAAACCCAGGTCTTTGTCAACCACGAAGGCGACCATTACCGGACCCGGCTGACCCATACCATAGAAGTCACCCAGATTGCCCGAACCATCGGCCGGGCCCTGCGGCTGAACGAAGACCTGATTGAAACCGTGGCCCTGGCCCATGACTTAGGCCATACCCCTTTTGGCCATGCCGGCGAAGCGGCATTGAATAACCTGATGAAGGACTATGGCGGCTTTGAACATAATTCCCAGGGGCTTAAGGTCGTGGAATTCCTGGAACGCCGCTACCCCCAATTCACCGGATTAAATCTTTCTTACGAAGTAAAAGAATCACTGATAAAACATTCCACTACCTACGATAATGCCGAAATACCCGAGGAGTATCACCCTGAATGGCAGGGCCTGCTTGAGGCGCAGGTCGTGGCGCTGGCTGATATGATTGCCTATGACAATCACGACCTGGATGACGGCATCCGGGCCGGCTTAATCAAAGAGGAGGCACTCAAGAATTGTTCGCTCTGGCAGAAGGCATCATCCGGGCACAAGAAGAAACTATCCCCGGCTGAACAGGAGATGTTCCTCCGGCCCCAATCCATTATCTCGCTTATTAATATTGAGGTCAGCGATTTGGTTAAGAATACATTGAGACAATTAAAGAAACATAATATCAAAACCGTGGCTGATGTCAGAAAGCACAACGAGACGATTGTCCGGTTCTCCGATAAAATGGAAACTGAAAGCAAGGAATTGGAATCATTCTTATACGAGAATCTCTATAAACATTACCGGGTGGAGCGGATGACCCAGAAGGCCAGACGTTTTATCGAAGAACTATTTAATGCTTATCTGACCGACCCGAAGCAGTTGCCGCCCCGCTACCAGAAATTCGCTAATGAGACAGGCCAGGACCCGGAAATGGCGCTGCGCCGGTCCATCTGTAATTATATCGCCGGAATGACCGACCGCTATGCCCAAGAGGAATACAAGAAACTATTTTACCCGTTTGAAAGGATTTGATAAGAAATACCCAATGACCAATACCCAAATACCAAATAAATTACAATAATACAAAATGGACAATAACCAGAACCATAAACCATTTGATTTAGAGCAAAGGACATTAGAGTTTGCGAAGAAAGTTATCCGGTTATGCAAGAAACTGCCCAACAATAAGATAAACAGTGAACTTATCAGCCAATTAGTTAGAGCATCCGGCTCTGTCGGGGCTAATTATCGTGAAGCAAACGACACTTTAACTAAAAAGGATTTTGTGTATAAGATGGGAATATGTCTTAGGGAGGCAAAAGAATCAAACTATTGGCTGGAACTTACACTTGAAGCAAATTCTGATTTCAAGGAGGAAATAAATAAACTCCTCCAAGAAACAATCGAACTAAGGAAAATATTTGCTTCCATTGTAAACAAATCAAAGTAATTTTGGTTGTTTGTTAGTTGTAATTTGAGATTTATTTGGTTATTGGAATTTGGTAATTGGAATTTTATGAAAGGATTTTTATGTTGCATGTTTTAAGAGCGCTATTTATCGCGACCAGCGGACTTATCGGCTGGAACATATCCGGGAATATCACCGGCGTCATTATCGGCGTATCACTGGCCACCTTTTTTGCCCTGATAGAACTCTGGTTCACCCGCCGGTTTATCGCCATTATCTCCATTGTGATGTTCGGGCTAATCTTCGGGTTTATCGTTTCCTACCTATTTACTACCGTGGCTTTTATGCTGCCCTGGGTAAAAACAATAGATAAAGAACTGCCTGAATTTGCGTTATGGTTCCCGTTCTCCATAACCTTTCTATTCAGTTTTATCACGGTCATCGCTATTATCCGCAGTAAGGATGATTTTAAGTTCGTGATTCCATTCGTGGAACTCTCGCCCACCCATAAGAGCGGCAAGCCCTGGATTGTGGACACCAGCGTTATCATAGACGGCCGAATCTCCAACGTTCTTGAAGCCATGGCCATTGATTCGCCGCTGGTTATCCCCAAGTTTATCCTGGAAGAACTCCAGGCCGTGGCTGACTCCTCGGACAAATCCAAACGAACCCGGGGCAAATATGGACTGGATGTCCTGGACCAGATACGCAAGAATAAGCGATTAGAGATTCGGATTGACGAGGCCGAATTCCCCTACATCAAGGAAACCGATATGAAGTTAGTCAAACTGGCCCAGTCGCTCAACGGCCATCTGGTCACCAACGACTTTAATCTTAATAAGGTCGCCAAGTTACAGGGGCTTGAGGTCATCAATATCAATGAACTATCCAATGCCCTGAAACCGGTCGTCCTGCCCGGCGAGACATTAGACATAAAAATCCTCAAACCAGGTGAAGAACCCAAACAAGGTATCGGTTATCTCCAGGACGGCACCATGGTGGTGGTGGAAGGGGCCCAGCATCGCATCGGACAAAGGGTAACGGTGACGGTCACCAGCGCCCTGCAAACCGCGGCCGGCAAGATGATTTTCGGCGAATTAGATAGACGGTAAACCTCCTACCATTTCCTCTCTCCTTGGGGAGAGGATTAAGGTGAGGGGTGCATCAGACCTACATTACATACCCCAAGATATAAATCACCAATTCAGTGGAATTATTCCCGGCCACGTATGCCTGCCACAAGAGCGTCCTATCAGCCGCCACGGGCATCAGGACTGATGCTCCGTTAGATACTCCGGGCGCATTAACCGGCGGAGCCATGACCTGCAATGCATATTCCGCTCCGGCCTGTTGGAAGATGTAGGCCATCATCCCGCCGTTGGCATAACTCTGGTTGATGCAGGCAATGGACACAATCACTGCCTTGGTGTTGAGCGGAATAATCGCCGAGAGGTCAACCTGAGCCGGTTGGGTCGTGGCAACAATCCCTCCTTGGTCCAGGGCCGTGGCCGGAGCCGGAAGCATAGTCAGGGTATCGCCGCCGCCCACGCCCGGCGCTAACTTTTCTTGCGTCACTGCGCCGTTGGCCAGTTCGCTTGTGCCGACTGCGCCGGATGAAATCTCGCTTGAGTTCACCGCACCGGAGGCAATCTTTCCGGCGGTGACCGCATTGGCCGCAATCTTGGCGTTGGTCACTGCCCCATCCGCAATCTCATCCGTAGCAACAGGCGGTGTCAGGGGCCGGGTCGGCACGAAAAACGAGAGTTTATCCGGCGTGACCGCGGCGTTTGCGATTTCCTCAGTAATAATTGCCGGCGTGATGGGACGGGCAATGGACGGCGGCGTGAATGAGAGTTTCGCCGGGGTGACCGAGCCGTTGGCGATTTTTGCAGTCGTGACCGCATTATTGGCTATCTTCTCGGTTGTGATGGCATTGTCCTTGATGCGCGAGCCGGTCACCTGTCCCTCGCCTATCTTTGCCGTGGTAATAGCGCCGGCGGCAATCTCATCGGCCCGCACTGTCCCGTTGCGGATTTTCCCGGCCGTTACGGCGTTGTCAGCCAGTTTGGAGCCGGTGACCGCGCCGAGCGCAATCTTGTCGGTGGTAACGCTGTTCTCGTCTAATTTTCGCGCGGTCACGGCCTCGTCGGCGATTTTGGGCGTGGTTACTGCGGCGGATGAGATGTGTTCGGTCTTGACCTCATTTGGTAATAGTGGCATATTAAAGTCCTTTCATAATTCGAGCGGCGATATGTGTCTCCCGGTGCGCTTCGTCCGCTGGACGAATGCTCCCGACCACCCCGAAAGCTTTCGGGGAGGGCGGTCTTGACGGAGTTTACACTGAGCGGAGCGAATGTGTTGGGTTGTAATGGCATAAAATAAATTCCTTTCATTTGCCACTGGCGCCGAAGCGCCATGGCGCCCTAATGGCGCCAAAAGAGCACAAAGGACACAAAGAAAAATCCCCCCATCCCCCTTTTGTAAAGGGGGAGAAAGGGGGATTAGAACCTTTTGACTCTTTAAGCAATCACCACTCTCAATGCCTTGGTCCAGAGCCCGGAGTTGGCCGGGACGCTGGTGTTGACCCAGCGGAAGAATCCGTAGAAACTGTCTCCGGCATTCTTGTCGCCGCAGTCAATGGTGAACCGGGCCTTTCTAGAGACCACGGTATTTTTGGCGTCCTCGTGGCCTTCGGGCGGCATCTCACCTTTGGGAACCAGGAGCCACCGGCACTCAATCCCATCGGCCAGTTTATGCATACTGACCCGGGTGGCGTCTTTTTCGGTCTGGGTCCTGACCTCAATCACGCCGCCGGCCAAGGGTTTCAGGAAGACATAAGGCACCAGGTCAATCTTGCCGCGGGGCGTCGGCTCCAGGTCGCGCGGCGGCACGCCCATGGCGATTTTCTCGTCCCTGGGCACATCGTCATTATATCTGATATGAGCGTTGACAAAGGCGCGCAGTTCCGCTTCATAAACCTTCCGGGCCTGGCGGTGCCGGTCCACATCGGCCTTGGTCCGCTCGTCCTTTTCCTGGGCCTTGTGATATAATGGTTCATACCAAGCCCGGCGGGTGGTGAGAGCCGTAACCTTGGCAGCCGGTAAGTTCCAGGCCACCTGGTTGGCTACGGCCTTATTGACCAGTTTGCCCTGCCAGTTAAAGAAATCATCGTCCCGTATCATTTTCATCTCCTTTTCTTGTGGCATTATTGCCACGGGTTTTGACCTTGAGGTCAAGGGTTTTGACCTTGGGGTCAAGGGTTTTGACCTTGAGGTCAAGGGTTTTGACCTTGAGGTCACAGGTTTTGACCTTGAGGTCAAGGGTTTTGACCTTGAGGTCACAGGTTTTGACCTTGAGGTCAAGGGTTTTGACCTTGAGGTCAAGGGTTGCCGTCTTGCGGAGCCGCGGCGGAGTCCCGATGACCATCGGGAAGGTCTCGGCCGGCGGTCTTACATCACCTCACTTTCTTACGGACTGTTAGACTTTAGTCGTTACAATCCGTTAGATCCGCCTCAGGCGGATAGTTACAGTTAGGCCCCTAATGATTTCGGAGCGGGGGTCGTTCTGCTTAATATGCGTTACAAGAGGCGTCACAATTGTGATATTGGGCATCACATATAAAAATATTGTTTTGGGGGCGTGAAAATAACCGGAGGCCTTTGTTATTTGCTAACAATCCAAGATGTGGAACGCTCTGCCCTATAACAGATTTTATTTCCCAGGTCAATGGACGACCTTAAGTGTTTGTATAAAGACGGATGCTCTGTCTGGATATGCTTAAGGGTATCCCTGATTCTGGAACATACTGCCTGGCGCGCGGTTTCACACCGGCTGGAAAACCTTCTTGATTTACCCCTGATATTGCGCGGCAAATGTTTATTTATATCATTAATTTTCTGCTGATACTTTTTAGCGCTTCTCAGATTGCCGTCTTCTTTTGCCCGGTCCCGTTTTTTTGTCAACTTATCTAATTCACGATTGGTGTCTTTAAGAGTATCAATATCGGCAATATCCTGTCCGGCCTCTGAATACCCTTCCGCATTTCCCGGCGGATGAACCCAGCCCCGGTGTACAGGGGCTGGGTGAACCAACTCATATAGTTTATATGCCCAGAATTCTTGGCCCGGATTAGCCAGAAGATGCCCGATGTATTTCAATCCGTCTGTTTCGTGGAGGATTCTTTCCCTGCCCTCAAAGGTTATCTTCCAATAATCGCCTTCATCCGAAAACGCCCGATGATTGCGATTATCTTCGGCGCAATGATGCTTCAACCCCCTGATAACGGACTTGAGATTACAGGTCAGGGAATCTATGAACGTTTTCTCGTAGCCGGGCGGTATTTTGGTCTTATTGATAATATCCAGGCACCTTGTCAGCTCCTTAGCTAACGACGGAATCGGCGTCAGTATGATAATGCTGTTTCCCCTGGTTTGGATGGGTATGTTGGTATTATATGATTTATCCCCCATGGTTGTTCGCTTCGCGGTCCCTTTGGGTTCATCGGGACAGGCAGGTCTGCCCCGCCGAATGGCGGCGTCCCCTGAATTCTACCTAATTCACTACCTTATTTCGCGTAATTGCCCCTCACGGGATGCGCTGCTGCTGTCATAGGCCCAGCCGGTCATATCGCCCACCGATTCAGGGCCAGTTCCCACCCCAATCGTGGTCGTGGTGGAATCAGATTTCTTGATGCGAGTAACATTATTGGAACCCACATTTGCCACCCAGACATAGGTCTCATCTACCGCAACTCCATAGGGAGTAGTTCCCACCCCAATCGTAGTCGTGGTAGAGTCAGATTTCAGGATGCGGGTGACATTATTAGTAGTCCAATTTGCCACCCAGCAATATGTCTCATCTACCGCGATTCCATAGAAGCCGGTTCCATCGGCTTGTGATAAACCGGCAGAGTTATCCTGTACTGTTTTAGTAATTTAGAGGCGCGTTGTTCTACCGCCTTCATAACGGCGTGGTGACTGTTGCCTTTAGTGTGTTTATAATGTGCTTTTCGTATTCTATGGATTTCATTCAGAACTTCCGGCTCTTTCATAATTAGCAAACCTCCTCAGGCGTTAAGACATTAACCTCTTTCACGCCGATTAATGAACAAACTCCGGCCACGGCTCTTTTGGTTCTTAAGTTTACCATATGCTTCATATTCCAACTCACTATGGCATCCATCTCGTAAAAAACGGCAAATGCCAGATGCCTTATGTCATCAAGGTAATCAGTGGGAATGATATTAAAAGCCGCCAGTCTATCCGTCATATTACCGATTTCTTCGTCATAGGGCAGTAATTCCGGAGTATAATCTTTTATGAAACGCTCAATGTTGTTTTTTAGTTCCAAATCCCGGAAACGATTCACCTCATCCAGAACGAGTGGTGATATAAAAATACGCCATCCTTGCTGTTTGCTCTGCTTAAAGAAATCTTCCGTTATCTTTTTCTTTTCTATTTGTTGGCGTTCTATTAAAAATCCCCAAACCGATGTATCTAAATATAACTTAAGCATATCCGGATACTAACAAATACGGCCTGATATGTCAAGAATTATCTTCTGGAAGATTTATCTTTATAACATTAGCGACTTTGCGGTGAACCCCTAAATTAAGAAAACGATGGCTTATTAGAGCCAGTTAGGGATTCACGATGCACATCGGGAAGACCGTTACTGGGTCTTATCCCGATGACCATCGGGACAACCCGCCTGAATCAAGACATCCGCCGGGGCGGGAAAGCAGCAGCGAATCCCGTGAGGGACTGTCCCCAAGGCGCCATGCAACCACAGATTTCACAGATTGTCACAGATTTTCACCTTTTTCTCATTAGGAAATAATTCGTATGTGTCCCCAGATTCCCCTACCTTATTTAGCGTAATTATCATATGCCCAGCCGGTCATATCACCCATCGAATTGGGTTGAGTCCCCACGGTAATCGTAGTCGTGGTTAAGTCAGATTTCAGGATACGGGTAACTGTGTTACCGCTGCCAGCACCCTCATTTGCTACCCAGCAATAGGTTCCATCAACAGAGACTCCATTGGGGTAATTTCCAACCGCAATCGCGATAGTACTGGAATCTGATTTCTTAATGCGAGTAACATTAGCAGAGCCGGCATTTGCTACCCAACAATAGGTTTCATCTGCCGAAACTCCAACTGGCTGGCTTCCCACCGTAATATTGGTTGTGCTGGAATCAGACTTCTTGATACGAGTAACAGTGGTAGAACCCTGATTCGCCACCCAGACATAGGTCTCGTCTACCGCAATTCCAGACGGGGTAGCCCCCACGGCAATCGTAGCCGTGGTTAGGTCCGACTTTTTGATACGGGTAACATTATTAGAATTCTGATTTGACACCCAGACATAAGTTCCATCAATGGCGACTCCCGTGGGATTAGTTCCAGCGCTAATTGTGGTCTTGGTCAAATCATATTTATTTATGCGGGTGACATTATTAGAACCATAATTCGCCACCCAGCTATAGGTCT
Source organism: Planctomycetota bacterium (assembly GCA_038059695.1). Taxonomy (GTDB): domain Bacteria; phylum Planctomycetota; class MHYJ01; order JACQXL01; family JACQXL01; genus JACRIK01. The sequence goes on from JBBTIZ010000040.1 coordinate 38,693, forward strand.
CGTCAACCGCGATGCCACAAGGGTCGGTTCCTACGGCAATCGTGGTTGTGGTTAGGTCAGATTTCTTGATGCGAGTAACATTATTAGTAGTTGTATTTTCCACCCAGACATAGTTTGAATCTACAGCGATTCCACCCGTGGTAGTTCCTACCGTAATCGTGGTCGTGCTGGAATCAGATTTCTTGATGCGGGTGACATTATTGGTAGATAAACTTGTTACCCAGACATAGTCATCCACAGCCGGGACCGGCGAGGCATTATACGCCGCCTGAATCTCCCCAGCCGTCCGGGCGTAGTTGTAGATTTTGACGTCGTCTATCAGACCGTTAAAGTACTGGCCTCCGCCCAGGTTCTTACCGATATTAAATCCCGTAGAGGATGATTTAAAATTAACACCGGTTGCCGAAACCACTTCCGTTCCGTTTATGTAAATCTTACGCAAACCGGAAGGGTCATTTACGGCTGCTAAAAAATACCACTGATTTAAATTGATAGGTGAAAGCGATGTGACTCCATTAAAAGAAATTGACCCATCCGCCGGATAAAATAGGACCTTATTATTATCCCCAACATCCAATTCAATGCCATATGTTTGTCCCGACTCATTACCAGAATGTGAAGAAACAATATCCCCTTCACCCGGAGTATTGGCGGAAAGTTTAATCCAAGACTGAACAGTAACAGCCCCTGTAATTAACAGACTGGAAGATTGGATAACACCCACATAATCATCCACCCCGTCAAAGGAGAGCGCCCCGCCGGACCAGGTCGCGCCGTATAACGTGCCGTGGTTGTTGTTGCCGGAGACATCATTGGCAATCACGCCTGTCCCCTCGTCAAATTTCCAGTGGGCGACCGGCCTTATGGGTTGCATCAGCAGGATGTTCTGTTTGTCAGTTGCCGAACCAGCACCTTGCGTGATAAACAAGTCCTTCTTACCGTCACCATTGAAATCAGCGGCTTTAACATTTATTGGTTCATCATAAGAGCCAGCCGGCATCAGTTTGGTGGTCTGGTCGGTAAATGTGCCTGTTCCATCATTGACAAACAATTTTCCCGGGTATGCAAATGGACCGCTTCCCGCATACAAGAAAAAGATGTCCAAATCGCCATCGCCATCCACATCAAGGAATACCGTTTCTCTTGACTGGAAGTTAGCCCCGCTTAATTTTGTCGCTGTAGCATCGGTGAAAATACTACTACCGTTATTAAGGTAGAGCCGGTTAGTCCCGCCGTTAGAGGCAATTACGATATCAATATCGCCGTCGCCATCCACATCAGCCGCATCAGCGCCGGTATCGGTGGAAGAATCAGCCGGCAGGTTAGCGGTCGCGTCGGTAAATACACCACTGCCGTTATTCAGGTATAAGTGGTCTTGACCAGCCACAGAAGCCGTGAAGATATCAGTCCCACTGATACCGTCAAAGTTTGCAATAACGACTTCCTGAGTCCTGAGCGAATCCGCTTCAACCGGTAGTTTTGCCGCCGTGCCGTCTGAAAACACCCCGCTCCCGTTATTCAAATACAAACTATCCTGTTGCCATTCATTAGCCACATAGAGGTCAAGGTCGCCATCATTATCAAAATCAGCAAATTCCACATCATAACCGTATTCTGATTTATTGGGCATATTGGCGGCGGTTACCTCGGTAAATGTGCCTGTTCCATTATTGGTATAGAGCCGTGTTCTACCGTTCCAGACGCCCGCGGCCAGGTCTAAATCGCCGTCATTGTCAATATCGCCAAAGGTTGCTGAATTATCTTCATTATTAGTATCAACAGGAAGGTTGGTTCCAGTAACATCGGTAAAGATGCCGCTGCCATTGTTCTGTAACAACCTGTCCTGGATATTAGAAGCCGCGCCGCCGCCATTGGTGTAAAAAATATGGTTATAGGTGTTGGTCGGACTCATTATTTTACCGATGGCAATACCCAAAGACGGGTCGCCAAAGGCCGGCAGATTATCAGCGGTTTTATCAAAGAAGTAGTAGGCGCTATTATACCCGGCCTGAATCTGCTCTGGGCTCCGGGCGTAGTTGTAGATGCGGATGTCGTCAAGAAGACCTTTATACTTATCCGTTGAATTACCGGAATTACGACCGATGTTTAGAAGGTAATTAGTTATTGCTAATGCACCCGTGGTTGATTTTGATGCATCTTGGCTCCCATTTAGATATAGCCTCATTGTAATGCCGTCGTAGGTTACGACAATATAATTCCAGACGGAACTTGAAATTGTTGAATTAGATTCCAATAGGAGAGTATCGCCAGGGCCACCATAAAAAGCAACTTTTCTATTACTTGTTGTTCCACCCAACGCAAGTTCATAACCACCCTGATTTTCCCATCCTTTTGATATAATTCTTGGATTTTCTGTACCTCCAACATCAAATTTTATCCATGCTTGAACAGTAAAATTATTAGTCAGATCTAATGAATTTGAGTCTGGTACTACCACATAATCATCCACACCGTCAAACGATAGCGCGCCGCCGGACCAGGTCGCACCATAGACCGTGCCGTTGTTGGCATAGCCGGAAGCGTCGCCGGCAGTCGTGCCT
>JBBTIZ010000041.1:0-7816 GCA_038059695.1 Planctomycetota bacterium
GCGATATGTCAATATGATAATGGCTAAAAGAGCATTCACCCAGCCCCTCCTTTATTATCCGTGTGTCATCCCCGCCCATTTCGTCATTCCCGTGCAAACGGGAATCCAGTATTAAATTGTCTGGATTCCTGCTTTCGCAGGAATGACAAGCGGAGCAGGAATGACATTTGCGGGCGACTTCATTCGGCTAATATATTACTCTACTTTATCTGACTCTGGTTTAATGGTTCTTAGGAAAAGGGTTTCCAGGGTTTCGGCGGCCGGCTGAACTGACACCACTTCACCGCCGTTCTTCGCAACCAATCCCTTTATGGACTCCAGTACTGTCTGATTCAACCCCCTAACACCAACCTCCGAAATATCCGGCCTGGAGATAAGTTCCTTGACAGAACCGACCTTTTGCAATTTGCCCAGATGAAGAATGGCAATGCGGTCGCAGATGGTCTCCACGTCAGCCAGCAAGTGGCTGGACATAAAAACGGTCTTACCCTGCTTTTTCAGGTCAAGGATAATATCTTTTACCTGCCGGGCCACCAGAGGGTCAAGCCCGCTGGTCGGCTCATCCAGGAAAATCACATCCGGGTCGTTAATCAACGCCTGGGCAAACCCCAACCGGCGGGCCATACCTTTGGAATATTCCCTGACCTGCCTCTTTCTGGCGTGGCCCAAACCGACTAAGTCAATCAGTTCGTTAATCCGCTTCTGCCGCTCCTTATGCGGTATCTTGAAGATACGGCCGTAGAAGTCCAGTGTTTCCTCAGCGGACAGGAACCGGTAGAGATATGATTCCTCAGGCAAAAAGCCAATCCGTTCCTTGACTGCCACATCACTGGACTGCTTACCCAACACCCAGGCATCACCGCTGGTCGGTCTCAGTAATCCCAGCAAAATCTTCATTGTGGTGGTCTTGCCTGAACCATTCGGCCCTAAGAATCCGAATATCTCGCCCCTATTGACCTTGATATTGAGGTTATCCAATGCCTTGACCTGATACTTACTGAAAGGTGTCCGGTAAATCTTGGTCAGATTTTCGGTTTCGATTACGGCATTCTTATCCATATTAAGTATTATTGATACTCATATTGTTAATGTCCTATCTCTTTATTAGGCGAGACGCTCTAATCCCCCTATTTCCCCCTTTGCAAAAGGGGGATTAAGGGGGATTTTAGACCATCAATATTAACCACATCGGACATTAACTATGTTACTCTCAATAGTTATTATTGTTATTTCGGCGGCGCTGGAGGTTGCTCCGGCGGTTTATCAGACGTTGGCTCAGGCGGCGCCGGCGGAGGCAGAATCTCCAGTTTTATCTGTTCTAAGGGTTCGGCTAATTCTATACCAGTCGGCGCATCCGGAGTAAAACGAAGTTCCAATTTGGGCGCAAATGTCATCGGCGGTTTTACCTCGGATGGGTTGGGACATAAATCCCCAATATTCACGAAGAGGTTTATATGGCCGGGCTTAAGTTCCTTTATTTTCGAAGCCGGCCCCTTGAATTTCAGCGCCTTTTCCTGCGGTTTAATTTGAATCGGGAAATGCGGGAAATCAGGCGGAATAAGCAGGTTTATTTTTACGGTCCGGACATCCTCAATGATATCCTCCTCAATAAGCACCTCCACAGAGAAAGGAGCCATTGCCGTAAGTTCTGCATTTTCCAAAGGTTCGATTTGTCCGGGTAATGAGAAAATACTATTGCGGTTAGTCACATCAATCTTGGCAATGGGAATTTCATTATACTTATCCAATATATTCTTGGGGCCTTTTATCGGTATATCAGACGGCATTGCCCTGACCGAAGTAACCCGATACCCTTTCTGAGGATTACCTTTAATAGCCCCATCTGTTTTAAGTTTCATGTGACTGACGGTTTCACGCATCAGCACCACCTGGATTTTATTATCCGGGATAAACTGTTTAATGGTCATCCCCTGTTTCAGGTTAAAATCCGATGCGGCCAGTTCCACAATCCTGATTTGCGGTTTATCCAATGCTTCAGTTACGGCCTTTATCTTATAGCGGCAGACCAACCCGGTCAGGTCTGAAGACGCGCCACGCGGATATTCAAGATTAACCTTAATCTCCTTAATAATCTCGCCGTCCTTTTCGGCGCGACTAATTATCTGGGCAGGCGTTTCTATAATTAGAGGAATATTAATTTCCTTTGGCGGGTCTATCCGGGCATTATGAATATACAACAAACATATCACTGCTAGTATCAGCGCCATAATCTTGGTGCCCAGGTTCTTCAGAAACAAACCTCTAACAAATGTAAACATAATTTATTTTGGGGCCCGACAATACCCTTCTGGCGCCCCCGCTGAGGCGGGGTAAACTCCACGCCATGCCTGTCCCGCAAGGCGGGAGCGCCCTTATGACGCTCACTCTCCCATCCCGCATTAGCGGGAATGGTAATTATCCTTAATAAACTTTACCAATTTCTCTTTGTCCAAATCGCTCTCTATTTGACCGTGAATAGCGGCGGATATTTTACCGGTCTCTTCAGAAACCACAATAGTAATAGCGTCGCTCTCCTCGGTCAGGCCGATAGCCGCACGGTGTCTGGTACCTAATGATTTAGGAATATTCGGGTTTTCGGTCAAAGGAAATACGCACCCGGCCGCGGTAATACGTTCATCCTTTATGACAATCCCGCCGTCGTGCAGTTCAGAACCGGGATAAAAGATGGTTTCAATAAGTTCCTTGGTTACCTGGCTATCCATTTGGGTGCCGCCTTCAATATATGGTTTTAAGCCGATTTCCTTTTCCAAGGCAATAAGAGCCCCGTGTTTCCGGCCGGCCAGGTTTACTACGGCTGATGTAACCTCATCAATCATCTCAGCGCCGGCCGAGGTGGAGACAAAGCGGACCCACCGTGACTGGCCTAAATCCATCAGCACCCTTCTCAACTCCGGCTGAAAAACGATGATTAACAGGGAAACAAATATCAAAGGCAGCCATTTCTGTAAGACGAAAGAGATATTGACAAGTCCCAAATAGTCGGCGCCTACCCCGATTAAGAGGATGGTAATACCCGATATGAAGATAACGCCCTTGAAGATACCTGCGCCCCTGGTGCCTTTCAAACTCCGAAGCAGGTAGTAGAAAAAGACGAAGATAATCCCGACTTCAACTGCGACTTTAATCTTATCGGTCATATTTATTTATGGTCTCGGAAACAGCAACTACCCTTTTCATTTCCCGGACATCGTGAACCCTGATAAATTGAACACCCTTGAAAACGGCGTAAGCCACTACTGCGGCCGTGCCTTCCATTCTATCCTCGGGCGGCAGGCCTGCCCGACCTTGCCTTTTAGGCGGGTTCAGAACCTTCCCGATAAACGATTTCCGGGACGGGCCTAACATTATCGGCCGGCCTAATCTATGTAATTCTTCCAGCCATCCGAGAATCTTATAATTATCTTCTAATCTTTTACCAAATCCTAATCCGGGGTCAATAATTATTTGACTTCTTTTTATGCCTTTTTTGACGGCATAGTTAATCCGCTGCCTGAAGTAGTCAAGCATCTCGGTTTTGAGGTTTTTATAATGCGGGTTCTTCTGCATTGTCCGGGGCGTTCCTTTGATATGCATCAGTATTAAAGGAACATTGTAACGGGCCACGACAGATGGCATCGCCGGGTCAAATCCAAGCCCTGAGATGTCATTGACCATCCGGGCACCGGCTTTGATGGCTGCCTCGGCCACTTTTGCTTTGTAGGTATCAATAGAGATGATGATATCAGGCCGGATACGGACTAAATTTTCTATGACCGGAATGACCCGTTTTAATTCCACATCCAGCGGAAGCGCTTTGGCGCCCGGGCGGGTGGATTCACCGCCGATATCAATGATATCAGCGCCGTCTTCTATCATATCCAGCGCATGCGGAATGGATTCGGCCAGTTTATAGAACCTATTACCGTCAGAGAATGAGTCCGGCGTAACATTTAGCACGCCGACTATATAAGTGCGGTTTAGATTTAACGATAGTGACGCCTTGATGCCGTCGCCCTTCGGGACGAACCTTCCACCTTTAGCGAGACCTCGCCTTCGGGCGGGCGCCCTGTTGGGCGGGCTGAATCCAAAATTACGCGGTTTTGGTATCTGAATCGGCTTTAGTTTTGGCATCATTATCGGATTCCGTCTTTTTGTTTTTCACCGGTTCAATATCTATACCTTTTATAACATCTTCCACATCCTGCCCATTGAGCACTTCATATTTGAGCAGCGCTTTGGCCAGCCGGTCGCAGGATTCCTTGTTCTGGGTGATTAATTCCTTAGCCCGATTATAACCGGAAATCAGGATATCCCTGATTTCTATATCAATATCGTTGGAGGTGACATCGCTATGGGTCTTGGTCTTGGTGATTTCCCGGCCCAGGAATAAATGCTCTTCGCCTTCCGAATAACTAATCGGCCCTAATTTCTCGCTCATCCCCCATTCACAGACCATCAACCGGGCCAGGCGGGTGGCCTCCTGGATATCCGAACGGGCGCCGGCTGAGACATCGCTGCAGAATAATTCCTCGGCCACCCGGCCGCTGTAGAGGACAGTGATATTGCCCAGGACATATTTCTTCTGCATATGATAACGGTCTTTCCCCGGCAGGCGCATAGTCGCGCCGAGATAATTGCCCCGTGAGATAATAGTAACTTTATGGACATTCTCCACCTCAGGTATCAGATAAGCGGCTAGGGCGTGGCCTGATTCGTGATAAGCCGTAATTTTCCGGTCGGCTTCGTCTATCTCGCGGCTCCGTTTTTCCCTACCCCAGCGAACTTTGTCGCGGGATTCCTCCAAATCATCCTGGTCCACCTGGGTCTTCTTTTTCATCACGGCTAAAAGGGCGGACTCGTTAATAATCGCCTCTAAATCAGCGCCTGAAAGCATCGGGGTTGTTTTAGCCAGCACCGCCAAATCAACCTTGGGGTCAAGTTTAATCTTGCGGGCGTGGACTTTTAGAATTGCCTCGCGACCTTTTACATCAGGCATATCAATAACAATCTGGCGGTCAAACCTGCCCGGACGCAACAAAGCGCTATCAAGAACATCCGGCCGGTTGGTTGCCGCCATGATGATAACACTGCTGTCGGTATCAAAGCCATCCATCTCAACCAGGATGGCATTGAGGGTCTGCTCGCGTTCGTCGTGCCCGCCACCCAGTCCGGTGCCGCGTTGCCGACCCACGGCATCTATTTCATCAAGAAAAATAATACAGGGTGAGTTTTCCTTGGCAGTATTAAATAAATCACGCACCCTGGAAGCGCCCACGCCGACAAACATCTCCACGAAATCAGAGCCGGACATTGTAAAAAACGGGACATCGGCTTCGCCGGCAATGGCCTTGGCTAACAGGGTCTTACCTGAACCAGGCGGACCAACCAAGAGAACCCCGCGCGGAAGTCGGGCGCCTAATTTCCTGAATTTAGCCGGGTCCTTAAGGAATGCTATTATTTCTTCCACCTCGTCCTTGGCTTCTTCAATACCGGCCACATCTTCAAAGGTGGTCTTGCGTTTATCCTTGGTCAGTAATTTGGCGCGGCTCCGGCCGAAGGCCAGCGGTCCGCCCGAACCGCCCATATTCTTTACCTGCCGGACCGCAAAATACCAGATAACCCCGATAAGTAACAAAATAGGCAGCAATGCAAGAAATATCTGATACAGCGCGTTATCACCTGTGCTGTAAGAAAAATTCTGCGGGTCAACAAATGACTGGAGGTCCTTGAAATCCGCCTCTGCAAGATATTTTGCCGGTATATCATCTTTTGTCCTATAATATTTACCGGGGCCGCCTGGCTGGTATTCTCCGTTTATCTTGGCGCCTTTGATATTGATGGTTTTTATCTTCTTATCCTCGGCTTCCCTCCGAAACTGGGAGAAGGTGATGACTACCGTCTTATCGCTATAAGAATCATAGGCGAAAAAAATAGCGGTTATCAGGAATAAACCCAACAGGATTATCAACAAAGCATTTCTCATTGTGTCTCCTCTAATAAAGATACTACCCAACGGCTGAGTTGCTCTAATGTTTGCTGTCGCCCGCGGTATTCCGCATCAGTAACGGTCTCGCTTGCCCCCCTGATAAATTCGCTCTGGACATTCCGGCTTTTGGCCAGAATTTCCTTGCCGGTCTTCTGCTCTTTTATGGCAACCTTTAAGGTCATCATCGAACCGGCCACAACGACATTATCCGCAGCATCCTCCACTATCACCGGCTTGCGATACCCCGTAATCTCGCCTTGGATTATAATATCAGCATCCTCAGGATGACTGACCAACCGGAAAGACGTTCTGGCTTTAATCTCGCGATGCACCAGATTGGTCAATTCAAACTCCATCTCTCGCCAGGTGGTCTTGTTATCAAAGATAGGAACGGCTACGGTGGTTACATCCTTCAAATACGGATTCGCCTGATAGCCGCAACCAGTGAAAAATAAAAGCATTAAAACCTGAGTAAAAAATGTCATGGCGAGGAGCGAAAGGAAAGAGCGACGAAGCAATCCCGACAAATATGAGATTGCCACGTTCCCCCGAATTTCATCGGGGTCGCTCGCAATGACACAAATATGGCTTTGAAGCCATTTAATTGCTGAAATAACCATAATCACTTCTGTTCCTGGCCCTGTAATCCGCTTAAGGCGGCTAAGGCATCCTTGGCCCATTTGGTTTCAGGATAATTTTTAATCACGCTATCAAGATAAATCCTGGCGGATTTTGACTTGCCGGTCCTGATATAAAACATCGCCACCTCATAATCCCGCTGGGCCAAAAGATTAACGATATGCTCATGCAGTTTCTGGGCATCGGGGTTAAGTGAACTGTCCGGATAGTTCCCGGAGAACTTACTCGTGATTTTATACGCCTCTGCCAGAGACGTAACCTCATAGCCGTATCCCTGATACATCAGAACATAACACCTGGCTATACGGTATTCTGCCTCGGGAACCAGGTTACTCTTGGGATACACCTTTACAAAACCCTCGTATTCAGTGCGCGCCTCGTCATAGTATTCAAACCCGAATAAATGGCCGGCCAACTTGAAATGATATTTCTCAGAATGCTCGGTGTACGGGTAATTTTTCAGGGTCTCGCGGACAATCTTTACGCCTAAATCATACGAAGGAATAATGTATAAACCCCACAAACTGCGCTTGGCGCCGTTGATGAATTTAAACCCTATCTCCAGTTCGCGGTTGATGACGTCATTCAACCGTTCTGTCTTGGGGAATTCTAACAGGAACTTCTGAAACCACTTGTGGGCGTTGTTATAATATTCAGCCAGAAACAGGCATTCTCCGATGAGGAACGAGATTTTCTCTCTCTGGCCGCGGTTTTTGGTTAAATCTAATGCTTCGTGAAGAAATCCCCGGGCCGCATTATAATTATTACCTGCTATCTCCTTTTCGGCGGTCTGGTATTTCGTCTCTGCTTCAACGGACACAGGGTGTTCCTTTTCAGGAGAAACCGCTTCTTGCGTCGAAGAACAGCCGCTAACTATCAAACTCGCCAGAAGTAAAAAAGCATAAATTATAGGAATTCGCCACGAAGACACCCCCGAAATAACCGTGTCCAGCCCCCACCGAGTCCAGCCCCTGCGTGCAGGGGCTGAGCCAGCCCTTGTCCGAAGGGCTGGGTGCGACTGGGGGCTGAACCAGCCCTTGTCCGAAGGGCTGGGTGCGATCGGGACTCCGCTGCGGCTCCGCAAGACACTACCCCTCCAAAGGCGGGCAGGTAATCCTTTGTGCCTTTGTGCCTTTGTGGCTATACTTTGAAATTCCATACAATAAAATACTTGTCTCATTATTATTCCTT
>JBBTIZ010000041.1:7916-13508 GCA_038059695.1 Planctomycetota bacterium
GTGGCTATACTTTGAAATTCCATACAATAAAATACTTGTCTCATTATTATTCCTTAATTCTATGTATTAGCAATATAAGTAATATATTTATTTATAAAGCCCCTCAATTCCGCCTGCATCGGACGGGTAATCTTGAGCCGCTCCAGATTAGGCAAAAATGGATTACTCAGAACATCCACCAATTTCATCACGCCGGCTGACACCTCTATTAAATCGTCTTTTCTTGCCTGCCCGTCCGCCAGGCGGGGCTGCCGAACACGACAAGCCGGGCAGAGAATACTGCCGTTATAAAAACTAAATGTTACCTTACGGCTTTTAGCAACTGCCTTTTTACAAACCGGACAAGTCAAGGTGTTGGGCATATAACCCAGATATTTCAGCGCCTGCGTCTCAAAGGCAAAGATAATCATTTTTTCCGTATCACTGCAAGAATTAGTTGTTATCTTTCTGGCCGGCCCGACCTGACGGCCCCCGCCCGGATGAACATCCGTTCGGACGGGGGTCAGGCGGGTTTTTTTAGTTTTACCTGGGATTATCTCGACGGATGCCAGTTGCTGAATTGTTCTTAAGGCAAGATTAAATAATGGCTGACTCGGCTCTTCGGGCTCGGTCAATTCGTCCAGGAATCGCGCGATATAAAAAGCCAGCCGCAGACGCGCCAGATTTATTCTCAACGACGGGAAATCATCCTTTACGGTTATCTCGGTGAGGAGGTTCATGCCCTGTGGCGACTTGTTGATAAAAATGATTTCACTATGGCTGAAAAGGTCGGGCGGATTCAGGAGCCGATGCTTGGGCCTCTTGATACCGCGCGCCAGAACCGTAATTTTGCCGTAATCGCGGGTGTAGAAAGTAAGAACCTGGCTGGTCTCGCTGAACTCCTTTTGATTAATGGTGATTGCCTCGGTCTTGCGGAAAGTCATTTCTATTGCTTAACATATCATTATTGGGAAGTCAACTTTTTAGAGTGAGGGAACGGTTAACAACAGCCCGTACGGGCGTTAAATCCTGTTGTCCAATTTATGAATTTTATCTAAAAATTATTATTTTACTTGACATATTATCAAATATAGCATATATTACTTTTAGAACATTCGGAATGTTCAGAACAGTATATAATATGCCAGATGCCTTTATAGACAGTGTAGTTAAGACGGCCAGCGAATTTGCGGATAGTGTTGGCATTAGTTCTGTATCCGCCCAGATATATGCCCTTCTATATATATCGCCGAGCGCCCTATCACTGGACGAAATCTCAGCCAAACTGCACTTAAGCAAAAGCACCGTCAGCCAGAATATCCGCATCTTGGAACAGTGGGATGCGGCAAAGAATGTCTTTGTCAAGGGCTCGCGCAAGGACTATTACGAAGTCAACCCCAATATTATAGAAATTGTCCTGAAAAAACTCAAGAGCGGCATAAACAGCAGAATGAATAAGGCATCAACAAACCTAAACGAAATAGAAACGTTCATTAAGAATATCGGAGACAACGATAAAAAAGGATTTTACCAGCAACGGCTAAACAATCTCAAGAAAATATATCAGACGGTTACCACGTTAGTAACTATGTTGCCGGAAAAAATGTAAATTATTAACAGTGACTCTTAAGAGACCTCTAAGAGACAATAACAAAGGGGAATAAATATGAAATGGAATTAACCACGAATAGACACAAATATACACGAATAATTTTAGCGGTATTAAGATAAGGAGGGAGTGAGAGATGAATACAAATGAACAGGAAATAATCTATAAAGAACTTTCGTATCAAATAATGAATCTCGTTTTTGAGGTGCATAATAAATTAGGATGCGGTTTCCTGGAAAAGGTTCACGAAAACGCCGTCTGCATAAAACTAAGGAAATCGGGGGTGAATGCAATTCAGCAAGCGCCTATTAGTGTTTATTTTGAAGATGAAATAGTAGGCGAATATTTTGCTGACATTTTAATAGAAGACAAAATAATATTGGAATTGAAATGTGTTGATGAAATTTCCGATATTCATCGCGCCCAAGTGATAAATTATTTACGAGCAACAAATATGCGTCTCGGTATAATTATTAATTTCGCAAAACCTAAATTAGAATACGAAAGAATCGTTTTATAAATAATTGGCGTTAACCGCGAATGGGATAATTATTTGTGTTTATTCGTGTGTATTCGTGGTTCTAATTCTTTTTGTTACTGGTTCTTAATTATTCGTGTCTTTTCGTGTTAATTCGTGGTTACGAAGTTATTATTCGTATTTATTGTATTATGATTAAGATTGTTTTCCTCGGCACGAACGGCTGGTACGACACCCAGGCCGGCAATACGGTTTCCATTCTCATCCAAACCCCTAAATACGACATTATCCTTGATGCCGGCAACGGATTTACCAAGATTGGCAAATATCTTACATTCAGGAAGCCGGTCTACTTATTCCTGTCCCACTACCACCTGGACCATATTATCGGGTTACATACCCTAAACAAGTTCAATTTCAGGAAAGGGCTGTATATTATCGGGCCCAAGGGGCTAAAGAAAATGCTCAATACTCTGGTCCAAAAACCCTATACCTTCCCGTTTTCCAAACTCCCCTACCCGACTAAGGTTTACGAGGTTAAAGAAGGATGGTATACCATTCTTTTCAAAAGGTGTCATTGCGAGAAGCGGGATTCCTCGCTTGTCATTGCGAGGGACGAAGTCCCGAAGCAATCTCAAGACAGGCTCGAAACAGGCTCCGCAATCCCCCTATCCCCCTTTACAAAAGGGGGAACAAGGGGGATTTTTGAATGCCGGTTATTACTCCATCCTGTCCCAACCCTTGGATACAGATTCCAATTGGATGGCAAAGTAATCACCTATTGCACTGATACCGGCTATTGCGAAAATGCTGTTAGGTTAGCCAGAAACGCTGATTTACTCATTACCGAATGCGCCTATAAAAGGGGGATGTTATCCTCGCGCTGGCCGCATCTCAATCCGGACGAAGCGGCCCGGCTGGCAAAAACAGCCAATGCCAAGAAACTTATGTTAACCCATTTTGATGCCGGTCTTTACAAGACAATACCGGAACGTCATAAAGCCCAGAATCAAGCACGGGAAACCTTTCCTAACGCATTTGCCGCCACAGATAATATAGGAATTAGAATATAAATAAAAGAGAAAAGAGTACTTATGTTTAAAGAAATTAAAAAATGCCATATCTGCGGAAATGAATCGCTAACGTCAATCCTCAATTTAGGGATACAGACCTTAACCGGGGTTTTCCCAAAAAGGAAGGACATGCCGATTGGTAAATGCCCATTGGAATTAGTGAAATGCAAGGAAGATTCTATCGGAAAACATTGCGGATTGGTTCAACTACGGCATGTTTACAATACAGGGGATTTGTATGGCGAAACGTATGGTTATCGTTCGGGGTTAAATCGTTCAATGGTGGAGCATTTGCACCATAAAGTTAAAATGATTTTGCGGAAAGTAACACTCAAGCCGGGAGATATGGTAATTGATATCGGCAGTAATGACAGCACCTTACTGCAGGGCTACCCCACCAAGGGAGTTACGCTGGTTGGTATTGATCCGCTGGCCGGAAGAATGCGCAAATATTATCCGCCTCACATCCATTTGATTGCCGACTTTTTTGGCAAAGAGGCATTAGAAAAACGTTTTGGACCCCGGAAAGCAAAAATCATCACCTCCATAGCGATGTTTTATGACCTGGAAGCCCCGCTCACGTTCATGCAGCAGGTTTATGAACTATTGGCGGATGATGGGGTCTGGGTTTTTGAACAGAGCTATATGCCAACCATGCTCGCTAATAATTCGTACGACACGGTTTGCCACGAACATCTTGAATATTATCGCCTCAAGCAGATTAAGTGGATGGCGGACCGGGTAGGATTAAAAATTATTGACGTGGAATTTAATCAAATCAACGGGGGGAGTTTTTCGGTTATGGTTGCTAAACGAAATTCTTCATATCGCGAAGCGCAGGGTCTTGTAAAGCGAATCCTCAAATCCGAAGAAAAAATGGGGCTACATACGTTAAAACCGTATCAGGCCTTCCGGCAAAGAGTGGCCCAGCACAAGAAAAAGTTTAAGGCGCAAATTCAGCAACTAAATAAAAGCGGAAAGAAAGTGTTGGGATATGGCGCTTCAACCAAGGGCAATGTCATTCTGCAGTACTGTAAATTAAGGGAGAAGGATATCCCTTTTATCGCCGAAATCAATCCGGACAAGTTCGGGGCTTATACCCCCGGTACTTTAATCCCCATCATTTCGGAACAGGACGCCCGGGCAATGAAGCCGGATTATTTTGTGGTCCTGCCCTGGCACTTTAAAGATAATATCATCGCGCGTGAGAAAGGTTTCTTAAGGGAAGGCGGGAGATTGCTGTTTCCGCTGCCGTGTCCAAAGGTGGTGAAATCATAATGGAATTTCCTTTTACAACGGGATTAAACTGATTAAACGGATAATTCTCCTCAGATTAAAAAATGGTAAAATCTGTGACATCTGTGTAATCTGTGGTTACAGAGTTTTTTCGTTTTTAGGATTGCCGATAAGATTATGAGCTTACTAAAAAGGAACATTGCCGCGAATTTTACCGGAAGTATTTGGTCTACTCTCATGGGATTGGTCTTTATTCCATTTTATATCAAATTCCTGGGAATTGAAGCGTGGGGGCTGATTGGTATTTTTGCCACGCTCCAGGTAATTTTTGGCCTTTTAGATATGGGATTAAGCAATACATTAAACCGCGAGATGGCCCGGCTTTCTGTATTGCCGCAAAAGAGGCAAGAAATGCGTAACCTTGTCCGCACCCTGGAAATAATTTACTGGAGTGTCGCTGTTTTCGTCGGGATTATCATCGTGTCATTAGCGCCGGTTATTACGCATAACTGGATTAAAGCCGGACAGTTATCCCCCCAAACCATTGAACAATCGCTTTTAATCATGGGTTTAATAATGGCCCTTCAGATGCCGGCCGGGTTTTACTCCGGAGGGCTGATGGGCCTCCAGAAACAGATTTTGCTTAACGTAATCAGTGTTAGTATAAACACATTACGCGGCGCCGGAGCGGTTCTGATTTTATGGCTGGTTTCCCCGACAATTCAGGCCTTCTTTTTATGGCAACTAATCATCAGCGTAATAAACATATTCCTGTTAGTATTATTTCTTTGGCGCAAACTCCCTCATAGTGACAATAAAGCGGTATTTCAAAAGCAACTCCTCAGTGGTATTTGGAGATTTGCCGCCGGCATGAGCGGAATCGCTATACTTTCAACTATTGTCATTCAATTGGACAAAGTCATATTAAGCAAGATGCTCACGCTGGAGATGTTCGGTTACTACACGTTAGCCGGAACGGTTGCTATGTCCCTCTATCGTTTTATTATCCCGGTTTTTTCTGCGATATATCCAAGTTTTACACAATTGGTCTCTATTAATGACCAGGATAGATTAAAACAACTCTATCATAAAAGTTGCCAATTTATGTCAGTTCTAATCCTGCCTGTCGCTATTATCGTTGCTTTATTTTCTTATGAAATAATCCTGCTCTGGACACAGAACCCGGTAACTGCAGAGAGGACTCATCTCCTGGTAAG
>JBBTIZ010000042.1:0-4699 GCA_038059695.1 Planctomycetota bacterium
CAACCTGATAATATGGCTAAACCTTTGCTATGTTCCATTTTATCTGTGACCGGTGCGGGAAGGGTCTGCTTATCGGCGAGGACGTGCGCTATGAGATGACCATAGAAATCAAGTCCGCCTATGACCAGATGGAGATTACCCGCGCGGACCTGAATAAGGATTTTAACGATGAAATCCTTAATCTGCTCAATAAGATGAAACATAAAACCCAACAGGAACTGGAAGACCAGGTCTATAAACTGTTCAAGTTTGACCTGTGCATGGAATGCCAGAAGAGAATGCTCAAGAATCCGTTGTTCAAGGAACCCAAAACTCAAGGCGCAGAGCCTACGGGCCTCCCGTGAGGGATAACTCATAACGCAAATATGTATTTAGGCATTGACATCGGTTCTGTGGCGGTCAAGGTGGTCGTGCTTGATAAGGACTTAAAGGTCAAGGAGACCCAATACGTCCGCTCGCACGGCCAGCCCTTTGAGACCACGCTCGCCGTTCTCAAGGATGTCTTTACCCGCCATAACCCGGAATATATAGAATTCATCGCCGCCACCGGTACCGGCGGCAAGCACCTGTCTTCATTCACTAGCGCGGTCTTTGTCAACGAGATTACAGCCCAGGCCACCGGCACCAGCAGTTTACACCCCAAGGTCAAAACCATCATAGAAATCGGCGGCGAGGACGCCAAGATTATCAAGGTGGATTCGTATTACGGCCCCGAAATAATCGGGACTCCGCCGCCGCTCCGCAAGGCAATCAAGGTGACTGATTTCGCCACTAATTCGGCCTGCGCGGCCGGCACCGGCTCGTTCCTGGACCAGCAGGCATCGCGGATGGGCATTAAGATAGAAGACGTGGGCCAGGCGGCTCTGAATTCCAAACATCCGGCCACCGTGGCGGCCCGTTGCAGCGTCTTTGCCAAGAGCGATATGATTCATCTCCAGCAGGTCGGCACGTCCATCGGCGATATCCTGGCCGGGCTGTGCTTTGCCATGGCCCGTAATTTCAAGAGCAGTATTACCAAGGGTATTAACATAGAAAAGCCCATCGCCTTCCAGGGCGGCGTGGCCGCCAATCAGGGGATGGTCCGGGCTTTCAGGGAAATTCTCCAGATAGATGAAAAGGATATTATCGTGCCGGAGCATTTTGCATTTATGGGCGCCATCGGCTCGGTGCTGTCTTTGGTCCATTCTTACCAGCCCCGGCGAATCAAGGGTATGCCGGTCGGGCCATCCAAGATTATCAAAGATTTGGAGCGCTATCTGTCCGAACGCAAGTTAGACCTGCAGAAACTGGCGCCCCTTAAGAACGATGATTACGTCATCCGGGTGGAGCCGTATCCAACTAAGACGGGCGAAAAGGTTGAGGCCTATGTCGGGGTTGACGTGGGTTCTATTTCCACTAATGTGGTAGTGATTGATAATAATAACAATGTCTTAGCCCGGCGCTATCTGATGACAGCCGGACAACCCATAGAGGCAGTGCGCAAAGGATTATTAGAGGTCGGGGCTGAAATAGCAGATAAGGTCATCATCAAAGGCGCGGGTTCGACCGGTTCAGGCCGGCATCTGACCGGCGAATTCTTCGGCGCTGATGTTATCAAGAACGAGATTACCAGCCACGCCCGGGCCGCTGTGGCGGTTGACCCCCAGGTTGATACCATCTTTGAAATCGGCGGCCAGGATTCCAAATATATCTCGCTCAAGGACGGCGTGGTAGTGGATTTTACGATGAACAAGGTCTGCGCGGCCGGCACCGGCTCATTCCTGGAAGAGCAAGCCGAGAAATTAGCCGTAAAGATTAACCAGGAGTTCGCCGAGCGGGCATTCTGTTCGGACGGCCCGTGCTCTTTGGGCGAACGGTGCACGGTCTTTATGGAGTCGCAACTTAATTATTATAAGCAACAGGGCGTAGCCAAGAACGACCTGATTTCCGGCCTGGCTTATTCCATTGTGGAGAATTACCTCAATAAGGTGGTGGAGCGCCGTAAGGTCGGCGACCATATTTTATTCCAGGGCGGAGTGGGATTTAATCGAGCCGTCAAGAACGCCTTTGAGCAGGTCACCGGCAAGAAGGTGATTGTCCCGCCCCATCACGATATCCTCGGCGCGGTCGGCGCGGCTATCCTAGCTAAAGAGGAGATGGCGCAGAGAGCAAAGAGCATAACGCATAGCGACAATACGTTCAGTCGCTCTACGCTCTTTAAGGGCTTTGACCTGAAACATATCCAATATGAATCATCGTCGTTTGAATGCACGGACTGCCCGAATAACTGCGAGATACATAAGATAAAATTCAGCGAAGAGCATAAAGCAAAGAGCATAGAGCACGCAAAGAATAAGACCCTCCATTACGGCTCGCGCTGCGGTAAATATGACGATACCGAAGACAAGCAATCCGCCCAGCATCTTAAGGCCAAGTCGCCTAACTACTTCAAGGAACGCCAGAAGGTGCTACTACAGTCAACCAGTCAGTCAGTCGGCCAGTCAACCTGTCAACATACAGACAGACAGGATGACCGGCAGACCGGACGACCGACCATCGGCATTCCGCGCATCTCGGTATTCTACGACCTTTATCCGCTCTGGCATACCTTCTTTTCTGAATTGGGACTGGAGATTGTCTTATCGGACGATACCAACCGTTCAATCATCAAGAAAGGCGTAGAGAACGTGGTGGCCGAGCCGTGTTTCCCGGTCAAGACCGCGCACGGCCACATTATAAACGTCCTGGAAAAGGGCATTGATTACCTGTTTATCCCGTTCCAGGTGAATATGCCGCCCTTGAGCAAGCACTTTGACCGCTCCTATAACTGCCCTTATATCCAGGCATTGCCGGACACGACCCGAAGCGCCATTGATTACAAGAAATATGACACCAAGATTATCCGTCCGGTCTTTCATATGGACCGGGGCCGGAAGGAGATAGAAAAAACCTTAAAGCAGATAGGCAAAAGCATAAAGCACAAGACAAATAATATAGACCGGTGTATGGCCCGGGCCTTTGAGGCGCAGGAGAGATTTGACCGCTGGCAGACCGAACGCGGCCAGGAGGTTCTGTCCGGAAATGCGCCGGCCTTGGTGCTGGTGACCCGCTCATACAATAGTTATGATACGGGCTTGAATCTTAATCTGTCCGAGAAACTGCGCAAACTGGGCATGACCGTCATCCCGATTGACTTCCTGCCCATGAAAGAAATGTCAGAGGAAATCGGCCGGGATTATCCGTATATGTACTGGCGCTCTGGGCAAAAGATTCTGGCGGCAGCCCGCTATATCGGCCGGACTAAGAACCTCTTCGCGGTCTATCTGACCAATTTTAACTGCGGACCGGATTCTTACATCACTAAATTCTTCGAGAAGGAGATGCACGGCAAACCGTACCTGTCGCTGGAAATAGACGAGCACAGCGCTGATGTCGGGATGCAGACCCGATGCGAGGCGTTTATCGATACCATAAAACACGCCCATAACCTGGCCACCACCAGCAGCCATCCGTCTTCAACCGTGCCGCTGGCGTCCTTGTCGCGCGACGCCCGGACTATCTATATACCTTATATGGATGACCACGGATTTATCATAGCGGCCGCATTCCGTTCGGCCGGAATAGACGCCCAGGCATTGCCGCCTTCTGATGATGAAAGTTTAGTTATCGGCCGGAAATACACCTCGGGCCGGGAATGTTTCCCGAGCATTATCACCACCGGCGATATCGTCAAGAAGATTAACAGCCCTGATTTCAAGCCGGAGCGGAGCGCCTTTTTTATGCCTTCGGCCAAAGGCCCCTGCAGATTCGGACAATATAATAAACTGCACCGGATGGTTCTGGATGAAATCGGCCTGCCCAATGTCCCAATAATAACCTTTGACCAGACCGCCGATTTCCACAAGGATATGGCCGTGCTCGGCTCGGCCAAATTCAAGAAGAATATCTGGCGCGGGCTGGTGCTGTTGGACCTGCTCCAGAAATTATCACGGGAAACCAGGCCCTATGAAACAACCAAGGGCGAAACCAACCGGGTCTATGCCGAGACGTTCAAGAATCTGCAGAAATTTATAGAATCAGCGCCTAACAAGAAAAGCAACATTGAGGATTTCACCAAGGATGCCGTCAAGCGGTTTGATGAAATCAAGACCGACTACTCCGAGCCCAAGCCGAAAATCGGCATCATCGGCGAAATCTACGTGCGCAGTAACCCGTTTACCAATAACTACGCGGTGGCGAAACTGGAGGAGCTGGGCGCCGAGGTGGCCCTGCCGCCTTTCGAGGAGTGGCTGGACTATATTGATTATATCCGCGAAGAGGACTACCTGCTTGAGAATGATTATCTTAATTATATCAAGCAGAAGATAACCCTGGTCTTTCAGGAGCGCGAAGCAAATAAAATCAGGAAGCACTTCCATGGCAAAATCAGGAATTTCCACTACGAATCATCAACCGCCGTAGTGATTAAACACGGTTCGGTCTATATCGACCCGGCATTGAGAGGCGAAGCGGTCTTGAGTTTGGGCCGGGCCGAGGAGTACGCCCACGCCGGATTCAACGGAATTATCAACATTATTCCTTTCGGCTGTATGCCCGGCAATATCGTCACGGCGCTGCTCAAACGATTCAAGGACGAATACAACATCCCGGTCCTGACCATGACCGTGGACGGCATCAAGAATCCGGGCGAAGAGATGCGCCTGGAGGCCTTTGTCCGCCA
>JBBTIZ010000042.1:4799-13082 GCA_038059695.1 Planctomycetota bacterium
TGGACGGCATCAAGAATCCGGGCGAAGAGATGCGCCTGGAGGCCTTTGTCCGCCAAACCCAGGAGCTGATGAATACCCCGGTTCATTAAACGACCCTCCGGCACGACCGCATTACCGCTTTTTTCTTGATTTTTACGTAGAATGATATAACTACGAGCTTTAATTATGTTTAAGAACCTGCGACTGTTTCTGCCCCTTTTAAAGGGACACTATAAGAAGTATATTCTCGCCAGCTTAGCCCTTTTGGTAGTGGACGTTATCGACGTCTCACTGCCCCTGCTGACCGGGCTGGCATTTGACAGCATGATAAACGGCATCAGCGGCAAGTTAGGGGCGGCTGAAGCCGTTCAACGCCTGGGCTTAATCGTGCTGGTTTATTTCGCCGGAATACTCGTCCAGGGTTTCCTGCGCTACTGGTGGCGTTACTTATATCACAGCGCCTCGCTTTTGGTGGCCAACAATATCAGGAACAAGTTTTTCGGACATCTCCAGAAACTATCCATGAACTTCTTCCACAACGCCCGGACCGGCGACATCATGTCCCGGGCCACCAATGACGTGGAATGGGTCAAGATGTTCATGGGTGAAGGCGCCATCATTATCGTGGATATTTGCTTCTATTTTATAATGGTCCCGTTCATTATGTTCAGCAAAAGCCCAAGCTTGACCCTTTATATTATCCTCAGTTGCGCCTTTATACCATTCTTCGTTCGGTCTACCAGCAAGCGCCTGCACGCCAAGAGCGCCGATGTCCAGGAATCAATGTCCGGCATTTCCCAGTCAGCCGAGGAGAATTTCTCCGGAGTAAGAGTCGTCAAATCATTCGCCCAGGAGGCCAACCAGTTAGACCGTTTCCGGGCCACAAATGAGGTCTATCTGCAAAAGAATCTCTCGCTGGCCAAACTGTCCTCATACTTTCATCCGTTTCTGGGATTCAATGTCGGCTTAAGCGCATTTATCATCCTCCTGGCCGGCGGGTTGCAGGTGATTGACGGCAAACTTACGCCGGGTGACGTGGTGGCGTTTATGCAACTCCTGGGCCGGATTGCCTGGCCTATGGTCGGGCTGGGCATTTCCATCACCATCTACCAGCGCGCCTCGGCCTCCCTGGCAAGATTAACCCAGATATTCAATGTCCAGCCGGAGGTCAAGGACCAGGGCGCTAACCTGGTTCCGGAAACCAGCAACCTGGACGTGGAATTCCGGAACGTGAATTTCTCCCATAAGATACCGGAGTTATCGCCGGATGGCATACCCCAGCAGGATAAATTCAAGACCACCCAGGTGCTCAAGAACATCAATCTCAAGATTCCGGCTAATTCTGTCGTGGCCATTACCGGGCCCATCGGCTCAGGCAAAACCACCCTGCTCAACCTGCTGGTCCGGTTTTACGACGGCGATTCGGGCGAAATCATGATCAACGGCATCAATATCAAGAATTATTCCATCAAAAACCTGCGCTCGATGATGGGCCTGGTGCCCCAGGATGTGTTCCTGTTCTCGGATACCATCAAGGATAACATCTCCTTCGGGCTGGATGAACCGGCCACGGACGAAACCATATCCCACGCCGCCGAATCCGTGGTCATGCGCGAGGCCATAGATTCCCTGCCCCAGAAATACGGCGCCTACCTGGGCGAACGGGGCATCAACCTGTCCGGCGGCCAGCGCCAGCGGGTGTCACTGGCCCGGGCATTGATTAAGAATCCGCCCCTGCTCATCCTGGATGACTGTTTCTCGGCCGTGGATTTCGAGACCGAGCGGACCATCCTCAGGAATATTATCGCCAATAAATCCCAGAGTCAAACCGTGCTGGTGGTCTCGCACCGCCTGGCCGTGATGAGCATGGCTGATTTTATTGTCTTTATAGATAAAGGCGAAATCGTGGAACAGGGCACCCACGCGGAACTGATTGCCAAGGATAACGCCTATGCCAGATTCTGCGAATATCAGAACATAAAGGAACAACTGGAAGATATAAATTAAACAACGGGATTAAGCGGATTTGACCGATTTCCGTTTAATCAGTTAAATCCTGTTGTAAAAATATATGCAAGCGTATCATCAGGAAGACGACATTGTTGACAAGCAGTATGACCTGAGTTTGGCCAAGCGGCTCCTGGTCTTTGCCAAGCCTTACAAAGGCCTGGCCATCTTTATCACCATACTGACTCTGGTCCTGACCGTATTATCCGTTGCCGTCGGCCCGAGATTGCAGGGCTTGGCGTTAAATTACATCCAGCCGGGCAAGATTGATAAGCACATGTTTATCATGTTAGCCCTGGCTTCACTGGCTAACATAACCATCTGCCTGTTATTAAGCATCTGGCAGAGTTATTCACTGGCCAAACTCGGCCAGCGGATTATCTTTGACATCAGGATGAAGACCTTCGGGCACCTCCAATCCATGTCCCTGGGATTTTATGACAAACAGCCGGTCGGCCGGCTGATTACCCGGGTGACGAATGACGTCAACGCCATCGGAGATTTCCTTTCCACGGCTATGATTACCGTGGTCAACGATGTATTCATGATTGGCGTGTTGGTGATTGCCATGTTCTGGCTGGATTATAAATTGGCCTCGATTGTGCTCTCGGCCATCATACCGCTGCTGGTCATAACCATGGTATTTAAAACAAAACTAAGAATCACTTACCGGGCCATGCGCAAAAAACTGGCCCAATTAAACGCCTATCTGGCTGAAAGTCTGTCCGGCGTAAAGGTCATCCAGTCATTCAACCAGGAACCCAAGACCTTCACTAAATTCTCCGGCATCAATTACGAGCACTTTGACCTGACCCGCCGGGCCGTAAAATACCAGTCGGTTTTTATACCCTCGGTGGCCATCCTCAGGGGCACGGTCATTGCCCTGCTCTTGTATTTCGGCGGCGGACTGGTCCTGAAAGACGCCATTACCTACGGGATAGTTTATACGTTTATGGAATACAGCGTTAACTTCTTCGGCCCGATTCAGGACCTGGCTGACAAGTATCTCATGTTCCAGGGCGCCATGGCATCGGCCGAGCGCATCTTCCAAATCCTGGATACGCCCGTTGATGTCCGGAACCCGGCCATGCCCCGAGAGCTGAAAGAAGACCCGCAGGGGCACGAAATAGAGTTTGACAATGTCACCTTCTCTTATGAACCCAATAAGCCGGTGCTAAAGAATATCTCATTCAAGATAAAGAAGAACGAAAGCATTGCCTTTGTCGGCGTGACCGGCAGCGGTAAATCCACCATTATCAATCTGCTCTGCCGGTTCTATGATGTGGACTCAGGCCGGATTCTGATTGACGGCATTAACATCAAGGATATGAGCCAGCAGGACCTGCGCCGCAGATTGGGCATCGTGCTCCAGGATGTCTTCCTGTTTGCCGGCACGGTCAACGATAACATCTCGCTCTGGGATAGCGCCGTCACCCCGGCAAAAGTAAAAGACGTCTGCGAGGATATCTTCGCCTCCACCTTTATTGAAAAGATGCCCAACAAATACGATAGCCGGGTCGGCGAGCGCGGCATGACCCTTTCCGGCGGCCAGCGCCAGTTACTGGCATTTGCCCGGACTATGGCATTTGAACCGTCTATCCTGATACTGGACGAAGCCACCTCATCAGTGGATGTGGAAACCGAATATTACATCCAGGAAGCCATCAAAAAGATGGTAAAGAAAATGACCTCTATCATCATCGCCCACCGGCTATCAACTATCCAGAATGTTGACCGCATCTATGTCATCCACAAAGGCGAGATAAAAGAAACCGGCAACCACCAGGAACTGATGGAAAAGAAAGGTGTCTACCACAACCTCTGCAAGATTCAGACCGACGGGTATTTAGCGTAAGAATGAAACCACAGATATTCATTCCGCTCCGGCAGGTGCTCATGCTCACGCTTTGCTTAGTTCACAGATTAACACAGATAATTACCCGTGTTAATTTATCATTGACTCTCACTCATTAATTTGGTAAGAAAAGTATTATGACTCGTGCCATCCTTATCATCATCGGTCTCCTCTGCGCCGTGGTCACCGCCGCTGGGATTATTCATTTGCAGCCCTTTAATGCCGAATGGGGACCGGAGCAAAACGGCTATAGATTCAGTCTGACTGCCGAGAAATATTCGATTATCTATGGCGAACCAATTAACATGACCCTGCGCATAATGAACGTGAGCGATTCACCCAAACCCTTATCCGGTGAATCCATGTGGGATAATCTGGTCATCACCGGCCAAAACAACAGCCCGGTGCGGCACATATCCTGCGGATATCAAACAATGGATTCAGAGCCTTATCAACTTAAGCCGGGAGAATGGTGCTTTTTAGATAAAAGAGATATCGCCCGGGAATATCATTTCTGTAAACCCGACAAATATATTATCCAATGGTGCGGTACAACAACATGCTGGTTGTCTGAGAATAACTGGCGCGTCGTACCTGCTTGTTCGAATAAAATTGAAATAACCGTCAGGAACGACCATTCAAACCCCTATGCCGAGGTGCACTGTCGTCTGGTTCATATCCTGCCCGATAAATGGAATACCTACTTGGGAGGCACGCATAAATCTGTCCTGCTTCTTTACCCACAATGCGGCTTATCTAACAACATAACGGTCTTCCATACCGACCAACTCATGGAGCCGGCGCCTTATGGCAGCAATCTCATCGGGCGGAATAAATGGGGTTATGCTTACATAGACATCTCACCGGAATGCCAAAAACGATGGCCCACGGCCAAAGATGACATCATAAAGGCATTGGAAATCCATTAATAATCTGTGCCATCTGCGTTTATCTGCGTCCCCTTTTCGTGCTTTTGTGGTCGCTCTGCGTTCTCTGTGTCTCTGTGGCAAGATTGCCCCCTACTTCTTCCTTATCTTCTTTATCGTATCCCTGACCTGGGCCGCGTATTCAAAATCCAGCTTCTCCGCCGCCTCGTACATCTCTCTTTCCAGTTCCCGGACCAGCTCCACCCCTTTATACGCCTCTAACTTCATCCCGATAGCCCGGGCCGAGACCTCCCTGCCCCGGTCCTCCATCTCAATCCCTTTGAGAATCTCCTTCTTGATGGTCTTAGGCGTAATATTATTCTTCTTGTTGTAAGCCAGCTGAATATTCCGGCGCCGGGTGGTCTCGCTCATCGCCTGGTTGATGGAATCAGTCATATTATCCGCGTAAAGCACCACCTCGCCGTTGACATTCCGGGCCGTCCGCCCGACCGTCTGGATAATGGATGTCGCCGAACGCAGGAACCCCTCCTTATCCGCATCCAGAATCGCCACCAGCGACACCTCAGGCAGGTCCAGCCCTTCCCGCAGCAGATTCACGCCGACCAGGACATCAAACTTACCCTGGCGCAATTCATTGAGAATCTTGACCCGCTCAATCGTATGTATATCCGAATGCAGGTATTTGCCCTTTATCCGGTTCTCCTGCAGATAGGATGACAGCTCCTCAGCCAGCCGTTTGGTCAGTGTGGTAATCAGCACCCGCTCATTGGATTTTATCCGCTGCTGAATCCGCTTAAGCAGGTCGGCAATCTGCCCGGTAATCGGCCTGATGATGATAGCCGGGTCAACCAATCCGGTCGGCCTGATAATCTGCTCCACCACATCTGGCTTGCTTGCCCCGTTAGAAATGCTCGCTTTCGCAGGTGTCTTTGTCGTCCGATTATTATTATCAGTAGCGGTTGTGTCATTTCTAATGGGGACGGTCAAACCCATTTCATACGGACCGGGCGTGGCCGAGATGAACACCCGCTGCTTGACCGAGGATTCCCATTCCGGAAACTTCATCGGCCGGTTATCCAGCGCCGAGGGCAGGCGGAACCCGTATTCTATCAGCACCTTCTTGCGCGCCTGGTCGCCGTTGAACATCCCCCGTATCTGCGGGATAGTCACGTGCGACTCGTCCACCAGGGTCAGGAAATCCGGCGGGAAATAATCAATCAACGTGGTCGGCCTCTGCCCGGCTGGCCGGCCGCTGAAATGCCGGGCGTAGTTCTCGATGCCCTTGCAATACCCGATTTCCGCAATCATCTCCAAATCATAATTGGTCCGGGTCCGGAGCCGCTGGGCCTCCAGCGCCTTGCCCTGCTTCTGCAGAACCTTGAGATGCGACTCCAGCTCGCGCCGGATGGACTCCACGCCTCGGGCCACCTTGGTTTCCGGAATGATAAAATGCTTGGTCGGAAAAAGCATGTATTGGTCCAGGGCTGAAATGGTCTGTCCGGTCAGCGGATGCACCATCAGGATTTGCTCTATCTTATCCCCCCTCACCCTTCCCTCTCCCCCTCTTTCTAATCCCCCTTTCTCCCCCTTTGCAAAAGGGGGATGGGGGGATTTAACTGAGCGAGAAAGGTTTTTACTCCCCTCTAACAAGAGGGGCAGGGGTGTGTCATCTTGGTTGACGACAATCCGGATGGCATTATCCTGGTACGGCGGGAAAATCTCTATAATCTCGCCGCCCCGCAAACGGAATGAGCCGGGCTTGAAATCCGTCTCCGAGCGCTCGTATTGCATATCCACCAGCCGTTTCAGGAACTCCCGCCTGGGCATCCGGTCTCCCTTTTTAATCGGCAGTGCCATCTCGGCATAATCCTCAGGCGAGCCGAGGTTATAGATGCAGGAAACGCTGGCCACGATAATCACATCGCGCCGGGACAGCAGGGCCGAGGTGGCGGCCAGGCGCAGCCGCTCCAGATTCTCATTAATCGCCGCGTCCTTTTCTATATAGATATCGCGCTGGGGGATATAGGCCTCGGGCTGGTAATAATCGTAATAACTCACGAAATAATGCACCGCGTTATGCGGAAAGAACTCCTTGAACTCGGCGTATAACTGGGCGGCCAGGGTCTTGTTATGCGAAATCACCAGGGTCGGGCGATTGACTTTGGCTATGGCATTGGCTACAGTGAAGGTCTTGCCTGAGCCGGTCACGCCCAACAGCACCTGATTCTGCCTGCCCGCATCGACGCCCGCGACGAGCTTCTTAATGGCCGTCGGCTGGTCACCGCACGGCTTGAATTTGCTGACTAATTTAAATGCATCCACGATAATATCGTAGCAAAAAGCGCCTGAAATGTCAAAGGAAGGGAAGCAGAACGCAGATTTACCGGATAATCCTGATAATCTGCGTTTATCTGCGTCCTATTAGCGTCCATTCGTGTCCATTCGTGGTTACACAATGTATCCGATTACGTATGGATTAAAGGTAATGCTAACATTTCCACTAACATCAGTGAACGAATACTGAAAGCTCCCAGCGGTTATCGGCACCCCTTTGCGAAGCAATGGTCGGCTCAGCATTCAGCCAGTGGCTGAAGCGCACCGGGTACATCACCTTAAACAATGTAACCGACTACATAAGGATTGAATGTGATACTCACATTTCCGGATACGTCAGTAAAAGCGTATTCAAAGCTTCCATTGACGATTGGTATAACCGTTTGTCCGCCGTAGACCTGTCCGACATTACGCGCCTCTACGCCAATAGCGTAACATTCCTGCTGGGTTGCATCTCTCCTGAAGCGGCAATTGAGCCAGCCCTGGGGCGGTGGAGCGATACTCTGCTGGACCAGTTCCACCTGCAGGATTACTGCCACGGCCTCAGGCGGAATACCAGGAGCCGGCGGCATGGGTATCCAATCCTGATTGCCCATAACCACCAAACTGGTCATCTGTACCCGGTTCGGCAGGAAGGTAATTTGGCTTCCGCCGCCCACGCCCGGAGCTAACTTCTCGGCTGTCACGGCCCCATTTGCGATATCGCTCGTGCCGACTGCGCCAGTAGCTATCTTTCCGGTTGTTATCGCATTGGCCGCTATCTTAACGCCCGTTACATTGGCGTCACGAAGTTTATCCGTGGTCACGGACTGATTAGCCAATTCATCCGTATCCACGGCTCCCGTAGCCAGATGCCGACGCTCCACTGCGTTATCAGCCAGCTTAGCCGCCGAAATGGAATTATCCGGAATCCCCACAGCCGGAACATCATCGCCCAGCTTGGCTAAGGTCACGGCCTTATCCGCGATATCCTCGGTCACGATAGTGGCGTTCTTAATCTTAGGCGAAGTCACCGCATCATTGGCGATTTTATCCTCAGTCACGGCTGACTCCGTAATCTGGGGCGTGGTTACCTGCCCATCACTGAAATAGTTTCTTCTATACATATTAATATCCTTTCTTAACATTATCGTTTTATTCTAACGCGCGGTCGGGGGACGCTGCAGCATCCCCACTCACGCTACCCATTAGACCAGGACTATCCTGGCATGGAGTTTGATT
>JBBTIZ010000043.1:0-3547 GCA_038059695.1 Planctomycetota bacterium
AAGATAAATTTCGTTCAGGAGATGGATTTCCTGCAGAAGAAATTCCTCAAAGGACTGGAGATTCTGACCCAGCCGAGGGAGACCACGACGGCGGTCACGCCCTCTGAACTGGTCTACCAGGAAGACCGGATGAAGGTCTTCCATTATGTCCCAGTCCAGAAGAAATTGCATTCACCGCCGGTGCTGATGGTCTATGCGCTGGTCAACCGCCAGTATATGCTCGACCTCCAGCCGGACCGGAGCGTTATTAAGTATCTGCTCGACCAGGGCATTGACGTCTATCTGATTGACTGGGGCTATCCGGCTCCAATGGATAAATTCATCACTCTGGAGGATTACATTGAGGGCTACCTCAATAATGCGGTGGATAAAGTCCTGGAACTCTCCGGCGAATCCAAACTAACCCTGGCCGGCATCTGCCAG
This sequence comes from Planctomycetota bacterium, assembly GCA_038059695.1. Classification (GTDB taxonomy): domain Bacteria; phylum Planctomycetota; class MHYJ01; order JACQXL01; family JACQXL01; genus JACRIK01. The sequence continues at coordinate 424 of JBBTIZ010000043.1, forward strand.
GGCGGAACTTTCTCGGCTATCTATGCATCTCTGCATCCGGACAAGATTAAGAACCTGATTACCATCGTGGCGCCGGTTGACTTTGATACGGACACGGGCCTGTTAAACGTCTGGTCCAAAGGATTGGACGTGGACAAGATGGCCAAAACATTCGGCAATATTCCGGGCGACTTTATGAATATCGGATTCCTGCTGATGAACCCTTTTAGGCTGGTGATGGATAAATACATCGGATTTATGGTAAACATTGACGACAACAATTTCGTCAACAACTTTATCCGGATGGAAAAATGGATATTTGATTCGCCGGACCAGGCCGGCGCGGCCTGGAAACAGTTCATCCGGGACTGCTACCAGAAGAATCTGCTCATTAAAGGCGGACTCAAGATAGGCGATAAGACCGTGAATCTCAAAAACATCACCATGCCGGTCCTGAATATCTTTGCCGAGTATGACCACCTGGTGCCGCCGGCCTGCTCCAGGGAATTCACCAAGCACACGGGCAGCAAGGACACCGAGATTGCCTCGTTCGCCACCGGACATATCGGGATATTCGTCTCGTCCAAGAGCCAGAAAGAGATATGCCCGCGGATGTCGGAATGGATAATAAAAAGGTCTAAATAAACCTTAAAGATAAAGGAATAGTTTATGACAGAATTAAAATATGCCAACATCAAGGTAGGCGACAAGGCCTCGTTTTCCAAGACCATCAGCGAGGCGGACATCTACAACTTTGCCGGGATTTCCGGCGACTTTAATCCGGTGCACATTGACGAGGAATTCGCCAAGGCCGGGCTGTTCAAGACCCGGATAGCCCACGGATTCCTGGTCGGGAGTTTCATCTCCACCGTCCTGGGCACCAAATTACCGGGGCCGAATACGATTTATCTCTCGCAGGAACTGCAATTCAAGGCGCCGGTCAAGATAGGCGACACCCTGACAGCCGAGTGCGAGGTGCTGGAAAAGATAGACAAGAAGAAGATACTCAAGATGAAGACCACGGTCTATAACCAGACCAAGACCCCGGTCATTGAAGGCACAGCCACGGTATTGAAATACGAAACGTAGAAGCAATTCTACCTGGTGCGTTTTGGCGACGCCCCGGCTGAATTTGTTTTCTTAAGCACCGGTTCCTGCAACACGATATACGGCTGGTCAAACTGGACCTTGACCACTTTTATGCCCTGTAACTGGGGCGAGACCTCCAGGACCCGGCAGAGGTTCTTGATTTTCTCTGCGGCTGATAGTTCAAAGGGTTTGTCCGTATTGACCGGCCGGCCCCATTCTATCTGGGTGTGATTACCGGTCAGGATGACTATTTCGCTGGACTGCTTGTTGCGCCTGCCGCCGCTGTTGGTAATGTCTATGGCCGCAATATCAAGTTTCTGATAGACATCATATTGCTTGAATGCACCGGCCACATCAATGGCGTCGGTCAGGCCCTGGTCCTGCCATCTTTGGCCCGGCATCGGCGGAGAGTTGCGCACCCCGACCACGATAGGCAGGGTGATGGGCAGATTCGGCACCGTGTAATATTCGCCCGGTATCCGGACCGAGTCCTTGTCCACCAGATAATAAAAACTGCGGTTATTCCATTTCTTGAGTTCCACCACCACGACCGGCCGGCGCAGTTCCAGTTTGACGTTAAGTTTGTTGGGGAACTGTTTTTCTATTGAGTCCACCCGGGCCACCCAGGGGTTATTCTCGTATTTGGCCAGCAGGCGCGGAATCAGGTCTTTATCAAATATGGATATCTGGCCTTCCAATTTCATAGAATTGCGGATGGCATCCTCAAAAGACGGGTCATTGCACCAGTCCGGCGCGGCCAGGACTTCTAATGGCGCCAGATTAATCTGGTATTGGGGTTCTATGGCATAATGGGCATAGACCTTGCGGTGGATAATCAGAAGCAGGAAAACCGTAGCGCCGAGCACGAATGCCGGAATCGCTAAACGTTTAACGCCGTACCACAGTCCCTCGGAGATTTTCATATGCCCATCTATCGGCAAATGCAGGATAATTCTAAAGTGAAGATTAGAAAGACAGGATAACTTATGACCACCAAATGCGTTTTATGTCCCGTAGGTATTACGTACATTCCGACTATTTACTGACTCTTGCGAAATGAGAACCAAGCCGTCTAAAGAGTGTCATTCTGAGCCCGAAGGGCGAAGAATCTCGTTCCAAACCCTCATGAAATGCAGATTCTTCACTCCGCTTCGCTCCGTTCAGAATGAGAGAGGAGGCGTTTCGCAAGAGTTCAGTATTTAATCTAATGGGAAAGGAGTGGGATTGAACCGCTGTTTGCTGAATTTCTGGGCGGTGCGGAGTTTACGTTGGTTGGCTTTCCTTCTTGTCTCGCTGGGTTTCTCGAAATAAGCCACCCGCTTTAATTCATTGAAGATGTTGGCATCAATGCATTTCTGCTTGAAATGCTTGAGCGCCCTCTCGATGGAACCTTCGACCCTTATTCTTACGCCTGCCATATTCAGATTATCTCAAACTTTCTTCCGGACGGGACTAACACCCCTGAGAGGATTCCGAGCCTAAGTTGTTAGCTATTATGGCCGGATGAGTAATCCCGTCCGAGAAGAAAAAGTTTAGTTTATCCTATTGACCGGTAGATGCCTTGTTCTTAGCAAAGCAACCGTCGCAATAAACCGGTTTATTTAATCTAGGTTTAAATGGAACCGTGGTTGGCTGACCGCATCCCGCACAAGTTACCTCGGTGCGAACACGTTCGCCACGAAAGCCGCCGCCGTCACGAGTACCAAACTGATTACGTCTGTTCTGTCGGCAAGCCGGGCACCGTTTCGGTTCGTTTGTGTACCCTTTTTCCTGGTGGAATTGCTGCTCCTGTTCTGTGAACGCGAAGTCGCCGCCACATTCCGCACATTTCAACTGTTTGTCCGCCATGTTTGTATATTCTCCTTTCGAATCCTTGGTCTCAGGGCCTCCAAGAACCGTATTATTTGTATGCTATAATATCTGTGTACCAATGTCAAGAAAATTATAAATAATTTCTAATATATTAGCCAAATGCAGAGGAGAGAACACGAATCCCACGAATAAATAATTTTATCGCTTTGTATTATTCGTGTCATTCGCTCTATTCGTCCTATTC
>JBBTIZ010000043.1:3647-12011 GCA_038059695.1 Planctomycetota bacterium
TGCTTACTTCATTCGACTAATTTATTACGTCGTTCTCTATTAAACAGATAATAAAGCATCGGCACCAGAAACAGGGTCACCAGGGTGGACAACAGTAAGCCGCCCAGGATGGTGGTGCCCAACGGCCTCCAGGATGCGCTGCCTTCGCCTGACTGTAAGGCCATAGGCAAGAGACCGAAGACCGTGGTCAACGTGGTCATCATTATAGGACGCAGTCGCCTGACCCCTGATTGCCTGATGGCTTCCAGCAGGCCGATTCCATAACCGCCGTCAGCCACCGGACGCCTTAATAAATTGATATAATCAACCAGGACAATGGCGTTATTGACCACAACACCGACTAAGAGGACCAGGCCCAGGAGCGAAACCATGCTGAGAGGATACCCCCTCAGGAAAAGCGCCAGGAATACGCCGCTGAACCCGAAAGGAACGCTGAAAATAATGATAAACGGGTCAACCAGCGATTCAAACTGGCTGGCCATCACCGCATAAACCAAAAAGATACTAAGCAACAACAATAATATCAGGTCACGGAAGGACTTTTTCTGCTCGGTGCGCAGGCCGGCGATTTTGAGGTTGACGCCTTCGGGCAACACTATTTTGGAAACCTCTTTTTCGATGTCATCGGCCACATCGCCCAACGGCCTTTCATGTAGATTGGCTTCCACCCTGACCACGCGGGTCTGGTTCTTGCGTTCTATCTCTATCGGCCCCATATCCTCATAAATCTTAGCCACATTGGAGAGAAGCACGTTTTGGCTCATTGCCGGAGAGGCGATAGAAGTGTCGAGCACATTTTCGGCGAACCGGCGGTCTTCAGGCCGCAGACGGATGAAGATATCATATTCCTCGCCTTTTTCACGGTATTTGGAAACGGTCTTTCCGTAGAAATACGTCCGGACGGTCTGGGCCACGGCATTCTTAGTCAGTCCCAGATTGGCCGACTTATCGGCATCAACCATAACCTTCCATTCGGGCTTGGCAATCGCGCGGCTGACGGCCGGGTCCTTGGCGCCGGGCGTCTCTTTCATAATGGCCTTGACCTGAGACGCTATTTTATCGGTGTCATCCATATTACTACCGTAAATCTCCACAGAAATTGGTTTGCCTGAACTGGACATCAGCTGGGCCATCGGGTCGCCGGTCTTGACATCCATTTTGACAATGCCGGGCAGGGCATCAACTTTCTCTCTGATAATCTGGGCGATAACCTTGTCGGAACGATTCCGCTGCCCCACCTTGACTAATTTAAGCCCGACCATCACCACATTGGTGCCTTCCTTCATTCCCATCATTGAACCGCCCAGTCCGACCGAGCCGGTCCTGATATATAAATCACGCATATCCTGGCCGCAGGCCGCGCGACAGATTTTATCCAATTCCATCCCGATTTTAAGCGATTCCTCCATCCGTTTGCCGGGCGGCAGTTCTACGGTCACCCTGATATCGCCGGTATCTTCTTCCGGAAAGAATTCAGTGCCCATCAGCGGGATAAGGGCAATGGAACCCAATAGAATCAGGACAGCAATAATAACCGTTTTAATCCTATGAACCAGCGCCCAGTCAAGCGCCGAGCCATAAAGGTCTTCTATATATTTGAACCAGCCATGCTTTTCAAATGATGACTTGGCGCTTAAAAACCTTGAAGCCAGCATCGGCGTGAAGGTCAGAGCGGTCACTAATGACGCCACAATAGTAACGATAACCATTACGGCTAATTCCTTGAACATAATGCCGGTGATGCCTTTGAGAAATATAAGGGGAATAAAGACCACGATAGTAGTAAGCGATGAGGCGCTGATAGCCAAGCCCACCTCTGAAGCGCCGGTAATGGCGGCCTTAGACGGGTCAGCCCCGCGCGCCCGGTGGGTGAAGATATTCTCCATTACCACAATCGCATTGTCAACCACCATACCGATGGCAATACATATACTGGCCAACGATATCATATTGATAGTCCGGCCCCAGATATACAGGAAAATAAATGAACTGATTAACGAAAACGGTATGGTCAAAGTAATGATAAAACTTGAACGCAATTCCCCGAGGAACAGGAGGGTTACGATGAGAACCAATATTCCGCCCCAAAATATGGTGTCACGGAGATTTTTAATAGTAAGATTAATCATATCGCCGGTGTTGAACATCTCAATGATTTTTATATCAGGCGGCAGGTTCTTCTTGATAATCTCTATTTTATTCTGGACATTGCGGCAGACCTCGTTGCTGTTGGCGCCGGACTGTTTCTGAATCATCGCCATCATCCCCGGAACGCCATTGACATAAACCATCCCGGGCGGTTCTTTGAAATCATCGTTGATAACCGCGATATCCTTGAGCCGGACGGCTGACCCGGTAACGGAAACCCGGACAATGGTTTCGCCTATCTCGCGGATATCTTTGTATTCGCCGGGCGTCTGAAGCATATATTCATTGGGCCCGACCTTGATACTGCCGGCCGGCTGCGAGATATTGTGCAGGCGGATGGCGGATTCCACCTCGTTGATGGAAACGCCGTAAGCGGCTAATTTACCCTTGTCTATTTCTATATTAATCTGGCGCTGGAGCCCGCCGATTAACTGGACTGCGCCAACCCCTGCTATCTGTTTAAGAGGCGTGGCCAGGCCTTTATCCAGGGTTTCATAGAGTTTACCCAGATTCTCACGGGCCGTAATGCCATACCCCAAAACCGGTATGGACGTGGTGCTGAATTTGATGATGATGGGCTTATCCGCATCGTCCGGCAGGCGCATCTCGGTAAAACCGAGCCGGTCCCGGATTTCGTTCGCGGCCTCGTCTAAGTTTGTGCCCCAGTTGAAACGGCAAATCACATTGGAGACACCCTCGCGGGAATAGGAAACGAGTTCCGTGATATTGCTGACAATGGAAAGGTCGTTTTCTATATGCTTGGTTATGGCGGTTTCCACGTCTTCGGCTGATGCCCCGCGATAGGTGGTGATGACCGTAATGGACGGTATCTCCATCTCCGGCATCAGGTCTATGGGCAGAAAAAGAATAGCCATCACACCCATAACGATAATGGCCAGGAATATCATCAGGTTGGTTACCGGCTGCTTAACCCCAAACTGCGGTAAAAACATATTTACTCCTATTCCGAATGGCGCCACCCTCGTGTGGATGTCGCCGCAACTCCTGGCGATGTCGCCGGAACTCCTGGCGAATTCACCGGAACTCCTGGCGAATTCACCGGAACTCCTGGCGAATTCACCGGAACTCCTGGCGAATTCACCGGAACTCATGGCGAATTCACCGGAACTCTTGGCGATGTCGCCGGAACCCCTGGCGAATTCGCCGGAACCCCTGGCGATGTCGCCGGAACCCGTCCCGCCGAGGTGGGATAACTTAGGGGCTATTCCGTCTTTACGACACCCACTTTGCAACCATCAAATATATGAGGCCCTACAGAGGTAATTATGGTATCGCCGGCCGCCAGCCCTTCTTTTATCTCGACCAGACCGCGGGAATAAATCCCCGGGTTGACCTTGACTTTTTTAGCCAGACCGTCCTGAATGGTGTATATCGCATATTCCTTAGTGTTCCCTAATATGTCATAAACAATCAGGTCTTTGGGAATCGCGATGACGTCTTTTTTGCTGTCTAATATCAACTCTATCCGGCAGAACATCCCGGACTTTAATATCTTATCGCTATTATTCAACTCTATCTCTATTTCAAGCGTCCGGCTCCGCTGGTCAACAGCCGGCGCCACATAAGTAACCATTCCGACAAATGTCTTATCCGGATATGCATCAGCGGTAATTATCGCCTGGGTCAGCCCGGTCTTGACACGCGACAGTATTGTTTCAGGAATAGATGCGGTTATCTTGACCGTGTCCACCTGGATTATGGTAAAAACCGGCCTCTGGGGCGTGACCATATCGCCCATATCAACGTATTTCTGCGCGACAATTCCGCTGATGGAGGCGCGGATATTCGCCTCGGCCAGGTTGATTTTCGCCTGTTGCAGGACCGCCTCAAGTTGCTTTACCTGCGCCTCAACGGCCTCTTTCTGGGCCAGCAAGGCATTATACTGGGTCTCTATTTGGTCTTTCCTGGATTCCGAGACCGCGCCCTCTTTGCTCAACTCGCTCATCCGGTCCAATTCCTTCTTGAGATTAGCCAGGTTTATCTGGAGTTGTTTTAATTGGGCACCGACCGCCTCCAGGGAAGCCGCGGCCTGTTCGGTCTGCGCCTTTATGGCCGAGTGCTCCAGCACGGCCAGGATATCGCCGGACTTGACCTCATCGCCGCTCTTGACCTTCAATTCTTCTACCCGGCCGCTTATCTTGGTATATACATCCACCTGATTGATTGCTTTAATGGTCCCGAAGAATGACATCGTCTCCATCAGGTCTGTCTTGGCTATCTGCTGGACTGAGACCGAAATGACTTTCTCGCCGTTGTCATTCTTCGCCTTCTTGCTTTCCCGCTCTTTGTATCGCGTATAGATTAGCCACCCGCCTCCGGTTACTATTATAATAACCAATAACCAGATAATTGCTTTTTTCATATAATAATCTCCTTGTTTCTTATTTCCCAGTTACCAAATCCAGATTCGCCTTGGCCAAATTATACTGGTAAAGCGACTGGACGTAATTCTTGGAAGCCGTGTCCAGCGCCATCTGGGTATCCATCACCTCTAATTGGGTATTGACGCCGTTTTTATAGCCAATCTCAGCCAGGCGCAGACCTTCCTCGGCCTGCTTGATGTTCTCATTTTGCGTTTCTATCAGAACCACGGAATCCTGAACCGATGACACGGATTGCCTGACCTCCAGTTTGATTCGCTCCCTGATATCCATCTCGGCAATTTCCGCCTGCTTAAGCAGCGATTCCTCCTGGCGGATGCGCGCCTTTATCCGGCCCCATTCAAATACCGGGACAGAAGCCACGGCCACGATATTCCAGTAATCGCCCCAGCCCTGCGTCAGGAACTCTTTCCTTGAAGGATACTCGTAACCGAAATTCCACATCAGATTAAATGCCGGCTTGCCTTCGGACTCGGCCAGGACGATTGATTGCCTCTGCATGTCAATCCGTAACTGGGCTATCTTCAGGTCGGACCGGTTATGAAACGCATCTTCCAAGCCCGCAGGCAGTCCCGCTAAGAGGGGCAATCTGGCAGAATGTTCCGGCACCTCCTTGCCGCCGACCGGCATACTTAACTTATCCGTCAGTTTCAGCGACTCAGCCCCTTCCAGAGGCAACCCTATTGTATTAAAGAATAATAACCTGACATTCTGCAGGTTGGTCTCGCTCTGAATCCGCATTGCCCGGATATTGGTCAACTGGACCTGTACCCGTAGCAATTCATATCTGAAACTCAGTCCCTGTGCTGCCATCTTCTGGATATTCTCCAAATGGTGCTTGGTTAACGTCTCGCTCTTGCGATTTACCTCAACAATGGCTTCATTAAGAAGCACGTCATAATACGCCTTCTTCGCCAGGAATACTACCCGCTTGGCGATGTCATCATTCTGATTTGACTGGATTGTCTTACCCAGCAGTGCGGACTCAACGCCGGCGCTGATGCGCCCGCCGCTGTAAATCGGCTGCTTGATGGACAACTCTCCCTTGGAGTTATTCACATCGCCTATTGTGCCTGAGACGCCCGGCCCAATTGACACAGTGGCCACCTCATCAAACCGGGTATAAGAAGCGGTAGATGCGAGCGAGGGATACTTTCTGGCATTGGCCTCGTTTAACCGCTCATCCGCATAATTCATACCCTCCCTGGCCATCAACACCTGCCGGTTATTGGCCAGGGCTGTCTCTATGCTCCGCTCCAAAGACAACCCTTCCATGCCGGGTTGTTCACCCGCCGTAGATTCAGCGAAGGCGGGCCCATCCGCATTGAGAAACATAGCCATTGCTGCAAAAGTAATCACCGTCAGAACTAAGCGAAGCGTGACCATGAGCGTAGCGATATGAACAATTTTATTCTTTATCATAATAATAAATTATTAATAAATACCTCTTCTAAATATTCACCCTTCTCCTTAAAGGATTGCTTGTTTCCGCCTAAGAAAGTAGTAAAGAGAATACCGTAGAAAACATCTATCAGAAGATTGGTTACCGCCCGGGGCGGCATATTCTTCATCAGTTTCTGCTCAATACATCTTTGGATTAACGACTCCACCTTCTTGAATCCCCGGCCGTAGTATTTCAGGTAGAGAAATTTGGAGTGATGCTTGTATTCACTGCGGTAGTGGACGAATATCTCCAGGAGATTCAGGTTCCGGCTGAAGAAATCCATATGGCTCCGGATAACGGTCTTAAGGCGCTCGATAGGATTGGTAATGCCGTCCGCATTGGCGGCTATCACATCGGCCAGTTGGTGCATCATCTGCTCCATCACGGCGGTAAAGAGTTTCTCCTTGGAAGGGAAATAGCGGTAGATGGTGCCCTTGCCCACGGCTAATTTATCGGCAATCACTTCCAAGTCAGTCAGATGATAGCCGTTCCGGGCAAAGACATCGGAAGCCACTTTAAGAATTTCCCGGCGCCTCTGCTCCTTAATAGTTTTAATTCTCTCCGACCTTTTCATGTAAACCTGCCTTATCAATTAAATCCCCGCCTCCGCCCAAGGCGGACAGCCCGACACGCGCTTAAAATAGACGGACTCGTTAGTCATTCTATTTATATCAAACCTGCAAACAATGTCAACAGTTTAATAAATATTTTGTAAAAATTATGAAAATAGTAAAAATACTTGACAAAATGCACCGAATAACTATTTTACTCTAATCAGCAATGCATGCTAACTGATTAGAGCGAGGAGATATTTTTATGGCGCATAAAAAAGGCGGCGGTTCAAGCCGCAACGGCCGCGACAGCAACAGTCAAAGACGCGGCGTAAAATGCTACGACGGCGAAGTAGTCACATCCGGATCCATCCTGGTCCGCCAGTGCGGAACCGTTTTTAAACCCGGACTTAACGTCGGCGTCGGACGCGATTACACCCTCTTCGCCCTGAAGAACGGCACGGTGAAATATCTCAGCGGCCACCGGGTAACTATCCTGGCCCAGAATTAATTACTCGCCCGTACGGGCGAGTTATGGCGCTGCAGGCGCCGCTACATTTTACTTTATGGTAGAATTGACATTGACCTTTGAACGCCGCCCGGTAAATACCTTTAAGTTGGATAAAGACATTATTCTCATCGGCCGCGACCCGACCTGCGAAGTCCGGATAGATAACGTCGGCATCTCCAGACACCACGCCCGGATAGAAAAACACGATAATATCTATACACTCTACGATTTAGGCAGCAGTAACGGCACCTATGTCAAGGGCCAGAAAATCACCCAGTATAACCTTAATAACGGCGATGAAATCAATATCTGGAATTTCTCCATCTTCTTCAAGATACCCGAATCCGAACAGGTCAAGGAAGAAGTTAAGGCGCCGCAGAAGATAGATATTGACGCCACGATTGCCATAGACCGCAAACAACTCGACCTCAGGCAGAAGGAACGGAGTTCTACCCTGCTGGCCCACCTGAGTTATACCGATAAAAAGAAAGGCGACCTGACCTTTGCCATAATGAAAACCACCACCTTCTTCGGCAAGAGCCCCAAGTGCGAGTTTCCCATCTCCGGCTTTTTCGTCCAGCACCGCCAGGCCGCCATAATCAGGGATGAAATCGGGTTCAGGTTCATCAATTTCGCCAATAGCGCCAGAGGCACCGTCAACAACCAGGGTGTTGACGACTACCGCCTGAAAAACGGCGACACTATCAGAATCGGCTCACAGACCTTTAAGTTCAATGAGGGACTACCAGCCAGATAAATCTTATTCGGCAGGCCCTTTACCCCGTTAGAAATATAATATTTTTGTCTGGTTTGAAACCATAAGTTTTATTATATCATACAGATATTTCTAACGGGGCGAGGAGATAACCAGCACAGAAATTCTATATTACCTACATGCGCCAGTGAGTGACTTTATATGCAGATGGCAAATAATGAACCAAACAACATCTCTAACGAGGCAGGCCCCAACCAATCCGACTATTTGTTCCAGCGCCGCCAAATGGTAGAAACCCAACTGGCCGGCCGGGGCATCAAGGATAATCGGGTCATCCACGCATTATTGAAAGTCCCGCGGCATCTTTTCGTGGATGGACCTAATATCCAACAGGCCTACGAGGATAATCCCCTGCCTATCGGATGCAACCAAACAATTTCCCAGCCCTATATGGTGGCGTTTATGCTGGAGCAACTGGATGTGCATAGCAATTATAAGGTCCTGGAAATCGGCTCCGGCTCCGGCTACCAAACCGCCCTGCTGGCTGAATTGTCCAATGATGTTTATACCATAGACCGATTGCCAGAACTGGC
>JBBTIZ010000043.1:12111-13894 GCA_038059695.1 Planctomycetota bacterium
TGCTGGCTGAATTGTCCAATGATGTTTATACCATAGACCGATTGCCAGAACTGGCCCAAACCGCCCAAAAACGGCTGGAAGGGTTGGGCTATCGCTCTGTACATTACACTGGGCTGTTAGAGTCCCAGAGGGACGAGTTACAGCCCAGTATAGTTAGCAGTAATTCGCTACCGCTCAAACTGCTACACTATAAGACCGGCGATGGCACCCTGGGCTGGGAGGAGTTCGCACCCTATGACCGGATTATTGTCAGCGCCGGCTCGCCCAGTGTCCCTAATAAACTGGTTGAACAATTAAACGTTAATAACGGAATCCTGCTCTGCCCGGTGGGCAACGAGTTCTCCCAGGATTTAATCCGGATAATAAAACGCTTTGACCACATTGAGCAAGACAACCTGGGCTCCTGCGTCTTTGTCAAATTAATCGGTGCAGATGGATGGAAAGAATGAGAGCATCTAATAAAATGAGGGGTATACTCCCGCGTATGTCATTGCGAGGAGCGGGACCCCTCGCTTGCCTGCCTGTGCGTGTTCGCACGCAGACAGGTCATTGCGAGCCCCATCAGGGCGAAGCAATCTCATTCGCTCGGGGCAAGCTGCGCAATCTCGCGGGATTGCCACGGTATCCCAGTGGGCTCCCTCGCAATGACAAGAGTGGAAAGGTTGTCATTTTGTTAGACGCTCTAAAGAGCCAGCACTGGCTTGTTGTTATCATTTCCTTGCTGATGTTCCTTTCATCCTGCGCCACCCAGTATCAAACAGCCAGAAAATCATTTTACCGGGCAAACCGGTCGTATATAAAACTACAGCCAGAGGACGCTCTGATTAGATATTGCCAGTCGCTGGGCCAAATTGATACCGGCGCTGATAAAGACACGGCCAGCCGGCTGCTCAAGGCCGCTATCTACCACCGGCTCTACCTGATGGATGCCCGGGCTATCTACCAAAACTCCAGCGAGCGGACCAAGGAAAAATACGCCTCATTCGCGGAATTATTAGCGGCTACCGATAACACCGATTTCCTTAACTCGGCATTTAATGAAATCGTAACAATCGAAAAAGACCTGAGAAATGCGGATATCAAAACGATTGACCCGTTCCTGCTTATCCAAAGAGACATCATAGCGGCTGATAAATTATCCAACGCGCTGGACCTGGCCAACAAAACCATCACCGCCGCCGGACAATCCCTGCCAATGGAATTTGTCAAATCCATCAACTCTTACGGATACGAAGAGGTCATAAAGTCATTATATCTTAATGCCTGGGCATCGTCCCTGGTCCAGTATCAAAAAAGCGCTTCGGCTAATGAGCCGGTTCACCCGACCAACGAAATCCTGTATAAATTATCCCTGAGCCGCCTTAAATACATCTATTACTCCCTGCGTACTACCACGGCGCTGTTAAAGAGGCCGGCATTCCAAAATATTAACAGCCATTACCACGAGGTCATCAACAAGATAGAGCAAATCATACTGAGTTCCGACCTTTCGCCATTTACCGTTTCTTCGCCGGAGCAGGCCGCGTCTGATTTGCTGGGCGAAACTATTGACAAGAACTATTTAATCCTGGACCCGGAATCACATCTGAGTGCGGCCCGCAACCAGATGAACCTGAGCATAGAGATGATTGTCACAGACAAGGCCGATAAGGCGGAGACCCACCTGTTAAGCGCCCTGAAAGATATCATCTGCGCCAAGGAATTATCGTTAAATCCATCGGAGGCAAACCGCCGTTTGGTTGCCACCGCCTTGAATGATATCTATCTTAATCTTTACCGGATT
>JBBTIZ010000043.1:13994-16607 GCA_038059695.1 Planctomycetota bacterium
CCGCCGTTTGGTTGCCACCGCCTTGAATGATATCTATCTTAATCTTTACCGGATTCCCGTCAATGAGAAATAATTAGCAGAAAATAGTTGCCAATTCCCTTAATTATAGGTATAGTATTATAAGAAAAGAGGCATAGCCCGCACCAACCAGATGACGCCGGCAAACCCCACTGGGATAAGTGGCGCCATGGCGCTTCCCGCCCCGAAGGGCGAGATTCGCCAAAGGCGGCGGCGCAAAAGGAGACATCTATGAAAAGACATTTAATGACAGGCGGTTTGGTTTTAGTCACCGGATTGTTCCTGGCCAATTATATCTTCAGCGCCATTCCGGATAAAGAATGGAAACAGAGGCAGACGGAATTCATGGACGCCTACACAAAAGCAAAAACACCGGTTGAACGGGCTATTGCCATCCGAACATTGGCCGAGACCGACCACCCCGGCATAGTAAAAGTCCTGGTTGACACCGTCCTGCCCAGGGAACTGAAAGAAAACGAACTGCTCAATGTTGATATCGTCGCCACCTCCCTCTCCAAATTAAGCGACCCAGCCGCCGTAGATGAATTAATTTCCGTTACCAAGAAAACCAAGTCGCCTGAAAAAGTAATATTGATTCAAGCGCTCGGAAAGATATCAGCCGAAGGCGCTACCAAACTCCTTCTGGAACTCCTCAAAAACAGCGATAACCTGGTCAAAACAGCGGCGATTGATGCGCTGGCTGAATCCTCACCGCCCGAAGCTTTAGATGTAATTACCGGTTGCCTGGAATCCAAGGCCTGGGAAGTAAAGGTCAGCGCCATAAGTTATCTGGCTAAACTCAAGGACGATGAAGCCAAGAAAAAATCCCTGGAGGCGCTCAGGTCACGACTCAAGAAGGAAACCGGACGCCTCAGAAACGACATCTCAGAAGCCATCAACCAACTGATGGCCCAGTCAGACCAATCACCAGATGATAATAACAAAACGGGCGGCACCTTCTCCTTCTTTGATATCCCCCTGGAAGGCGATGTGGTCTTTGTAATTGATGTCAGTACATCAATGGAAGGGAAAAATAAGGATGGCATCAATAGATGGGACAAACTGATGGAGCAATTAAAACAATCCATAGAAATGATGGCCAAGTCCAAGCCGGCCGTAAAATTAAATATCATTGCCTATTCTGAGAGAGTCGGCAAATTCAAAGACGGGCTCGTCCCTACCTCGGACAATAAAGATGCGGCCATTAAATGGCTTGATACTGTCAAACCTGGGACCATGATGGCGCCCGGCAAACTCGGGGCGTTTACCAATATCTACGATGCGGTGGAAGCCGCGCTGGTCGGGCAGACCACGGCCGCCGAGGGGCAAAGAATCATTATTACCAGCGGCGCGCCCACTCCTTACAGTATCTGCCTGATGACCGACGGCAAAGCCAACCGAGGCAAATACACCGTGCCGGATGATATCATGGCCGCGCTTCGTGTCCTCAACCAAACCAGGAAGATACGAATCAATACCATCGCCCTTGACCTCGGTGTAGAAGAGGCCAGTGGCCCAATGTATGCCGTGGATACCGAACTCATGGAACGGATTGCCAAGGAACATAACGGCACCTGCAAGAAGTTCTAAATCTGCGTTTATCTGTGTCTATCTGTGGTTGCAATTTTCTTGTCCACTACCTTTCAATAATATAACATTCCACTATGAAGGCATTACATCTATATAGCGACTGGAAATGGACCGGGCCGAGCGAGCCGATTCTCAACCTCTGTTGCGGTCTCAAAAAGCAAGGGCTGGAAATCCATCTGGCCTGTTTAAGAAGCAAACAAACCGACGACTCACACCGAACACTGCCTGATAAGGCAATTGAAGCCGGTATTCCCCTATTAACCCTGGCTACTCCTCCAAAATATCTGTCCATATTTTATCTCAAACCCCATGTAAACTCCCTGGCGAAATACATCGAGACCAAACATAATTTTGATATCATCCACTGCCACAGCGCCCTGGACCATTATTACGGCTCAAAACTCAAACGGAAATTCCCGGATATCAAAATCATCCGCACCAACCACAAGGGATATCCGCTAAAACTGACCTTGACCCATAAATTACTGATGAAGCGCTATACGGATGGCTATATCACCCTCTCCAAAAACCTGGCAGAAACAGATCAGAAGAACTTCGGCCTGGCGCCTGAAAAGATAACCGCCATTCCCAGCGGCATCGATATTTCTATGTTTAACCACCCAGCCCAGCCGGCAAGCATATCCGACATCAAACAGAATGATATAGTAGTCGGCATCGTAGCCCGGGTCCAGCGGCACCGCAGATTCAATATTATATTGCAGGCAATGCGACAGGTAGCCAAAGAAATGCCCAATGTGAAATTAGTCATTGTCGGCCGGGGCACATACTATAATGAATTAGTCACCGAGCCGGTCAAGCGGATGGGATTGGAGAACAATGTCATCCAGGCCGGATACAGAACCGGGGACTATCTGGACCTACTCAACCTCTTTGACTTTGGGCTTTTCCTGGTGCCAGGGTCAGACGGCTCCTGCCGGGCCGGGCTGGAGATAATGGCATCCGGCAAGCCGCTCATCGTGGCCAAGCGCGGTATCCTGCCGGAGA
>JBBTIZ010000043.1:16707-24517 GCA_038059695.1 Planctomycetota bacterium
ATAATGGCATCCGGCAAGCCGCTCATCGTGGCCAAGCGCGGTATCCTGCCGGAGATTGTGGATAATGATAAGAATGGGCTGGTCATTGACGACACGGCCGGCAATCTGGCGCAGGCAATCATAAAACTGGCCAGGGACAGGCAACTCCGGGAACGATTCGGCCAATCCGCCCGCCAGAAGATAGCCCAGCAATTCACCCTGGAACGCACCGTCAAACTCACTCAAGAGTTTTATCTTACTTGCTGTTAGAGTTTACTCGTTACAGCAAGTTAGACCTCGCTCGCCACGGCGAGTCGCCATTCGTGGAGACCGCAGGCGAGGTTACACTTACCTCAAATAACCGTGCTTATTCTGCCGGACGCCTGGCTCCGATTTCCACCCGCCATAGTTTTGCCTCTGATACGGTCTGCAATACCGAGGCCAGAAATCTATAAGGCGCCCCGCCATCAGGCCTTATCATCAGAGGTTTGTCATATCCGAACATATTACCCTCTACCACCAGAATGGCCTTTAACTGCGCCTGGGTCAATTCTTGTCCGTTAACCTTTATCTTCCAGTGTGCGTCTATATTGCACGTCCTGATTAATTTTTCATGGTCATATTCTAACTGATTGCAGGCCATATCACTCGGCGATTCATGCGAGATATTCACCATAACCCGATTAGGGTCGGGCTGACTATCAGGTTCGGCGACGGTTGCAATAGGCAGATTCACCGGTTCTAGTTGAGCATTGGCAAAATCCGTGGCCAGCATTAGGAAAATAATCAGTTGGAACACTATGTCAATCATCGGCGTCATATTCATCCCCACGGCATCAGACAGGTTGGCTCTTTTTATTCTCATATAACACCGCCTTTCTTACTGGCTGTTAGAGCGCAGCGAGTTACAGCCAGTTAGACCCCGCAGGATTGCGGGGTTACATTTACCTCAAATAAGCGGATTAAACTTATCCACCGCTATTTCTTCACCACCTTAGGCGCCTTGGGTTTATATTTGCCGAGTTCTTCCAGGAAGTTCACCAGCAGGTTCTGCAAAGCGAATTCACTCACCTTTGACTTCTGATGCCCAAAATGGCTCATGACATGCAATACCCGGCCGCCCGGTAAATAGGTGATATCCTTGCCGCCGGTGGCCTGGATGGACGGGTCAACCACCCTGAATGTCACGGCCACCGCGCCTTCGTCTTTATACTGCTTGGCCATCTGCGGGCTGACTATCAGAACCGTGACCAGATTCTTATCTATAACCTTGATATTCGGGCTCTGATTATCTATCTGCCATTCCGAATCCAGTGACAATTCTCCGGGCTTGACCGACTTGGTCTCACCGGACGGTTGTCCCGGCATTGATGCGGCTGGCGGCTGGGCCATGGGCGGCGCCTCAAAAACATATTTCAGATAGGGATGCAATACCGCCGCCGGCTCGGGCAATATCCTGACTGTTCTTTCTATTAAGAATGTGCTTTGAGATATCGTCTTAGGAAATGCCCGCTGAATGATTTCCATTATATTCAGGTCTTCGGTAAACAGATACCCGCCCGTATCCACGAAACGTTTAATCTTCTTGATGGTCTTATCGCTCAGCTCGGTTTTATGAGTGATATGATTCTCCGTGCCCGGGCATTGCCAGAGCCGGACCTTGTCCAATTTCTTCTGGGTCGGCGGCAGTTTAAGATGCTCCGGATTACAGCAATGGTCCGCAAACAGATTACAGTTGAATACCAGGGCCCACTTGTCATCCAGCGAATACGATTCCTTGTCCAGTTCTGATTTGCCGACGAGCGTAAAGGGGATATTCAGGGCGGCCAGCACATCCTGAATCTTATCAAAATTGCAGTCAAATCCCTTACCGCCGGCCTTTTTGATATTCTCATCGCACCGGTCATTACGCACCACGATAACCTTGTCCTTTTCCAGCGTCTGGACAATACTCATCGGGCGATATTTACCAACATTATCCTCACCGCTGACCGCCTTCTTTTGCACGACAATCTCGGCTGTGCCCTTATCCTTGCTCTTCTCCCACCATTCCATCCAGAGCGTGTAATTGGAATGATACTTATCCGGCTCTCGAGTCAGGTCATTGAGCGAGGCATAGATATGCTCCAGCAACTCCTTTTTGGACTTGTCCCTATCAGCGGGACTGCCTGCGGGCTTGTCCTTCTCGTCTATGGACTTTAATAAATTAATCAGCGCCTCTACCGACTCCTTAATCCGGATATTGCCGAATTGGCGCAGGCACTCCAGTTTCATCTCGTAAGTCCCCTTGTCAACAATAGCGCTGAGCAGGGAAATCATATCCTGGGACTGGTTGCTCCGCATAGCGGACAGAAGCGCCTTGCCCAAATCCCTGTCCTTATGCTTGAGGATGAAGTTAGTTATCTTGGGGATGACCGCGCTGTTGGTCAGCCGGCCGATACCATCCAGGATGGCCCAGAGCATCTCAGTGCTTTCTGCTATGCCTTCAACGGAAACCGCGGCGTTGGACAGGGAATTAAAGGCGGGCTCATCGTTCTGCCGGACCAACTCCTCCACCGCCTTCTTGACAACCTTGATATCAATCTTCTGGATGCCGGCCTGCAGGTCCTGTCCCGGGCTGGTCGCCAGGGCCGTATTGAACAATCCAAACCCCAGAATGGCACCGATGGCGACAACGATAAATGCTTTATTTATCATACAACACCGCCTTTTAGTGGCTGTTAGACCTATGGTCGTTACAGCCACTTATCCCGACAGTTTTTGTCGGGAATCCCTCTATATATATGAATGTTTGGCGACCCCGAAAAACTGCAATCACATTGCATTTTCCTGCATTCTTTGTGAACGCACGCAGACAGGCCGCGACCCCTAACGGGGTTCTCATTGACCCCTCCGGGATTCTCGCAGAGAGCCCCTACGGGGCGTGCTGTAAAAGTCCCGTAGGGATAGTAAAATCTGTGGCTTCGCTCTATGGACCCAGGATTTTACCAATGGAATCCAAAGAAGAGCCCGATATGTTCACCGCCCGCATCACCCCCTATGCCATACAGGGTAACAGTAGCCGTGGAGGCCTTGAATTCAAAACCCATATTAAACGACTTATTAAACGTCCAAAAGACCCCTCCGCTCAGCCAGGTGCCCACTGCCCCGCTGGAATCAGAGATGGTACCGAAGGAACCAGCGCCCGCGAATGTAGCCGTGACAGAAGAAATACCGACGCCTATAAAAGGGCGCATATTTCCCGAATCCTCCCAGATTTTCTTGATGCCGACATTGAATTCCGTAGTCGCGCCTGTGTAATCCACCAGGCCTAAAGACGGGTCCCAGGCGCTGTTCTCGCCAGTAGAACTGAAGAACTCAATCGCCATATTAACCGACCAATCCTTCTTCCTGAAGTCCAGCGCCAGCCCAACGTCGCCCTGGGTTTCTACCGGGTCCCAGGAGTCCTTTTCCAACGTCTTGGTGCCCCAGAAAATATTGAGGTTGCCGGTCGAGGCGTCTTTTTTGTAACTGTATTCATCTTCGTAACCATAGGCAAAGACGCTCATCTCCATAATGCCCAGCATCAGAACCACGGACATGACATATTGCCCTATCCTCTTAAAACTAACTACCGCAGATAATTCCATATTACTACTCCTCCACCACATATAGGTTAATTAACATTATCATACTGCAGGCAGTTTTGTGGTATCATCTAAGATGTCAAATCATCACTCAACCTGATATTGATATAACGGTATTTTACCGACATAGATTCGTCAATATTTTTCAAGATAAAATTATAACCTCTGCTCATCGGCCGGAACAGGCCGGTCGAAAACTATCCAACAAGCGGTTCGGCGATTGTGGTCCGGTAACCACTATTTTGGCTTGTTTTTGAGGCCTGATTTTGCTGTTTTAGTACCTCTAACAAGGCGTAACCCATCACATTTTGCCCCATTCCCGCTATAAATAGGGGGAGGGGGGAGTCCCCCACCCCCCTGTAGAGTACCCATACCCTGCCTAAAGATTACCCATACCCAGGATAAAGATTACCCTCAACCAGCATAAAGATTACCCTCAACCAGCATAAAGATTACCCTCAACCAGGATAAAGATTACCCTCAACCAGCATAAAGATTACCCTCAACCAGGATAAAGATTACCCTCAACCAGGATAAAGATTACCCTCAACCAGGATAAAGATTATGGTATGGGTGTTAAAAAATTAGTTAAACTTTAGACGGATTAGATACCTATTTTCTTGGATTCCTTATAGGAATTATTTTATCATACATCCTTACCCCGAAAGCTTTCGGGGTGGGGGTAAATCTCTATGCCAAATAAAGAAGTCCTTAAGCTTCACCATAAATCCTTTATCGTGGATGGGCATGCGGACACCTTCTCCAAAATTCTGTCAGCCAAGAGTCCGGGATATCAATACGGTCCCCATAAATCGCAGATGAGCGATTTCTTCCAACGTATCCCAAAAGCGAAGGCAGGTAAATTTACCCATTCCCATATGGATTATCACCGCACCAGACAAGGCGGCACTAATCTCCAGTTTATGGCGGTCTATACACCGCCCACATATACCGGCCTTGAAGCCACGGCCTATGCCCTGAAGATGGTTTTTGAGGTTCTGCAAGCGGTAAGACAGTCCTCGCTGGGTCTGGATTCCCGCCTGCGCGGGAATAACGGTCTGGTAGTGGTAAAATCATCCGCTGACCTGACTGACCTCATCAGACGCGATGGCATGGGATTTCTTATTAATATAGAAGGCGGGAATCCGCTCAATAAAGACCTCGGACTGCTCAAGGTGTTCTATGACCTGGGCGTGCGGGCAATGGGCCTGACCCATAACCCGCGTAATGATTTGGGAGACGGCATCGGTATTAAATACCCTAAGGGTCTGACCACATTCGGCAAGACAGTAGTCAAGGAGATGAACCGGCTGGGTATGCTCATAGACGTGGCGCACTTAGCCAAACCCGGATTCAGAGACGTTATCAGGTTATCCAGAGGCCCAATAATCTCATCCCATACCGGCGTCCGTGCCCTGCGCGATATCCCGCGCAATCTGGATGACGAACAGATAAAAGAGATTTGCCGGCGCAAGGGCGTGATGGGCGTATTCTATTTACCTGATTATCTCAAGAAGTTCTCCAATAAAAAGAATAGCGCCACAGTCAAGGACGTGGTCAATCACATCCAGTATATTGCGGATAAATTCGGAGTGGACTATGTCGGCCTGGGCTCTGACTGGGACGGTTACGGCGGAATCACCTACGGGCTGGAAGATTGCTCATACCTGCACAATATTACGGCAGAACTGGCGCATAGAGGATTTAACCAGACCGAGATAAAGAAAATCCTAGGCGGGAATTTCGTCCGGGTGATTAAGCAAATTCTCAGATAAACACAAAGACCACGAAGTGACCACGACAGCAAATGTAATTTAATGGTACAGGAATTCCCTTTTTAACAACAGGATTAAACGCCCTTTTAAAACGGGCGTCCGTAGGGACGGATTTATCTGAAAAATCGGTTTAATCAGTTAAATCCTGCGGAGTCGCAACGGAGTCCCGATAACTTCGGGGTTGTTTAACTTGTTTTTTATTATTCGTGTGATTCGTTCCTATTCGGACCTATGCCCGCCCGTAGGGGCGTGTAATTTTCCGTGCGCTCCCCGCCCGTACGGGTCGGGGTGCTTCATTTCACGCTTCGCCCCGTTAGAAAGTTCTACAAATATGGTTATAACTATGCCACAAGTTTATTACTCGGTTACAGGTCTTTCTAACGGGGCTTCGCTTAGTTCGTGTTATCTTTTCCGTGTTTTAGCGGTATTCCTATTCTTCTTCCTCTTCCTCAACGGCTTTTTGGCCACGGGGACGGGAACCCTTGCGGCCATCAGCCGCTAGAATTTTCTTGCGCAGGCGGATGGACTTGGGCGTGACCTCAACCATCTCGTCATCACGGATGAATGTGATGGCCTTGCCCAGGGTCATCGGCATAACCGGTTTGAGGATAATATTATCATCGCAGGTGGAAGAACGCATATTGGTCAGTTTCTTGCCCTTAGCCGCATTGACATTCAGGTCGCCGTCCCGGCTGTATTCGCCCACAATCATACCTTCATAGACCAGGTCGCCGGGCTTGACAAAGAGCGCGCCGCGCGCCTCGAGGTTCTCCAGGGCATAAGGCGCGGCCGCGCCTTTGCGGTCCGCCACCAGCGAGCCGGTCAGCCGTGATTTGAACTCGCCCCGGAATTCCTCGTAGCCCTTGAGATATGAACTCATGATGCCGGTGCCTCGGGTATCGGTCAGGAATTCGTTGCGGTATCCAATCAGGCATCGGGTCGGGATAGTAAACTCCAGACGGACCCGGCCGGTGCCGTGGTTGACCATATTAAGCATCTGGCCCTTGCGCTGTGATATCTTTTCAGTGACGATGCCGATATGGGCCTCGTCGCAATCTATATAGAGATGCTCAATCGGCTCTACGGTCTGGCCGTCCCTTTTCTTGAATATCACCTGGGGCCGTCCGACGCTGACCTCATAGCCCTCACGCCGGATGGTCTCAAGCAGTATCTCCATCTGGAATTCGCCCCGGCCTTTGACGATATAGGTATCAGAATCAGACGCCTCTTCCATTTGGATACCCACGTTCTGCAGGGTCTCCCGGCGCAGGCGCTCCATTATTTTGCGGGACTGGACATAAGTCCCCTCTTCGCCGGCAAATGGCGAGGTATTCATCGTGAAATTCATAGACACGGTCGGTTCATCCACATTGATGCGGGGCAATGCCTTGGGCACACTCTCGTTGCAGATGGTATCACCGATAGACACATTCTCAATGCCGGCCAGGATAATAATATCGCCCGGATGAACCTCATCCACCATTTCTATTGAGATTCCATTATAGACCTGGAGCTTGGTCACCTTGATGGGTATGGTTTTGCCGTCCTCTTTGATGCAGACCAGATTGTCATTACAGCGGGCTGAGCCGTTGAATACCCGGCCGATGGCCAGTTGGCCCACGTAATCGGAATAATCCAGGTCAGCCACCAGCATCTGGAACGGCTCGGCCGTATTATAGACCGGCGCCGGAACGCTATCAAGAATGGTATCAAACAGAATGCTTAAATCCTTGCCCGGTTCTTCCAGGGTTTTCTGGGCAATCCCATCGCGTCCGACTGCATATAATACCGGAAAATCCAGGTCTTTCTCATGAGCTTCCAGGTCAATGAAGAGATTATAGATTTCGTCTAAGACCTCTTTAGGCCGGGCATCCTTGCGGTCAATCTTGTTAATGACCACAATCATCTTGAGCCCGGATTCCAGGGCCTTTCTCAGAACGAACCTGGTCTGGGGCAGCGGGCCTTCGGCCGCATCAACCAGAAGTATGGCGCCGTCCACCATGCTCAAACTACGTTCCACCTCGCCGCCGAAATCAGCGTGTCCCGGAGTATCCAGGATATTAATGCGTACGTCTTTCCATAAGACGGAGCAATTCTTAGCCGCGATGGTAATGCCCCGCTCCTTTTCCAGGTCCATGTTATCCATGACCCGTTCGTCAACCTCCTGGTTCAGACGGAAGACGCCGCTCTGGCGCAGCATCAAATCAACCAACGTGGTCTTGCCGTGGTCCACGTGGGCAATGATGGCGATATTGCGAATCTTCGTATTATGTTCGATATTCTTCATATCTTACTCACTGTTAGAGATAAAGGAACGTTATCCGCCGAAGGCGGACAGCGAGTTAGACCCGTCTCAGGCGGGTTTTCCTTTACTATAAAATCGTCTTATGGCGAATTCCTGATATTATCAATTATGCGCAATGATAGCAA
>JBBTIZ010000044.1:0-26727 GCA_038059695.1 Planctomycetota bacterium
GGAATTCAGAATTGTAAATCCGTTTCAGGCCCAGGTAACGGCCGATGCCGTGGGCTGTATGAACTGCGAAGTCGCCCCGCTGGAGTTCCCAGAAGGTCTCGGTGGTCCGGGCCCGGGACGGCACCATTGCCTTGGGCTGCCGGAGCAGGCGGTAGCGGTTGAATAATTCGCGATGACTGATAAAGGCGATGCCTTCGTCCTTGGAAAAGAAACCCTCATTGAGCCGGCCCTGGAGAAACCGGACTTTGCTTAAGGAAATGAATTTGTTAGATGCCAGCAATTCCTTGAGATGGGATTCCTCGGCTTTGTTCTGGGACACGATGTGGAAGTTTTTGGCTTTATCCACCAGGTCTTGGAGTTCCTTGAGGATATTGGTGAATCCGCTGCTGAAACGCTGGAGCGATTCGATTGTGAGATTAATCCCTTCGGCACCCGGAACCGGGATTTTGTGCAGATAGAGCCGGGGATATTGGGGGGTGCGTCCCGATGCCTTCGGATACGGGGCGCTCTCCGATGGAGTCCGAAGACTCATACGGAGTCCTTCGGACCGCTCTACCAAATGAGCGTCGGAGCGGCGGTTGAGGGTTTCTTCGTTTTCATCATCGGTTTGGTTAAAGACGATGATGGTGTCAAGGGGAAAATAATTCAACAATGGCAACTCTTTACTATCCGCCGAGACAATCAGGCCCTTGGCCAGATATAACTCCACGCTATCCAGCGTCTTGATTGAGAGCTGGGTAGACATATCAAAGAGCCGGATTGATTCTATACGGTTACCGTCCCATTCAATGCGCAGTGGTGTCACCTGGTGCGCTTGCGCCTGAGGCGCAATGCTCCCGACCATTGCTTCGCAAAGGGCGCTGCTGCCAAAAGGGAAAATGTCAATAATCCCGCCCCGGATGCTGATTTCACCCACGCTGTGGACCGCGTCCAGGGTTTTCTCATATCCGCCCTGGAGCAAACGCTTGATAAATTCCAGGCGGTCTGTGGATTGGCCGGTCTTGATTTGGATGATGGAGCTGTCCAATTGCTGGCGGTCCGGGAAGGCAGAGAACAAGGCTGACTTGGAGATAACGGTGATTTTTTCTCCCGGGGTTATCAGGCGGTTTAGGAACAGGATTTTATCCTGGGTGGCATTGGGACCGGTATCGTTTCCGGTAGCCGGAGCCAAAAGCAGGGTCGGGGCTGATTTGCCGGTAATACTTAAGAACACAGACAGGTCATCCAAGGCAAAATCAGCCGATTCCTCATCCTCGGTAATGACCAAGATATCCTTGTGGGTGGATTGGTAGAGTTGGGCGATGAGGTATAGAGGCGCACTGCCCCAGAGCCCGCCGATATGGATCTCTTTATTCTTGGCTAAATCAGAAATAACGGATTGAAGAAGCATGATAACCTAATGTATTAATCCCAGGTGTTCCAGAGCCATTTTGGCGGCTAATTGCTCGGCTGATTTCTTGTCGTTGCCAATGCCCGGGCCAAAAGACGTCTGGTCCTCGTCCTGAGATTTTCCGGGCAGAAATACCATTACCTCAAAAATGGGTTTGTGCTTGGGGCCGGACTGCTTGACAACCCGATAATTGGGCACCCGGGCGAATCTGTGCTGGCTGTGATCCTGCAGGATGGCCTTGTAATTGGAATGCAGGGCGGTTTCCTCGCCCGTGGCGATATCGTCGGCAAACATCTTGGTGATGACCTTAACCGCATCCTTGTAACCGCTTTCCAGGAATATGGCGCCGAAGACGGCCTCCATGGCGTTGGCCAGGACCGAGACCGGCAGCGCGCGGCCCTTGATGCCCTTACCCACGATAATCAGTTTATCCAGTCCGAGAGCCAGGCATTTCTGGGCCAAACTCTCCCGGCTGACGATATTGGATTTAATCACGCTCATCTTGCCTTCGTTCATCAGGGGGAATTTAGTGTAAAGGATTTCGGAGATAACCAGCCCGAGAACCGCATCGCCCAGGAATTCCATGCGCTCGTTGATATGGGGCAGACCGGAATGCTTTTCCGCCTCGTCGCCTTCCTCCCGGGCTGAGGAATGGGTCAGGGCCTGATGGAGCAATTCCTTTTTGCGGAAGCCGTAACCCGTGCATTTCTTGACGACCTGGCGTAATTCGTCCCGGAGGATGGTCTTCTTGTCCTTTTTCCAGAATAACATAATCGGTAAAATAGCAAAATAATCAATAAATCTCAAATAAAAAGAACCGGATATATGATTTATTCGTTTATATATACGCGGGAATAAGAAACTTAACCCTGTAAATAATCTGTCCCGCGCCCATCCTTCGGATAGGTGCGGGATCTAACCGGCTGTAACAACCTTCAGTTTAACAGCCGGTAAGAGAGGCAATTTATGTCAAAGACAAAAGCATATGGACCCGGAAGACGAATATGGAACTCGCCGCAGCGAGACCGTGAGCATCAACCATCGGCTGAGCGGAACGAACTGAACATGACCCCGATGATTGATGTCATCTTCCAGTTGATGATATTCTTTATGTGCTCCATCCATTTCAAGTCGCTGGAAGGGAAATTGTATGCCTATATGCCGATGGATAAAGGACCCAGCGGTGGAAATCCTCCTCCTATAGAAGAAGTCCGGATCAGGTTGGCGTATTCAGAGTCATCTCCGCTTATGGCCCGGGTCAAATTAGGCGATATAGATTTCAAGGACTGGAATTCCTTAGAAAGGCATCTCAAGGACTTAGCGCCCGGGTTGGTTATGCCAGACGGGCTGGATATTATACCGGTCAAGATAGATGCGGACAGCGATGTGCCGGCCCAGGCCGTGGTCAACGTGCTTAATATCTGCAAGAAGGCCGGGGTGCAGAAGACCGAATTCGCTGCCAAGAGTTCACCACGCCCGCCGCCCAAATAGAATTCAGAACATTCTAATCTGAATCTGGGATGGTTCGGCGGCCTTGTAGCTGCTACCGGAATCTTCCTTGATACCGGTTAAAGGCGGGATTCCTAATTGTGGGGTTGAGCCCTCATTCTCCTTGAGTGATGGTTCGCCATACTCCGGTTTTCCGAATATGGATATCTTGCCGAAGACGCCGTCATAACCCGGGATAATATTCAATTTCTTCTCGCGGACCAGCCGAACCCCCTCGGCAATCCGGGGCGGGGCAAACGAATCCAATTCGTCTATGGGCATATCCAGCAGGATATTGAATTCACTCTTGCCCTGGTCAATGAGTTTGTGGTAGGTTTCTAATACGGATTTGGCCGTGACGTTTACACCTAAGGCGTCCGCAATAATTTCCTCCAGAGGAATAAGATATTTATTGGGAATGCTATTAGGCGGCACGAAATTATCGGGCCGGTCGGCCAGGTCGGCCACCCGGTGGCAGACCCCGATGGTCAGTTTCTTCTTGCAGACCGGGCAGATGTCATTATGTTTTTTGCTCTCGGCCGGAGACAGAATTACATTGCAGGTCCGGTGGCCATCGTAGTGGTATTTACCTTCCTCCGGAAAGAATTCTATAGTGTAGAGGAATTTCTTAGCATCCTTGGTCTTAAGGGTGTTGATAATATCGGAATACGACAGTTCGCAGTCAAAAGCATTGGCCTCCCGGCCGATTTTCCTGGGCGAGTGGGCATCGGAATTTGATATTAGGGTGATTTTATCCAGGGCTGAAAGGCGCCAGTTCATGGGCGGGTCTGAAGACAGTCCGGTTTCAATGCAGTAGATATTTTTGGCCTGGTCGCCGAAGCATTCCTCAATAGAATTAAATCCGGAAGCTGAGCCGAATACGGAAAACCAGGGCGTCCAGGCGTGGGCCGGGACAATAAAACACTTGGGCGAGATGTCCAGGAGCAGTTTGACCATATCCTGAACCGGAGTGCCCAGGATAGGCCGGCCGTCGGAGGCGATATTGCCGATGCGGGCTAGTTTGGCATTTATTTTCCCGACTGTTTCCAGGTCCGGCGCGCAGATGATGATATGAATCCGGTGGCTCTTACCGTTCTGGCTGTAAATATGGGAGGTCTCGGCGGTCAGGATGAACCTGGTAGGCGAGTCGCCCTTTTTCAGGCGGTATAAACCTTCTTCCGCCGGCTTTAAGCGGAGGCGCAATTCGGCGAAATAGTTGGGATGGGTGAAATCACCGGTGCCCATGAGGTTGATGCCCTTGATGGGCGCCCAGCGGGCCAGGTTTTCCACATCCATTTCCTTGCTGGTGGCCCGGCTGTATTTAGAATGGACATGAAAGTCAGCAATAAATTTCATAAAGAGTTAAATAAGACCCAGATAAAAAGGATATTTATATTATAACAATAAAACTTTATTAAATCAAGAAGAAAATTATAATAAATAAGAATATTTTATGAGGAACGTCATTTCGTTTATCATTATTTCGTTTTTTATCTGCCTGGCCGGAATTATCTGGGGGGTTTATGAGTTCCAGACCGCCCACGGAATGGAAACATCGCAAACCCTGGCTATTATCAGGTCGTATCTGGGCATCCGGCTGCCCAAACCGCCGCCGAAAAAACCAATTGTCGCAAAGAAACCACCCGAGCATAAGCCGGCTGAAGCGCCGGAAGTGATTACACCGCCGGAAAAGCCCATCCCTGAAAAGGCGCCGCCTATCACGTCGGTTACAGAAGCGCCGATTACGCCGACCAAGGTAGAATTGCGCCGGACGCCTAAACTTCCGCCGGAAAAGCCCCAGGTCAAAACCGAGGCGCAGATATTGGTCGAGGATGGCAATAAATATTATGACCAGGGGATTATTCATCTCCAGAACACCTTTAATAAAGACGAGACCTTTGACAAGGAAAACGAACTGGCCATAGAAAAATTCAGGCAGGCGCTGGCCAAATATCTGGAAGCCGAGAAAATAGACCCCGATAATTTATGGCTCAGGAATAGAATCAGGGAAACCAACAGCAACCTGGTGACCTGCCGCAAACAGGCCAGGCGGAAATAATTATGCTGGAAACCAACCAGGCCAAAACCGACGCATTAAACACGACCCGGCCATTCGATGAGAAAACCGTTATGGATCGGGTCCATAACGGCGATAAGAATGCGTTCTCCGAGATAGTTGTCCAATACCAGAACCGTTTATACAACACCATCTACCGGATGGTCAGTTCCGCGGAGGACGCCCTGGATATCTGCCAGGAGGTCTTTCTTAAGGCCTTCCGGAGTATTAATTCTTTCCGCAGTGATTCGTCATTCCTGACCTTTTTGTATCGGATTGCGTTTAACGAGAGCGTCAATTACCGGAAGCGCCGCAAAAGAATGGTGCCGATGGATTTCAAATGCAATCCCCATTACCTAACCAAGCAGGAAATTAATCAGAATAACGCCAACCATACGGAAAATATTCAAACAGAAGATTCAAATAGACATATCCAAAAAGCCCTGGATTGGCTTGAGCCGGAATTGCGAGAAGTTGTGGTGTTAAAAGATATTGAATGCTTTTCTTATGCCGAAATAGCCCAGGCATTAAATATCTCAGTTTCGACGGTCAGGACTAATCTGGAAAAGGCCAGAGAATTTCTAAGGGAGACATTGAAAGATTTTTTATAAAGTATTAGCAAATTATCCTTTGATGTTTGTCTAATATAATGGAGCGAATATATGAAATGCGATGAAGTCAAAACATTACTGAACCCTTACGTGGATAAGGAACTCTCCACGACAGATGCGGACAGGACAAAAAAGCATCTGGAGGAATGTCCGGGCTGCGCCAAAAAGGTAACGGAGTTAAAAAGGGTCAAGGAGATGTTGCGCGGGATGCCGGCCTTGACTGCGCCATCCGAATTGCTGGAGGGAGTACGGTGTAACCTGACGCGCCCTATTGACGAAAGACAAGGAACAAATATATTCCGGCGCTCTGGCTGGCTGACGGCATCACTGGCCTCGGCCGCCGCGGTTATCCTGGTGGTCTTTACAGTGATGATTCAATCCAGAAAGAACGAGATACCAGCCCCGGCGCCGGTCAGCGAAAAGGCAAAGGCGAGTTTCACGGCATCAATTACGGCAAAGACAGAAACCTTGGACGCTATCCAGGCCCAGCCCATGCTTTTCACCCAGCAGATAAATATCTCCACCAGAAATGTGGATAATGCCGTGGCTAAGGTCTATGCCGCGGCTTCCACGCAAACACCGGACCTAAAGTTAAGGGCTGAATACCAAAAAAGGCAGGCCGTACAAGAGGAATTCCTGGCCAAGGCGCCGGCTGAACAGCCGATACAGGACGAAAACCCGACTATGACTAATTCGGCTGCGCCGTTAAGAGAAAAGAAAATCCGACAGCAAAGTCAGTTGGGCCAGGTCGTAAAGATTAGCATTCCGTTGAGCCAAAAAGATGCGTTTATTAAACAACTCAAGGGTGATATCAATGTTACGGATAAGTTGGTCCTGGCTGAAATGCAGGCGATTGCTCCGGCCATACAACAACAGGAAGTATTAAAAGATGGTTATCTGGCCGATGCCGGAAAGGCAATGACCGAGGGTGAAGAAAAGGCGAAAGGAAAAGAGCCGACCGACCAAGGCACGCGTTCCTATGATGCAATCGGTAAGGGCGGCGGGAAAGGGTCCGACAGTAAACAAGCCGAGGCGAATAAGATAGAAGGCGGAAAATCAAGTAAGGCAAAAGACGAGGTGTCAAAGGATAAACCAAGGCAACAGCCAAAACCTACACCGGTAGCAACAGCGCCTGCGCCGCCACCTGCTCCTCCGACAGCACCAGCACCATCTGCGCCGGCCAGGGGCAAGGGGGATGCATCGCCTTCACCGGCATCACCGCCTGCTGCACTTCCAGCCAAAAAGATTGGGCAAACTCTCACCGAAAATAATAAAGAAGTCCGTCCAGACAAGGATATGAAGAAACAGGACGATGCAGATGACGTTAAAGATGCGGTAAACCAATCCGCTCAGAGTCAACCAGAGGCAATGATAGAATTTATCATCTTTATTGAGCCGACCGATAAATAAGACCGGATATTCATATTTCGTAAATATTTTTAATTTTCATCCGCAAATTTGCACGACTCGATTGTCTAATATATTAGCACGGAGCGAAGGGCATAGCGCATAAAACTTTAACCATGCGCTGAACGCTCTCCGCCGAAGAGGAGGTGCGCTATGTTAAGAAAGATGGTTGTTTTAGGAGCCCTGGCATTA
The DNA here is from genome assembly GCA_038059695.1 of Planctomycetota bacterium. GTDB lineage: Bacteria > Planctomycetota > MHYJ01 > JACQXL01 > JACQXL01 > JACRIK01. The sequence continues at coordinate 7,145 of JBBTIZ010000044.1, forward strand.
ATGATAATGCTGGGCTGGAACGCCGCTGCCAACGCCTGCGGAGTGATTGTCATAGACGACAGGCAGCCCAGGCCAACGCCGATGGTCAACATCTCGGTCAAGAACACGGCACTGGACATTAAGATAGAAGACCAGGTGGCCGTGGCCACGGTGGATGAGATATTCCACAATTCTAATCCTTACCAGCTGGAAGGCACCTTTATTCTGCCCATTCTGCCCGAGACCGCGGTCCAGAATCTGGCCTTATGGATTAACGGCAAGGAATCCAAAGGCGAACTGCTGGACAAAGACAAGGCATTCCAGTATTACCAGGAAACAGTCCGGCGGATGATTGACCCGGCGCTCCTGGAATATGCCGGCTACGGCCTGCTGAAACTCCGGGTCTTCCCGATTCCGGCCACCAACCAGGACCTGGGCGTCGGACCGGGCAACGTCAGAATAAAATACACCTATACCTACCGCCTGCCGGTGGATAACGGACTGTGCGAATTCAAGCATCCCTGGGGCACCAACAAGTTCTCATCCGAGGCGATTGACTCGGCCGTAATCAAGGTCACCCTCAAATCCGCTATCCCCATAAAAACGGTCTATTCACCGACCTATCCGGATATCGCCGTCAGCCGCAAAGACGACCGCAACATCCTGATTAGCTTTGAGCAGACCAAGATGAAACCGGACAAGGATTTCATCCTTTACTATTCATTATCAGACAAACAGTTCGGGGTGAACCTGCTCAGCTATAAAAAGACATATTCCGACGGGTTCTTTATGATGTTCCTGTCGCCCAAATACGACCTCAAGGATTCTGAGGTGGTCAAAAAGGACGTCATCTTTGTCCTGGACACCTCCGGCTCGATGAGGGACAACAATAAAATAGACCAGGCCAAAAAGGCGCTGGAATTCTGCATCAGGTCCCTGCGCCAGGAAGACCGGTTCAACCTGATAACCTTCAGCGCTGACGTGCGCCCGTTCAAAGACGCCCTGCAACAGGTCACTCCGGCTATCCAGGGCGAGGCCGTTAAATGGATCAAGGACATTGAAGCCCGGGGCGGAACCAATATTGACGAGGCGCTCCAGAATGCCTTGGGCATGGTCGAGCCCGGGAGCAAACGCCCCTGCATGGTGGTGTTCCTGACCGATGGCATGCCCACGGTCGGCGAGCAGAACCCGGAGAATATCCTGAAAAACATAGCCGTCAAAAACAGCGCCAATACCCGCATCTTCACCTTTGGCGTGGGTTACGATGTCAATACGCACCTGCTGGACAAGATAGCCGCGGCCAACAAAGGCGCGCGGGAATATATCACGCCGGATGAGAATATCGAGGTTAAGGTCTCCGGCTTCTACGACAAGATTGCCTATCCGGTCCTGGCCGACGTAAAATTGGATGTCAGCGGCCTGGAGATATACGACCGCTATCCCAAAAACCTGTCTGATATTTTCAGGGGCAGCCAGTTAACCATCTTCGGGCGCTACAAGGGCGACGGCAATAAACTTATTACGCTGGCGGGCATGGTTAATAACGAACCGCGCAAGTTTGAATACGAATCAACCTTCGCCGCAAGTAACGAATCGACAGATTTTATCCCCCGGCTCTGGGCCACCAGCAAAATCGGTTATCTGCTGGATGAGATTCGCCTAAGGGGCGAGACCAAGGAGGTCAAAGAGGAGATTGTCAGACTGGCTAAGGAATACGGGATTCTTACGCCTTACACCTCCTGGTTGGTGCTGGAGGATTTCAAGGACCAGGCGCGGCTACAGCCCGGAACCCCGCAGCCGCTCAGGGATACCTTTGGCAGGGGCGGAAGAGCCGTCGAAGATGAGGTCAGTGAAAAATCTGCTGATGCTGCCAAGCCCAGCGGCGCACCAGCGGTCAACAACCGCAAAGAAAACCAGAAATTGCAGAAGGGCGACTATGACCAAAAGAACGAAGGCGGAAAGCTGGGCGCTACGGTCCGCGCTTCGGTCCGGCAACAGGCAGACCGGACCTTTTACCAGGCGGCTGATAATGTCTGGTACGATTCATTATATGACCCCAAGGATGCCAAGAAGATAACCGAAATAAAGTTTATGAGCGAGGAATACATGGAACTCATAAACAAACAGCCGCGCCTGGCCCGGTATCTTGCGGTCAGCCAGAATGTGCTGGTCTGCTGGAACGATAAGATATATCAGGTGAAATAACACCTGAATAACAAATAAACATCCCGATGACTATCGGGAAAATCCGGTAATGCCGGAAAAGGAGGTTATTATGAAGACCATAAAGTTGTTAACAGCGGTTTGGGCGCTGGCCCTGATGGCCGGTTGCAATCAGGCCCAAAATACGACTCCGGGAACCACCAAGGTGCCGGAAACAATACCGGCCAAGACCGTAACAGAAATCCCGAAACAGGAGAAGCACATAGACCTGGTCTTTGCCATAGATGTTTCGGGCAGTATGGAGCATATCATTGCGGCTACCCAGCGCAAGGTCTGGTCCATAGTCAACGAAATGCTCAAATCCAAGCCCATGCCCATCCTGCGGGTCGGGCTGATAGCGTATCGCGGTGAAAACGAAGAATGTTACGGCGGGACCGGATTTAAGGCCTGGGACCTGACCGAGGACCTTGACAAGGTCTACGAAAACCTGATGGCGCTTCGGACAGGCGGCGGTAATGTGGAATGCGTGGGCCGGGCGATTTACGAGGCCAATCATAGTGTCAGTTGGCAAAAGACGAATGATACCCTCAAGGTTTTGTTCGTATTGGGCAATGAGCCGGCTAACCAGGACCGGAATAAGGACAGATACGGCTACCATGTTACGGCTCCGGCGGCAATCAGTAACGGCATCCAGATTAATACGATTTATTGTTCCAGCCACGAGCGGGCCACGCCGGAATGGGCCGAGATTTCCCGCCTTGCCGATGGAGCGTTCCTGACAGTCGGGCTGGAAGGCAAGGTTGCCGAGGTTTCCACGCCGATGGATAAGGAATTGGCCGACCTGCAGAGGCAACTTATCGGGACGAATGTGGCCTATGGTGGCGGTGCCGGACTCAAAATGGTGGCCGAGTTGAACAAGGCCGAGAATTTGGCGGCCACTGCGCCGATGGCCAGCCAGGCGGACCGCTCCAGCGCGTTGACAAACCAAAAGAGCGGGCGACTAGGCACCTGGGACCTGCTTGATGCCGTTAAGGAAAAACGGGTTAAACTGGATGAACTTAAGGACGAAGAACTGTCTGCAGAGATGCAGAAGATGTCACCGGAAAAGCGCCGGGAATACCTGGAATCCAAGCAGAAAGAACGCGATGAAATAATCAAAAAGATGCAGGAGCTGGCCAAGGCGCGCGATGAATACGTCCAGGCCGAAATAAAGAAGCAAAACCTTGACAAAAACTCCGTTGACCAGATAATCCTTAATACATTAAGACAACAAGCCGAGAAGAAAGGATTTAAGTTCAAGTAGATAAAGTCAGGTAAATATTCCGTATGAAAGAGTGAAATAAACCACAGCTGCCACAGATTACCTGTGGTTAAGAAAGGGGTTCTAATTATGAAAACGGCATGCCGTCTGACGCTAGCCCTGATTATCGGGCTAAGCGCAATGCTCAGCAATCTTAGCGCGGAACCGCAGAAGACGCTGGAGGTGTCATCAAAGATTGACCGGGTCACGGTCTATCCGGACCGGGCTTTGGTCACCAGGCAGGTTAAGACCGGCGAACTGACCAAAGGCGTTTACGAGGTGCTGGTCAAGGACCTGCCTATGCCCCTCCAGAACGAGTCGGTCCGCGTCACCACCAGCGACCCGGATAACCTGAAAATTATCGGACTGGATATCAAGACCTACCAACTGGAACGTCCGCCGGAGGACAAAATCCGGGCGCTCCAGGACCAGCTCCAGCAATTCCAGGATTCCCTGCGCGTCATTGACGACAACGCGCGATTGTTGCAGATGGAACGCGAGTATCTCAACGCGGCCAAGGACGCATTCCTGGCCTCAGCCCAGCGTCCCCCGGCGTCCGCAAAGGAAGGCGCTATTGAACCCCGCCTGGCTGTCAAGGACTATGAAGAGATGCTCAAATATTATACCTCCAAACTCCGCGCCAATTCCGAGTCCAACATGAAAGAGGAATTAAACCGGCGCGATATCAATAAGAAGATGGCGCTGGTCAGCAATGAATTATCCAAGCTGGGCATCTACCAGAACACCATCCCGCAGAAGAAATCGGTCAAGGTCGGCCTGGAGGTCTTAAAAGACGGCGCCTATGAACTGTCCCTGTCCTATATCAACTTCGGCGTCAACTGGCAGGCCAGTTACGATATCCGGGTATTTACCGAGGCCAAGGAAATGGAACTCATCGCCTATGGCGTGGTCACCCAGAACAGCGGCGAGGACTGGCTCAATGCCTTGATTTCATTCTCGACCGCCCGCCCGGCCCTCCAGGGCTGGCTGCCGGAACTCCCGCCCTGCTATGTCAACCTGCCCCAGAATGCCGAGGTGCTGGGTAAATATAATGACTTAAGGAGAGTCCAAAGCACACTGTCGCAGAAGGATATTAATTATCAGATTTTACTTTCCAATGAGGGTTATACCGGTCAAAATTCTATTCCGCAACCGAATGCGCCACAGACAACAACCTTTGCTGGAGCAGCCCCAGCCCCCAGAACCGACCTGGACAAGATGATGCTCAACCAGTATCTGCCTTCGGACGTGGCCAGCAGTTTCAGCTCGGTCGTATTCCACACGCCCAAGCGGGTGGATATCCAGTCGGACGGCGCGCCGCACCGGACCTCGCTCTGGACCAATAAACTCCCGGTCCGATTCGAGTATATCTCCACCCCGAAAATCAGCCCCTACGTCTATCTCCGGGCCCTGGGCATCAATAAGATGGATACGCCCATCCTGCGCGGCGAAATCAATGTCTTTATGGGCAGCGACTTCATCGGCTCTTCCCAGACCGCCAGCATCCTGCCGGATGAGGAGTTCGAGCTGACCCTGACCGTGGATGAGAACCTCCGGGTCAAGCGCAAACTGGAGGAAAAGGAAGAGAAAGGCCCGGGCTTCTTCGGCTCGTCCAAACATATCACTTATTCCTTTATTATTGAACTGGAAAATTATAAGAAAGAGAACAGCATTGTCACCCTGGTGGACCAGATTCCGGTCAGCCAGAATGAGAACATCACCGTGGAATTGGGCGACTGCTCCGAACAGCCAATGGAAAAGGGCAAGGACGGCAAACTCAAGTGGAAGTTCGACCTGAAGCCCAAGGAGACCAGGAAACTGACCTTCTCGTTTGTGGTGGCTGTGCCCAAGAACACCGACCCGGCGTTCTATAACGAGACCTTTGCCCAGGAACAGGGCGGACAGCAAGAATATAACTATAAGATGAAGAGGAAATAAGAGAAATAAATTCGGAATGCGGAGCTCGGAGTGCGGAATATTAAATTCATTCCGCATTCTACATTCCGCACTTCGCATTAATAAAAAGGAGGGTATTTATGCTTAAGAAGATACTGGCCACAATGGTGGTCGCCGTGGCGCTAACCTCGGCAATGGCTTACTCCCAGACCACCGAGGAAAAGGACAAGTCCGCCCCGCCCCCGCCCCGAAATGATCGGGACTCCGTTGCGACTCCGCCGGTCAGGAAAATCGTGCTCTACAAGCACGGCATGGGCTATTTTGAGCGGGCCGGCCCAATCAAGGACAATGCCGTCATCACCCTGGATTTTAAGACCGACCAGATGCAGGACCTGCTCACCTCGCTCTACGCCATAGACCTGGGCGGCAAGATTACCTCCATCGGCTACGATTCCAAGGACCCGATTGACAAGCAACTGGAAAACATCCTCATCCGAGTGCCTGAGGGCTCGGCCCTGACCCAGTTCGTCAGCCAACTCAAGGGCGTCCGGGTGGAAATCAAGGTCGGCACAGAATCAGCCCAGGGCAGTATCCTGGGCATCGAACCGGTCAGCCAGAAGGTTAATGACGCGGTCCTGACCGCATTCAAGGTGGTCCTGCTCAAGGACGACGGCGCTATCCAGCCCTTCAATCTCTTTGACGTCTCGTCCATGAAAATCCTGGACGCCCGCATCCAGGAAGACCTCCAGCGCATCCTGGCTATCTACAAGAACTCTAAATATACCGACCGCAAACAGGTGCGCATCCAGACTATCGGCAAAGGCGAGCGCAGTATCCAAATCGGCTACCTCATCGAAATGCCCATCTGGAAAACATCGTACCGGCTCATCCTGGGCGATGACCCAACCACCAAACCCTATCTCCAGGGCTGGGCAATTATGGAAAACCCGACCGATGAGGACTGGAAGGACGTCAACATCTCATTCGTGGCCGGAAATCCCATCTCATTCAAGCTGGATTTATATACCTCGTATTATCCCCAGCGGCCGGTGATAAACCTGGCCAGTATCATACCATTGGTCGGCGGATTGATAGCCATGGACAAGTTCGCAGAAGGTGGTATGAGTATAGATTTAGGAGAAGAATCTATGGAGAAAGAAGAAGCCAACTATGATGCCAAGGGCTATGGCGGCGGCGCCCGTAAAAGCAAAAGGGTTGTTGCCGGCTACATGAATGCGCCTAAGCCGGCATCTCCGCCTGCGCCCCCGGCTCCTTCAATGTCCACTATGCTGGCCCGGTCGGTCAGCTCCATTGCCTCGGGTGTGCAAATCGGCGAACTCTTTGCCTACGAATCCAAATCGCCCATCAGTGTCGGCCGGAGGCAGGCGGCCATGGTCCCAATCGTCACCGAATACATGGACGGCTCCAAGATTCTCTATTACCGCGGCTCGGTCTCGCCCAAACTCATGAACGCATTTTACCTGACCAATTCATCCAAGCTGACGCTGGAGACCGGGCCAATCAACCTCTTCGAGGGCTCGACCGCCGTGGGCGAGGGACTGCTCAAGCAATCGCTCCAGACCGGGATGAAGGAAATCATCCCCTTTGCCATCGAGGCCGGCTGCACTATCGAAACCATTGGCAAGGACGAATACAAGAACGTCCACAAAGCCAGTTTCGTCAACGGCGTCATGGTCCTGCGCCAGTTCTACCTCAAGGAGATGACCTATAAGTGCGTTAACAAGAGCCCGCGTGGATTCACCTTCTATTTAGACCATCCTAAGAGCAACGGCTATACCTTAATTGATACGGCAAAGCCCGAGGAAGAGGTGGCCGGGCACTATCGGTTCAAGATGGATTTGGCAGTCGGGAAAACACTGGAATTCAAGGTCACCGAACAGCAGGAGGTGGCATCGCAGGTCTACGTCCAGAACCAGTCCATGGACCAAATCCGGTTCTATCTGGGACAATCCTATCTCTCAGCCAAGGCCAAGGCCATACTCACTGAGGTTGTCGGCTATATGAACGCCATTGCCGAGCAGGAACGCCTGCTGGGCGAGATGCGGACCGAGACGGAAAAGCTGGTCCGGGACCAGGGACGGTACCGGGAGAATATGCAGATACTCAATACCAATAATTCCAAGGAAAGCGAGAAGCGGGCCGAGTATCTGGAGCGGCTGACCAAAATCGAGGAACGGCTGGAGAAACTGGACAATATGATTCGGGAAACAACCGAGAAACAGCGGCTTATCCGGGCTGAACTCAACCAGAAGGTCCAGGGTTTTACGGAAGAATAAACCACAGATGTACCCGGTGTGCTCCGGTGGGTGCTTCCGACCATTGCTGCGCAAAGGGGCCACGAAGACATTAAGGCACAAAGTAAATCCCACTCCTCCTCTCCGCACGGAGGGGAGCGAGGGTGATTTTAATCTGTGACCAACGTAGTGACCGCGACAGCGAATAATGCCGTTTAGGTTGGCTGAACCAGATAATAAGACAGGCGGGTCAATTCGTTGGTGATGTCAATATTCAGAACGTTCACCCCGGCCGGCACGACTATCCGGGTCGGCGCGAAGTTGAGGATGGCCTTTCCACCGGAAGCGGATCCGCCTTCGGCGGAAATCCCCCAGGCCTCCAGAAGCAGGTTGGTCACTTCCTGGGCCGCATTAGCCGGAACAGCCAAGACCGCAATCTTAACCGCGCTGTTTTGGATTTCTTCCTTGATGGTCTTGATGTCTTTTATCTTCAGGCCGGCGCAGAACATCCCGGTTTTATTGATATCGCTGTCAAAGAGCTGGGTAACCTTGAACCCCTGGGTCTTCAGGCCTTCGTAAGCCACCAGGGCCCGACCCATATTGCCCACGCCGACCAAGGCCACCTCCCATTCCCGGTCTATGCCCAGGATGGCCTTTAACTGGTGGGTTAAATCCTTGATGGTATATCCCCGGCCCGGGGTGCCGAATTGCCCGAAATAGGTCAGGTCCTTCCTGATTTGGGCCGCGGTAAATCCGGTGAGTTGGGATAATTCCTCGGACGAAATCACCTCGGTCTCCCGGGATTCTAATAACGCCCGGCAATAAATAAACAGCCGCTTGATTGTCGCCCTGGGTATTGCTACTGGCATAATTTTATTATTATAATATTACATTTATATGTCAAGAAAAGTTGAGATTCTTCGCTGCGCTCCCGTAGGTGCTCACGGTCACGCTTCGCCTAGCTCAATTTATCCGATATCGCTCTATCTGGTCGTCGGCCAGAACCTGAACATCCTCGATAACCGTGTTATTTGATAATATCTTTACCTTAATCTCTTTGGCGTTTTTCGTATCAGCATAACGGGCCGTAATGCCGCCGGCTAATCTGATGTCCGCAGCGCTGAAATCGCCCCTGAGCAGCGCCACCGGCCCCATATAATCAACGGTCTCCAAGAGAACGTCGGCCGGTTTCGCCAGATTGGTGATGGTCTGGTTTTCCGGCTCGTTGCGCCCGACCGCCAGTTTGAGATTATCGCTCAATCTGAAATGCCGGGCCACCTGTAATAACAGGACGTCGTTCAGGACAAAATCCGGATTATGCTTGAGGAGGTCTTTCATCCGGGCGGAAAATGCCGGGTCAGTCAGCAGGCATCCGCCGGCCGGGCAGGGATAGTCCTTGATTTCATATATATCGGCCAGCGAGATTTGCTCCTTGCGGGACCGGCCTGAGATGGCCAGCAGTTTTTCCCGGTCCACCCATTTATTCTTTTCCGGAATGGTCTCATCAAGCACCTTAGCCGAGAGCGGCCTAAGGATAAGACCCTGAAGATTGGTTTCTTTCTCGATGAGTTTCAATGCCCTCAGATGCTGGGACATCGGCCGCTGGCCCAGGACCTCGCCGGTGATGATAAAAGAGGCGTTGGTCTGGGTCATCACCTCCCGGGTTGAATGAATCATACTTATCCGGCAATCTATGCAGGGATTAGAGTTACTGCCGTAGCCGTGCCGGGGTTTGCGGACCGCTTCCATAAGCAGATGGGTATTGTTAATATTCCGGACCGGAATATGGAATTGCTCGGCCACACCCTTGGCCGCTGAACCGCAGACGCCGTCCTTGCCGTCGCACCGGCAGAAGACCGTGGTAAAATGTATCGCCTCTATTTCCAGGGGGACGATGGCGGATTCCAGCGCCACCTTGATGGCCAAGGTGGAGTCCAGCCCGCCTGATAATAATGCCAATACCTTCATATTGTTTAATCCTTGACTTAGTGTGAAAAATATTATAGGATTGTCAAGGAAACTTCGTACTTCTGCCACGAAGGCATTCACCCCGTTAGAGACGATGGGGAGAATAAACAGAATACTAACCGACACTCTTATAACGCCTCTAACGGGGTGAATGCCTTTGCGGCTAAATTTACCATGCCATTAGACCTATCCAAGTTAAAAGAATCATTAGATAACATCAAATCCAGGATTAATAATGCCGCCCAAAAAGTAGGCCGAAACCCCGATGAAATCGTGGTAGTGGCGGTGACCAAGACAGTCGGCGCTGAAACCCTGAAGGCGCTGGCTGATTTGTCCTGGCCGGATATCGGCGAAAACAGGGTGGTCGACGCCCTGGATAAGGCCCGGTCTATTCCGAACAACAGGTTTATTTGGCATATGATTGGTCATCTCCAGAGCAATAAGGCAAAAAAGGCGGTTGGGCTGTTTGATTATATCCATTCGCTGGACAGTATCCATTTAGCCGGGGAACTCCAGGCAGAAGCGCTGAAAACAAATAAGACCGTCCGGGTATTAATCCAGGTTAACGTCAGCAACGAGGCCAGCAAGGCCGGCATCAATCCTGAGGAATTAACGGACTTTTATAAGAAAGTGAAAGAGGTTGCCCCTTCCTCCGGCAAAGCAGGCCTGATAATCAGCGGGCTGATGACCATGGCGCCGATAACCGACCACCCCGAGACCGTCCGGCCTTACTTCGCTGGCGTTCAGCCACCGGCTGAGCCGCGCGGTCACGCACGTAGCGTGTTCAGGAAACTGAGGGAATTGCGGGACAAATTAAAGAACGATTTTATTGGCAACAACAATCCCGAAGAATTAAAATACCTCTCAATGGGGATGAGCCAGGATTTTGAGGTGGCGGTCGAAGAAGGCGCCAATATGCTCAGAATCGGCACGGCGATTTTCAGTTAACATAAATTATAATCCATGCCTAAATTACTCGTAGAAAAAGGGCCGAATAAGGATTTAGAGATAACCGTCGGCAAGACCGTCTTTGCCGGACGGGATACCTCGGCTCATATTATGCTGACCGAGCCGATGGTCTCCCGGATTCATTTCAAGATAGAGCGCCGGTCCGAGGGTTATTTCCTGGTTGACCTGGATTCTCTTAACGGGACATTCGTCAACCGGGCCCGGGTCAGGGAACGGCTCCTCAAGCTCGGCGATATGATACAGGTGGGCGATACCATCTTTTCATTCGTCTCGGACGACCCGGCCACTCAGCAGAAAACGTTGGCGGGCAAAATCGTGGGCGGCTATTCCATTATAGAAAGAATCGGCCGAGGCGGTATGGGCACGGTCTATAAAGCGCTCCAGATTTCACTTAACCGCACCGTGGCCCTTAAAATACTCTCCGAGGAAATGGTCAAGGACAAGACCTTTATAGATATGTTCCTGCGCGAAGCCCGTTCGTCCGCCCAGTTAAACCATAATAACATCGTCCAGGTCTATGATGTCGGGCGCACCCCGGAAGATATCTATTATTTCTCCATGGAGTATATGCCCGGCGGCAGCATCCAGGAATTGCTGATGAAAAAACAGCGCCTGCCCGTATTTCAGGCGGTCAAGATGATGCTGGACTCCGCAGCGGGCCTGCAATACGCCGAGCGGAAAGGCATTGTCCACCGCGATATCAAGCCGGACAACCTGATGATCGGCGAGGACGAGATAATAAAAATCGGCGATTTGGGATTAGCCAAGAGCATCTATTCGCCCCAGCAGGAACAGTCCAATACCCTGATGGGCACGCCCCACTACCTGGCGCCGGAACAGGCCCAGGGAAAGGCCGTGGACCACCGGTCTGATATTTATTCGCTGGGCGCCAGTTTCTACCGCATCATCTCAGGCGTCACCCCCTACAGCGCCTCTTCGGTGAAAGAAATCATTGCCAAGAAATTAAGGGAAGACCCCAAACCCCTAAAAGAAGCTCTGCCCTCAGTCCCGGATTCGGCGGTTAAGGTTATCAGCCGGATGATGAAGCGCAAGATAGAAGAGCGCTATGCCAATGCCGCTGAATTGATAAAAGCCCTCAGGGAATTAAAGGATGAACTCGACCCTGAGAAACCCAAGCCGGTAATAGATGTCCCGCCCGTGGCGCCGCCGGCGCCATTGCCAGAGGCAGAACAGGCATTGCGTAAGTCGGCCTTTGTCCGCCTGGGCCTGCCGGCCATTTTGTTGGTGATGACCGCCGGAACGTTATTCCTGCTCGGCCGTTATTATTATTCGACCATACGGTCGCCCGTAGGGACGGATATAAACAACGGTAAAAGACCTGATCCTCTACCACCGCCACCCGGCGGAACCGGCGAATACGAGGAGAAATTAGCCCTGGAATATTTCAGCCGGGCGCGCGCGCACGAGACCGCGCTCACGGCGGACAGCAACCGGGAGGCGATTAACAAAGTAATTCAGGATTACAACCGCATCATCACTGAATGCGCCCGTTCCAGACAGGTAAAAAACGCCCAGGACGGCATCAACCGCCTGAACCAGCGCATCAAGGACTTGGACGAAAGGGATAGGCAACGTTCGCAGGAAAACGAAGTTCTGGCCGCTTGCGGACAGATTGAGAATAAGATAGATATCAAACACAAGGAAATTCTCTCAGCCACTGACGTAAATCTGGCCCAGGAATTCGTAAACGAATCCATCAGCCAACTGGATAGTTTCAGCAGCCAATACCCTCGTTTTACCCAGGTAAAAGACCGGGTGGAAACCAAAAAGACCAATCTTATCAAGTGGTTTGATTCGGTTAAAGCCACCGGCGATAAATACCAAACGCTCAAAGAGCAGGCGGAAAATTATGTTAAGGGCGAACAATTTGCCCTGGCGCTCAAAGCAATAAACGCCTTCTCAGAAAATCCTTCTTATCAGGGCGCCGTCTACGACAATATCGCTAAAAACTATTACCGGGAGATGGAATCCCGGGCCGAGAAATCATTCTCTGACCTGAAACTCAAGGTGGAAGACCTCAAGGCCAAGGAGCAGTTAACCGAGGCCCAAAAATTGTTATCCGCAGTCCAGGCCTCTTACGGTGTGGAAAAAATAGAACAGCAGATAAAGGATTACCTGGACTGGTTTAAAGGCCAGCAGGGAAAGATATACCAACTGGCCCTGCAAAAAGAAGCCGAACGGTTCCCCCAATACCTGGCCTCACTTTTCTGGTTATTGCAAAGCGGGCAGTTTGACGAATGGCATAAAAGGGAAAGCCAGGTAAACACCCAGTTTCAAACCCGGGAGCACCGGGAAAAATGCGCCCAGTATCTATCACTGATGAAGATGGAAAAAAGGATTATTGACCGCTTCGTGGAACGGCTCGGCAAGCGTGAAATTGGCCGGCCCGTGCTTCAGGGACGGGAAATCTCTTCCATTGATACCAAAAACGGTATTATTTATTTCAACGCCAAGGAAGACGCAGTCAGAAGATTCTACGATATATCCATCCGCGACTGGGAAATCTGCCTGACCAATGCCTGGGAACTGGATGCCCGGGACTGCTTTGACCTGGGTATGTTCTTCATCTACCGAGGCGGCAATATCCCCAAGGCAGAAGATTTCTTCAATAAATCTCTGACCAAGAAGCCGAACAGGGAAGTGCAGGAATTGCTGAAACAATACCGGCCCAAAGATAAACTGGAGGAATTAAAGAAAAGCCGTGAAGAAGAAGCGGAACTGGTCAAGCAGTTGGCGGAAAAATTCTATGACAACAAACAACAATCACAGGCGCTGGAATCATTCCAACTTCTGCGCTACCGCTACGTTAATACCCTGGTCTATACCAACAACAAAACCGCCATAGACACCAAGATTAATGTCTTAATAGGGAAATAATCAAACCAATGCTAAAGAATCAGAAGAATAATATCAGTGCAGAAGTCAATAAGGCCGCCGAATTCATACGCGCTAAAATAAAGAAGTTTAACCCCGAAGTCGGCATCATCCTGGGCACCGGCCTGGGCAACTTCGCCGATGAAATCACCGATAAAATAGTCGTGCCTTATGCCGATATTCCCGGATTCCCAATCTCGACCGTCATGACCCACAAGGGTGAACTGGTCTTCGGCAATATCCACGGCAAACCCGTTATGGCCATGGCCGGCCGGTTCCACTATTACGAGGGCTACTCCTTACAACAAACCACATTCCCGGTCCGGGTAATGAAGGCGCTGGGTGTAAAAACATTAATCATCTCCGCGGCGGTGGGCAGCGTCAATGCCGACTGTCCCTGCGGAATGGTCGTCCTGGTCAAGGACCACATCAATCTCCTGGGCGCCAATCCGCTTATCGGCCCCAATGACGAGCAACTCGGTCCGCGCTTCCCGGATATGTTCAACGCCTATGACAAGGTCCTGCTGGAAATCGCCAGCCAGGTAGCCGAAGAAAACGAAATAAAGACCTATCGGGCGGTCTATGCGGCGATGACCGGCCCGTCACTGGAAACCCCGGCCGAATACCGGATGATTCGCATCATCGGGGCTGACGTGGTCGGGATGTCCACCGTGCCTGAAGTGATTGTGGCAGCCCATTCCGGACTGCGCGTCCTGGCATTGGCCGTCGTGACCGATTTAGCCACGCCCGAAGCCATCAAGCCCGTGGACATAGAAGAAATTATCCACATTGCCAACGGCGCCGAACCGCACCTGAGCGCCCTGATTAAGGGTGTCATCAAACAGATTTAGATAAACCCTTTAAATAAATCCGTTACTTACTCTAAAAATATGGACATCTTAACCACATTAATCATCGCCCTGGGCCTGGCCATGGATTGCTTCACTGTTTCCATCACCAGCGGCATCATCATCCGGAATCTCAAGGTGCGCCACGCCGTTAAAATCGCCCTGTTCTTCGGCCTGTTCCAGGCCCTGATGCCCTGCATCGGCTGGTTGGCCGGGGTCGGCATGAAAAACCTTATCACCGGCTTTGACCACTGGATTGCCTTCGGCCTATTGGTTCTGGTCGGCGTTAAGATGATTTATGAGTCGTTTAAGATAGAGGGTGAAAAGAAAGAAAGCGACCCGCTTAATATCTACGTCCTGCTGATGCTGTCCCTCGCCACCAGCATCGATGCCCTGGCCATCGGCGTCACCCTGGCATTTCTGGATACGGTTATCATTATGCCAATCGTCATCATCGGCGCGGTCACATTCATCATCTCATTCCTGGGCATCTATGCCGGCAACAAGTTCGGCCATGTTTTCGGCAGCAAGGCAGAAGCCGTCGGCGGACTGGTGCTCATCGCCATCGGCGTAAAGATACTTATTTCGCATCTGTAATATTGGGTATTAGGATTTGATTACTTGTAGTGAGTATCGCAAATCTATTGGTGTTTCCCGCCGGCGCGCAAACCTATACATTCACCAGGTTCCGGAACCGCTGGTCCATACTTTAATTCTTAACAAATCAATCCAAGGTTGTCAAGGGAAGCCGCAAATTCATTAGCCACAAAGGCACTAAGACACAAAGGAATTTCGTAGTTCTTCGTGCCTTGGTGTCTTAGTGGCGACATATTTTCTTGACCTTGACCCCTATGTTTGATATAGATTCTTCGTTACCCTAAAAACATTTATTAAAGTGAGCGTATTTTATGAATGAATCGACCCAGACCGAAAAGACCGATTACCAAAAGACCCTGAATCTGCCCCAGACCGATTTCTCGATGAAGGCAGACCTGACCAAGAAAGAGCCGATTATCCGCGGCCAGTGGGCCAAACTCAATCTCTACCAGGCCATTCTCAAGAAGAACCACGGCCAGCCCAAGTATATCCTGCATGACGGGCCGCCTTATGCCAACGGCAATGTCCATATCGGCACGGCTCTCAACAAAATCCTCAAGGACATCGTGGTCAAATTCAAGAGTATGCAGGGATTTTACAGCCCCTTTATCCCGGGTTGGGATTGCCACGGCCTGCCTATCGAACACAAGGTCTTAAACGAACTGGGCGACAAGGCCAAGACCGTATCCCAGTCCCAAATCCGCCAGGAATGCGAGGCCTACGCCCGCAAGTTCATCGATATCCAGCGCCAGCAGTTTCAAGCCCTGGGCGTGTTCGGCGACTGGGATAATCCCTACCTGACTCTCAATCCATCTTACGAAGCCGGCGTCATTGAGGTCTTCCGCGACTTAGTCGAGAACGGCTATATCTACCGCAAACTCCGGCCCATCCATTGGTGCATGCACTGCGAAACCGTCCTGGCCGAGGCAGAGCTGGAATACTCCAACGAAACCAGCCCGTCCATCTACGTCAAATTCCCGCTGAATGATGAGCAAGCAAAATCCCTGCTCTCCAAATTCCCCGAACACCGCAGTGACCGCGACAGCGAATCTCAAATCTCAAATCTCAACTCCCAACTGTCCTTCTTCATCTGGACGACCACGCCCTGGACCCTGCCGGCCAATGTGGCTGTGGCGCTGAATCCGGCATTTGAATACGCCCTGGTCTCCACCAGCACAGATATCATGATTATGGCCGCTGGTCTGGTGGAAAAGATCCTGGCTTTGATAGGTGTTACTGATTACAAGATTCTGGGTAAAATTAAAGGCACAGCATTGGAAGGCCTAACCTATAATCATCCGTTTATTAAAACCCGGCTCTGCCAGGTAATCCTAGCTGACTATGTCAGTTTAGAGGACGGCACCGGCATCGTCCACATTGCGCCCGGCCACGGCATTGACGACTACGAAAGCGGATTAAAATATAATCTGCCGGTCATCAGCCCGGTGGACAAATCCGGCCGATTCACGCCTGAGGCCGGCGTATTCCCGGGCGAACGGGTGTTTGCCGCCGACCCGAAAATATGCCAGATGCTGGACGAACAAAAACTGCTCCTGAAAAAGGTGGATTTGGTCCACTCGTATCCGCACTGCTGGCGCTGTAAGAAATCGCTCATCTTCCGGGCCACTGAGCAGTGGTTCATCTCGGTGGACAACCACTCAGCCCGGCAAAAGGCCATTGACGAGGTCAACAAAGCCGGATGGATACCCGAATGGGGCAAGAGCCGGACCGCATCAATGCTGGAATCACGGCCCGATTGGTGCGTCTCGCGCCAGCGCAATTGGGGCGTGCCTATCCCGGTTTTCTACTGCGCCAAATGCAACCAGTCGCTCCTGGATGTCACGGTCATTGACCATGTGCGCGGGATATTCGCAAAGGAAGGCGCTAATGCCTGGTTCATTAAATCCGCGGCTGAACTGATGCCGGCCGGCGTCAAGTGCAAATGCGTCTCGCCCACTGGGCGACCCTGCGGGTCGACCGAATTCAATAAAGAAAACGACATCTTTGACGTCTGGTTTGAATCCGGCTCGTCATTCCGCTCAGTCGTCATCGAGAACAAGGACCTGCAATTCCCGGCTGATTTATATCTGGAGGGCTCGGACCAGCCGGCCCGGTGGTTCCAGTTATCGCTCTTACCCTCGGTCATGACCCGCGGGATAGCGCCCTTTAAGAACGTTCTCATCCACGGATTCGTCAAGCGGCCCGAAGGCGATAAACTCTCCAAATCCAAGGGCGCTATGACCTCGGACGAGATGGTCAACAAGGTCGGGGCTGATATCATCCGGCTCTGGATTTCATCCATCAACTTCACCGAGGATATCCCCATATCCCTGGAAATCCTGCAGGAAAAGGCCGACCCCTACCGCAAGGTCCGCAATACCTTCAGGTATATGCTGGGCAATCTCTATGATTACTCCGCCGAACCCAGTGGGTCTGGTGGAAACCCGCAAGGCGATGCGGTAAAATACGCCCAGATGCTGGAGATAGACAGATGGGCGTTGAACAAACTCCATCGCCTGATAGATATGACCACCGCCAGTTACGAGAACTTTGAATTCTACAAGGTCTTCCGCGAGGTCTATGAATTCTGCGTGGTGGAGATGAGCTCGTTCTATTTTGACATCCTCAAGGACCGGCTCTATACCTTCGGCGCGAAATCGGCGGAACGCCGGTCTGCCCAGACCGCCTTAAATGAGATACTCCAGACGCTGGTAAGAATCATTGCCCCCATCCTCTCATACACCGCCGAAGAAATCTGGGACAATATCATATTTGCCAACTCTAAGTTCAAAAGTCCAACCTCTAACTTTATCAAAAGCGTGCATCTATTGGACTGGCCCAAGGTTGATTCCACCAAGATTGATAACAAATTAGACGAGAACTGGAAAAAGATATTCCTGATTCGCTCCGAAGTGACCAGAGAGATAGAAACCCTGCGCAAGAATGGCCAAATCGGCTCATCCATTGAAGCCGACGTCACGTTATATACGGACGGGGCTGACCTGCTGGAATTCCTAAAGACATACGAAAAGGAATTGGCCACCATCCTCAAGGTCTCGTCAGTCAAGGTCGTCAAGAAACCCGTTGCTCAAAAGGCCGAGGGTATGCAATTAGCCGTAGAGATAGCCAAATCCGGTAATCAGAAATGCGCCCGGTGCTGGAACTACACCGGAGACGTGGGCCGGACCACGGCCCATCCGACCCTGTGCGGCAGATGCGTCGCCGTGGTCGGCGCAACATAGGGCGCGGCGGGGAACGTCGCTTTCACCACTGGCGCCAAAAGGCACAAAGTGAGGCGGGAAAACTGAGCACCTTCAGGACAATCGCTTATCATAAGTCATTGACAAACAAGGGCCATTTTTGGCAAGGGGGAGGGGGATGGTGGGGGGTATGACCTCCGGCCCATATTAGGCATACTCTCGGCCCTTCAGAGGCATACTCTTGGCTCTACAGAGGCATACTCCCGGCTCTACAGAGGCATACTCCATAGTGCCGGATTAGCGTATGTCACCCATAATCATACACACAGTATAGCGTACCCTTATATGATATAGGCGCTCCGGAGTGTGCATGAACACTATACCTTATCTGGGGGTGGAAAAAGAGGATTTTTGTTTGCCCCGTTAGAAATAGGGCATCCCATAGGGATGACCGTTTTACTGCAGAAGATTGAATTAACAGGGATTTATTTGCCATACCAGATAGATTTTTCTAATACTTATATCAATTATTTCTAACGGGGTTGATTTTCTACGAGACCCTATGTCATTCCCGTCCCGCTTGTCATTCCCGTCCCGCTTGTCATTCCCGTCCCGCTTGTCATTCCCGTCCCGTTTGTCATTCCCGTGAAAACGGGAATCCAGCCCCTATTTTCACCTGTTTTTCCCATAAGTTACTAAAATTAAAGCAGTTATGCGAATAAACGACCCTTGAGAATGAACCTTTCAGTGCCTTCAGTGAATCATTCACCGCCCTCTACGAACCGTTCAGAGACATCAGTGAACCGTTCCGCCAGTTAGCGCTATCATTCCGCCATGTGGCGGAGCCATTCAGCCAATGACGGAACCATTACGCCATGTAACGATGTCGTTCCGCCATATGGCGAAGACCTTCAGCCAAGTGGCGGAATCTTTCCGCCCTAAGGCGGAAACCTTCCCCCTATCTACGGAAATCTTTCCCCTACCATCGGGAAACTTTCCCCGCCCCCTACCTCCCAACGACAGACCATCTCACTGCCTAAATGGTAAAAACTCCGTCATGAATATCAAGTATTTGGCTGGTTTCGCTGGAAGGTGTGCTTACCCGTTTACCCGCCTATGGAGGGCTGTCCCCGGAATTTGCGGAATTTGCTGGAATTCCGGGGACGCCTTACTCAATTCATACTTCAGCCCGCTATCCCCCGAATTCCTTATCAGAATTCGAGGGACACCATAGAATAGCACATAGTTAAGGGGTAACAATTCCCTTATTGTCATTCTGAGCAAGGCGAAGAATCTCATTCCAAGCACAAATAGAGACCCTTCGCTACGTTCAGGGTGACATTTTGGTCTTAAGTATGTGCCATTCGGGACACGATACCTAATCCCATCCGGCCATTCCTTCCGGCTAAATCGGGCCGGGACTGCCCATAAATGCTCATTCCAAAAGCATGGACAAATTTATCTGCTTTCCAATGCTTTAAGTTTCTCCCGGGCAAGATTATAATTGGGATTA
>JBBTIZ010000045.1:0-20640 GCA_038059695.1 Planctomycetota bacterium
TGCGCCTCCTGATAAAATCCGATTGCTGATTGAGCAGTTTAACCAAGCCGGTCCCGACCTGCCCGCAACCGAGTAAACCGATATTAATTTGTTTCATATTTAATCTGTGTAATCTGTGGCTTATTTACTCAGCGCCTGTTTCAAATCCTCAATCAAATCCTGGATATTTTCTATACCCACGGACAGACGAATCAAGTTATCATTGATACCTATCTTCTTCCTGACCTCTGGCTCAACCGATGCGTGGGTCATGGAAGGCGGATGGTTTATCAGGGAACGCACGCAACCCAAACTCTCAGCCAAGGCAAACAGTTTAGCAGATGCGGCTATCCGCTTGGTCTTGGCCGCATTACCATTGACCTCAAACGAGACCATTCCACCGAAATCCGTCATCTGCTTCTTGGCAATCTGGTGCCCGGGATGTGATGGCAACCCCGGATAAAAAACCTTCTTGACCTTGGGGTGCCTGGACAGGAATCTGGCAATGGCCATGGCATTAGAGCAATGTCTTTCCATCCTCAGAGCCAGGGTCTTGGTGCCTCTCAAGGTCAGGAAACAATCAAATGGTCCGGGCACCGCACCGACCGCATTCTGGAAGAACTTCAGTCGCTCGTATAAATCCTTATTATTGGTGATGAGCGCGCCGCCCAGGATATCCGAATGCCCGCCCAGGTATTTGGTGGTGCTGTGAAGCACGATATCAGCGCCGAAATCAAAGGGCTGTTGAAGATACGGCGTAGCAAAGGTGTTATCAACCACGGATAGAATCTTATGTTTCTTGGCTATGCCAATCGCTGCCTTCAGGTCCGTAATCTTGAGCAATGGATTGGACGGCGTCTCCAGCCAGAGCACCTTGGTATTGGGCCGGATTACCCGCCTGATATTATCCAGATTAGTGGCATCAACCAAATCAAAGGTCATTCCGTATTTGGTAAATAGTTTGGTAAAGATGCGGTAGGTCCCGCCATAGAGGTCATTAGCCGAAACCACGTGGTCTCCGGCCTTGAGCAGGTTCATCACGGTATTGACGGCCGCCAGACCGCTGGCAAAGCACAGCCCGTATTTGGCGTTCTCCAGGGCGGCCAGATTGTCTTCCAATGCGTGCCGGGTCGGATTATCGGTGCGCGTATAGACAAACCCCTTGTGCTTCCCCACTGCTTCTTGCTGAAAGGTTGAGGTCTGGTAGATGGGCGTGGTAATGGCGCCGGTCGCGCTATCTGATTTGTTACCCGAATGTATGGCCCTGGTCTCGAATTTCATAGCATGCTCCTTAGATACTGTTATCCCGGGGTCGCCGAAAGGCGGCGTCGGGAGTTACAGTATCTTATCCCGGCAGTATTCGTCGGGAACACCTTAACAATATCTCATAAATATGTTACATCAGGAATGAAAAGTCAAACAAATCGGCACTAAAAAGATACAGTGATAAAACCTTGCCCCAGCCCGGGGAAAATGATAGCATAAACCCATTATGAAACTGACCAAAGAACAAGCCAAAGAGAATCTCGCCGAGTTAATCGCCAAATACGAGAAGGAATTATCCGCCGATAAACTCAAGGATTACAACGAAGAAGCCACCAAACTCAATTTTATTCAGCCATTATTAAAAGATGTCCTCGGCTGGGATGTCAATAACCGCGATGAGGTCAGCCCGGAAGAAAATGTCTCACGAGGCCGGGTGGATTACGGCCTGAAGATAAACGACAGGATTAAGGTCTATGTAGAAGCCAAGACACCCAAAGACGGTTTAATGGGTCACGTTGAGCAGGCGTTGAAATATGGTTATAACAAAAAGAACGTCCCGTTTGTCCTGCTGACCAACTTTGACGAGACCTGGCTCTTTGATGTGACGGTAAAACCCAATCTGAGAAATCCGCTCAAGGGCAGAAAGTCATACCTCAAATATGACCAATACCTTGATTACTTTGACGAACTCTGGCAACTCTCAAAGGAATCGGCAGTAAACGGCGAACTTGATAAACTCCTGCTCAAGAAATCAGACCTGGCCAAACTGCCGGTTGACAAGGCGATTCTGGCCGACCTCAAGCGCTGGCGTGAGATATTAGCCAAGGACATCTTCAAGAACAATCCCAAACTCTTTGATTCCGGCGATAAGGAAAAGGACGCCGTATATCTCAAGGAAATCACCCAGAAACTCCTGGACCGGATTGTCTTTATGCGCTCCTGCGAAGACCGGGGGCTGGTGCACCGCTCACATCTCAACGTGCTATTTGAGGAAAGAACCGAGACCGTCGGCACTAATACCATGCTCTTCCTCAAGAATGAATTTGAGAGTTACAACCGCAACTTTGACAGCGACCTGTTCAGGCCCCAGGAGTGGGAAAAGGACTTGGCCATTGACTTCACAATAATGGAGGAAATCATCAAGGACAGTTACAACCCTTACCAGTTTGATGTCATTCCGCTGGAGGTGCTGGGCAATATCTACGAGGAATACCTGGGCGATACCATCCGGCTGACCGACCAGCAGGTCAAATACGAAATGAAGTTGGAGGTCAGGAAGGCCGGCGGGGTTTATTATACGCCGGAATACATCGTTGACTACATCGTGAAAAATACCATCGGCAAACTGCTCAATGAATTACCCCATAACAAGATTAAGGAACTAAAAATATTAGACCCGGCCTGCGGCTCAGGCAGTTTCCTCATCAGGGCCTATGAAGAGATGCTCAACTATTACCGCCGGCAGAAGAAAGGCAAACTTAAATCTACGGACGGGCAAAAGAAACTACACCAGGAGGAAGAACTGCCGCATCTGGACATCTTTGAAAAGCGCCGGATTCTGGTTGACCATATCTATGGTGTGGATTTGGACGACCAGGCCGTTGAAGTAACCAAATTATCCCTGATGTTAAAGATGCTGGATGGCGAACACGGCACGTTGACCGGATATGCGATTTTGCCGATGCTGGATAGCAATATCAAATGCGGCAATTCGCTGGTTTCAGGCGATGCCGTGGAACTAAAGAAATTCTTCGGTGATGAATGGTATAAAGTAAAGCCGTTTAACTGGGATAAATCATTTGCCCATATAATGAAAAAGGGCGGGTTTGATGTGGTGATTGGGAATCCACCTTATTTCAATATTGATAAAGTTTGGGGTAAAGAATCACCCCTAACTGATTTTATAAAAGAGAACTATCCGAAAATCCATACTGATAAAACAGATATCCTTTTCTATTTCCTTGCGAAATCTATTAATCTTTCAAAGCATACAGTTGGGTTTATTGTTTCGAGAGCGTTCCTTGAAGCATATAAAGCCAAAAAACTTCGTGAATTTATTCTATCATCAGCAAAAATCATATCAATAACTGATTTTGACGGATTTCATGTATTTGAAGCTGGAATTTCTACAACCATTCCTATTCTCGAAGTTGAATCTAACATAAACAAAAGGAATAAGAATAAAATTGTCGTTACTCGTTTAAAAACCCCAAGTATATCTGCTGATCAAGTCTACCAATCATTGAAAAACAAAGATAACGCAAGCGAATTCTTTGAGGTTTTTAATTATGACCAAAAAGACCTTGGGAGTGATTCTTGGAATTTTGTTACATCAGCAGGTAAAGATTTGAATAGCAAAATAGACGGCAATCATCCCAAAATTAGCGAGATTTGTGATGTCGGTAAAGGAATGGAAACTGGAAGAAATGATGTCTTTGGAAACCTTTCCCTTCAAGATACTAAACGGCTTAAATTAGAATTAAATTGGGTAAAAAAGCGCGCAACAAATTCAGACATAAAACGGTATTTTATAATAGATAGGTCTGAATATCTTATCTATATTGAAGATATACCGTCTTTTAAAGAAGCCCCTAAAAATATAATGGCCTATATAAAAAGCCATGAAGTAGAGTTGAAGGAGAGAGCAGCATTTCAGAGAGGAGATTGTGAATGGTGGAAATACACATGGCCACTTCATAAAGAATGGTACTCTAAAATAAAGATATTATGCCCTTATCTTGCGGGCGAAAATAGATTTGCTCTTGATAGCTCTAAAGAATTCATTAGTTTAACAGATACAACGGTTATTTTCTCTAAAGGTTCATTAAAAGAAAATATTAAATATGTGCTTGCATTATTAAATTCTAAATTACTTACTTATCGCTTTAGAAGTATTGGGAAACTTAAAAGCAAGGGGATTTATGAATACTTTTGGAATAGTGTGTCTAAGCTACCCATCTGCACCATTGATTTCTCTAATGCTTCTCAAAAGAAACTCCACGACAAGATTGTGGGGCTGGTGGATATAATGCTTGACCTGAATAAGAAGATTCAGGATGCCAAGGGCAGCGAGCAGGAGCAAATCCAGAAGCAGATAGACCAGACGGATAATGAGATTGACGAATTGGTCTATAAACTCTACGGCCTGACGGAGAAGGAAATTAAGGTAATTGAGGAAGTAAAGGAAGGAACATAAAATGGCTCAAATATTCATTGGTTATCAAGTGGGTAAAAATATAATTCTATTTCTTTATTGACTTTTTACCACAATTAATATAATAAATATGGGAGAAGCATTAAAACCGCTTTTAGATAAAGGATATGCTTGGGCTGTAATTATTGCTCTCTTAGCGCCGCATGGTATAGCAATACTTACCCTCATAGTGAATAGTATTCTACGATGGCGTGAGGGGCCCAAGCCACTAACAGCAACTGAACGGTTACTACGCGATTTAATGAGAGACGATATTAAACCGCTGGTTAATAATATTGCTACTCTTGCCGATAGAGTTGGTACTTTAATTAGTCGAAGTAAATAAAATATATATGGAATTTCTTGTAATCGTTATTATCGCGATAATCCTTGTTAGCTACTTAATAGTTGCATTTATTATTATTAGACGCTCATTAGGTTTAGAGCCAGTGAGTCCTGAAGTGAGAGCGCTCATTAAGGAAGTAAAACAAATAGTTCAAGAGACAAATGCAAAAGTTGATAAAACTATTAAAACCATAGATAATATCACCTTAGAATATCATCTATTTAAAGGAGCTACCATTGGAGCTACACAATCAAATTTTATTTGTAATGATACCTACAAAAAAATTGTCCTACCTAATTACTCTTTGTCAATAGGAATAAGTATTCGAGTATTCTTATCAGAACCAGAATTCCCCGAGTATTTTCAACGACAAGAAAAAGCCATAGAAATGCAATGGAATGGTTCTATTCTGGCAGGAGTTTGTGTATGAAAGAACTAAAAGTAATCGGTTCACCACTTATTCGTATAAAACAAATTAATTTTAGTGTTGGAGAAAATGTAGTTTTTGGCTCAGTTCAACTTAAAATTGAGATAGAAAGTCATAAAATCGGAATATCACCTGATGGCCAAAATATAATAATGGGTATTACTATAAAAATTAGCGAGCCAGATAAAAAGGTTAGTGGCGAGTTTCAGATGGAATGTGTATTAAGATTAGAAAAAAGTATTTCACCAGAAGAATTCGTTAATGAAAAAGACATGTCAATTATGGAAAAAAATATCCGATATTTTCTCGGAATGATGTTCGACCAGATGTCATTATCTGTTTCCACAATAGTTGCACAATTTGGATTAGGCCCGATAAATTTATCAAAGATCCTTCAACTTGAAAATATAAAAATAACCTATCCTGTTGTTGCTTCATCTAATGGAATTAACCCTGGTAACGTTTATACTACAAAGATTTGTCCTAGCTGTGGAAAAGAATTTAATGGCGCAATCTATAAGGAAAATTGTCCACATTGTCAGGCACGTTTATATACATAATTCTAATTCGGGGAACGCCATACCGATTAATTCGTGCATATACCCTCCCTATACCCACACCCCGCCCATCCTACCACCTGCCCAGCAGGGATATACCAGATGTAGAGTAGGGATATACCGCCTCCACGATAGGGATATACCGCCTTCACAGTAGGGATATACCACCTTCATAGCAGGGATATATCACCTCCACGGTAGGGATATACCGCCTTCACAGTAGGGATATACCGCCTTCACAGTAGGGATATACCGGATTGGTAGGGGGGATATACCAGATGGGTAGTAGGGATATACCCCCCGGGGGGGTATACCCCCCTAGTTACTCTAGCCCCTTGTTAAATAATGGTCATCATTTTATGAAGGTGCTAATCCCGTTACCACCCCCCTATACCTACACCCCTCCACTTCCTCCCCGGTATCCCACAAGGAGATAGCCACCACCCCGCAGGGAGATAGCCACCACCCCGTAGGGAGATAGCCCCTACCCCACAGGGAGATAGCCCCTACCCCACAGGGAGATAGCCGCCACCCCACAGGGAGATAGCCCCTACCCCACAGGGAGATAGCCACCACCCCGTAGGGAGATAGCCCCTACCCCGTAGGGAGATAGCCGCCACCCCACAGGGAGATAGCCCCTACCCCGCAGGGAGATAGCCCCTATCCCGCAGGGAGATAGCCGCCACCCCACAGGGAGATAGCCCCTATCCCACAGGGAGATAGCCCCTACCTCGCATAGGGATAGCCATCATCTCCCTTAGGGGTGGCCCCTATACCCCCTATAAATAGTGAAAAGTTGCCCCGTCATACGTCGGGATAACTCGCAGTAATAACTGAAGTTTAACTGCGAGTAAAAAGATAAGAGATGAAAGATTGAGGTTCTTCGCTACGTTCACTACGCCCCAGTAGGGGCTCGTGGTCACTGCGGTGTGTACCCGGTGCGCTGGCGCCTGTGGCGCCATGCTACCGACCATTGCCTACGGCAAAGGGCGCTGACGCGCCTGTCCCGCCCAAGGCGGGAGTCACTGCGGTGTTCAGAATGACAAGCGCAGGGCGCAGAATGACAAACACGGTGCAGGAATGACAGTTTAGGGAAGTTAGTGTCTCTTTGTGGTTAATACCTGATTGACCCGCCAGAGGCGGGTCTAACTGGCTGTAACGCTCCTTCGTCGCTAACAGCCAGTAAGATAATCTTCTCGCAAAGTTGGGGGAATTCAATACCCACAGCCCGGGCCGCCTTAGGCAACAAGCTCCGCTCGGTCATTCCGGGTATGGTATTTATCTCCAGGACAAACGGACCTTTATCCTGTGAATATATCAGGTCCACCCGGGAAAGTCCGGAACAGCCCAGAGCCTTATATGCCTTTAATGCGGTCTGCTGGATTTGCCTGACTACCTTGGCCGGGAATCTCGGTTTGACAATGTATTCGGTCGTCTTATCCTGATACTTGGCTTTGAATGAATAAAATCCCTGTTTGGGCCTGACCTCAACCAGCGGTAGAGGCGTCTGGCCCAGGATTCCGACCGTCACCTCCCGTCCCTTAATGAACTGCTCTATCAGGATATTCTTGTCGTAACGCGCGGCGGCCTGGAGCGCCTTTTTCAGTTCAGCGTCATTGTGGACAATGGATACGCCGACGCTGGAACCCTCTTTACTGGGCTTGACCACGATGGGAAAATGACGAATGACAAATGACGAATGACGAATTATTAATTTATCATTCTGCATTATGCAATACGGGGCCGTCGGTATCTTATGTTTGGTTAACACTGCCTTGGTAATAGCTTTATCAAATGAACCCTGTGATGCCTTGACACCCGGACCGGTATAAGGAATATGCTGTTTCTCTAAAATACGCTGAAGTGTGCCGTCCTCGCCGAATTTGCCGTGCAGGACAATAAAGGCAAGGTCAATACCTTTGAGTAACGACAGGATATTCGGACTTCGAACATCTATTACCTTAACCGGATGGCCCAAACTTCGCAATGCCTTTACCACAGCCCGGCCGGATTTGAGGGATATCTTTCGCTCGGACGAGAATCCGCCTAATAAGACGCCAATCCGCAGTTTCTTCTGATTGAATAAGGACAACAGATTATTCCTCATAATATAAAAACTCCTTCACCACAAAGAACACTAAGGACACAAAGAATTAAAATCTGGATTCCTGCTTCCGCAGGAATGACAACTTTGTGCTCTTTGTGACCTTTGTGGTTAATATTTACCACGTTTCAATTTCCAGTCCGAGGTTGACCCCAAACTTCTTCCGAACCGTTTTCTTGATAATATTAATCAGTTTCAGAACATCCTTGCCCTTTGCTTTACCAGCATTAACTATAAAATTAGCGTGCTTGGTGGATATTTTAGCGCCGCCGATAGTCAAGCCTTTTAGCCCTGCCTTATCTATCAACATCCCTGCGCTTGAACGGGTAGGGTTGGTAAATACACAGCCCGCGCTCCAGTCAGCCAGCGGCTGGGTTTGTCTTTTCTCCCTTAATATCTCTCCAATACGGCTGCGGACTGCCGCAGATGTTGTCGGTTTAAGTTGCAGGGTCACCTCTGAAAGTAATTTCCCTTTAAGATTAGACCAGCGATAACCAAACCTAATTTTATTGACGGTCTTAATCCGGCCGTCTTTAGTAATAACCTTGACTGATTTTACCACATCGCCAATCTGGCCATATTTACCTCCGGCATTCATCATCACTGCCCCTGCGACACTGCCCGGGATGCCGACCAATGGCTCTAATCCGCTCAGGCCCATCTTAGCGCTCTCCTGCACCAGCCGGGCCAGCGGATAAGCCGAAGACACGGTTATCTT
Organism: Planctomycetota bacterium; assembly: GCA_038059695.1. GTDB lineage: Bacteria > Planctomycetota > MHYJ01 > JACQXL01 > JACQXL01 > JACRIK01. The sequence goes on from JBBTIZ010000045.1 coordinate 8,591, forward strand.
ATTCCCTTTTCGCTCAAGGTTTATCCATTCCGGTTTCAGGACAACGCCTTTAACTCCCCTATCATTGACTAAAAGATTAGTTCCCCTACCGAGGATATGTATCGGAATCTTTTTCTTACAGCACAACCTGTAAATCCCACTTAGTTGCGCGAGGTTCTTAGGCGTGATAAATACTTCCGCCCGGCCGCCGATATGGAATGAGGTATGTTTAGCCATCGGCTCGTTGTAACGGATAATGCTCTTATACGAAACAAATATATTTTTTATTTTCCTTATCATAATAGACCGCTTTTAACCACAAAGTACACAAAGGTGTCATTCTGAGCGAGCGTAGCGACCGAAGAATCTCTTCGGAAGTAGACCCTTCACTTCGTTCAGGGTGACAATATTCACTTTGTGGTCTTAGTGACCTTTGTGGTTAATCCTTATTTTAATTGCTTAATTAGTTCCTGCCCGATTTCCCAAACATCGCCTGCGCCGATAGTAATAATAACATCGCCGGGAATGGTATTTTCCTTGAGATATTTCACAGTGCTGGGAAAATCCGGCAGATACTTAGCGCGGCCGCCGTAATGGACAATTCTCTTAACCAGTTCTTCTGAAGAGGTCACCCGCTGGGCCGGCGTGACATCCCGAGCCGCATAAATAGGCGGTATCAATACGATTTCATTGCCGGACAACACCTTGGCAAAATCATTAAGGAATAACTTAGTCCGGCTGTAAAGATGCGGCTGGAAGATAAGCCATCTCCGGCGTTCAGGGAATAATTTCCGGGCCGTATCAACCACGGTCTTTAGTTCGGTTGGATGATGGCCATAATCGTCAATAACCAGCCGCCCTTTTACCCGACCGACTATTTCAAACCTGCGATGCACGCCCTTAAATCCGGCCAGCGCCTTGCGGATAATATTTTTATTCACCTTAAGAATATCAGCCACAATTATAGCCACTATGGCATTGAGAATATTGTGTTCACCCGGCAGGGAATTAACAAAGTTGCCGTATTTTCGGCCCTTATGCCAGACCTCAAAGTGCCAGCGGTCGTTAATAACCCGGATATTTTTCGGGTACCACTGACATGCCCTAGAGGGCATGGGACCAAATGCTATAATATGAGCATCTATCTTCTTACGAAGACATTCTCTCACTCCGGAATTAGCCATATTGGCAATGACAAATCCATCACGAGGCGTAGTAGCAATGAACTGACGGAACGATTCCACCAACTTAGCCCAGGTCTTGTAGTAATCCATGTGGTCCGGCTCAATATTGTTGATAATCTTTATTTTGGCAGGCAGATGGTGGAACGAGCGGTCGTATTCACAGGCCTCGGCGACAAAATGCCTACCCTTCCCAAAGACCGACCCGCTTTCAAAATCACGAAGCACCCCGCCGACCATAAAAGATGGATTCAACTTAGCCTTTGATAATAGATAAGAAATTAATGCGGTGGTGGTGGTCTTGCCGTGCGTGCCACTGATGGCAATGCCGGTCTTCTCGGCCATCAGGAGTCCGAGCGCCTGGGCATATTTGATAACCGGTATCTTCAGGCGCAGCGCCTCCTTGATCTCAGGATTATTATCCCTGACAGCCGCTGATTTGATAATGAGTTTGGTATCGGACAAAATGTTTGATACCTTATGGCTTTGGAATACCTTGATGCCTTCGCGCTTGAGCCAATCAGTGGCCGGATTATGCTGGAGTTCTGAACCGGTTATTTTATAACCTCTGGATGAGAGGTAGTAGGCAATATTACTCAAACCCGTTCCGCCGATACCAATCAAGTGTATATGGCTCTTGGGCGGCGGCAGATTTGTTACCTGCCCATTTGAGTAAAACGAATTATGGCGCCGAAGCGCCATGGCGCCCTTATGGCACTCACGGGCAATTATCCCGACTGATGTCGAGGTCATTTGCCCCGTTAGAAATGACTGCAAATAACCTTTATTAACCTTGTTATGTCTTCTCACACCCGATAATATCATTTCTAACGGGGTTAACTATCAGACCTTATTCTGCTTTAATTGCTCGGCTACGGTTTTCCGGACCAGATTCCCCAAATCCTCTTTGAGTAGGGTTAGGGTCTGTCTTAATTCCGCCTCGGATTTTTCCCTGAGAGTCCTGCCTGCCTCGCGCAACGAGTGCTCAAGATTCTGGTTAATAAGGTCGGCAAAACGTTCAATCTCGTTCTGATTATCTTCACGGAGTTTGCCGACAAACAGAGTAATGTCATTACGGAGTTTATCAAAGTACAGATTCATTTCATTACGTCTGCGTTCCGTATCCTCAATGAGTTGTTCAAACCGCCTGGAAACGCCGTCGGCATCAGCGATATAGGTTTCGGCCCGGCGGTTGATTTCCTTCATTTCCTTTATCTTGGCGCCGCCCATAAAACTGAAGACCATGATGAAAAGTATAATAAAAACCAACTCCAGAATCATCACGATAAAAGCCACATTGAGATACGATCTGAGTTTTGCCATTTCCTGGCTCCCGGAGGTGATATTCTCGTAGATATGGCTGCCGGATTTATCCCACCATTCAAGCCATTGCGCCGGCTGAAGCGGCAGGTCCTGCTTGGTAATTTTTACCAGTGATTTGTGCGCCGCAACCCGAACACTCTCGTTATCATCAGAAAGCACATCTATCAGGGGTTTTACGGCTGATTTAACCTTGATGGACCCAAGCATAGTGGCGGCATCCGCACGCATCTCCGGGTCTTTGTGGCTGGTCAGGGTCCAGATTAAATCAGGCAGAACGTCTTCAGCCAGAACCATACTGCCACCAAACAGACATAACAACACCAAAACGGCTAACAATTTCTTCATAGTGCCGTAACTTTAACATTTCTCATAAATAATATCAAGTTTTCTTGCTTTTTTATATTCCACTTATAAAGTATAAGAATGCCGAAGAAGCAGATAGTTCTGGCGTGGGGAAAAATCAGGCGGATGTTCCTGGTCTATTTAAGGCCTCATAAGGCCAAGATTGATTTAGCAAACCGTCACGGCGAATGCCAGCGGTGCGGCGCCTGTTGCGCGATAATGTTCCGCTGCCCAGCCCTCAAAGGAAATAACGGCACCATTCAGTGCGGAATCTACAGCGCGCGCTCTACTGTATGCAGAACCTTTCCTATAAACCAGAGGGATATAAATGACCGCGATTTAATTATGCCTCATAAAAAATGCGGCTTCCATTTCAATAACCATCATCATTGAGATTTCTTAACCCTTACCAGTTTACCTTCAAAAACCTCTAATATCTTCCTGAGCCGTTCATCCTGCATGACTTTTTCCCTAAGACGCCTTTCATCATCGCCTGCAAAACAATTGGAAGATTTATTACTATTAGGCGCGGCTGCCGTTTTCTCTGCTACCTGTTTTGTGGAGACAGATGCTGTCTCGGCCACCGGCTCCCTGACAATCTCTTCCTCAGCCCCGTTGCCGTTTATAGTCACAAAGGCAACGTTTATCTTCAAACGGCTGACCTTCTCAATAATCCGCTCTACTTCCTCTTTTATTACAACATCCTCAAGGCGACTGCGGTGGAAGTTATAAATCTTAGGAAAGCCGATTACTATTTCTTCGCTGTCCGCGTTAATAAACTGCCCTTCTTTGATATAAGGATATATCTTAACCGGATGAAGGACTTTTATCTGCGCAAGTATCTGATTCCAAAGACCTCTTTTACCCTGTTCATCTAATAAGGTCAGGTCTTGGTTATCGCTGGTGTTTGTATCCATTATCTTATGTTCCTTCGTTATAGTATGGCAGTGCAGCCCAGTCCCGACCAGTCGGGACTGGGCTGAATACTGCCAACTATAGTTCGCAGTATCCCGATAAATCGGGACTGCGACACTATCGTTTAGCGCCGGTCTGGGATTTTTCAGATTGTTCCTTGAATAATTTAGCCAGTTTAAGGCAGGCAAATTCCAGATGCAACCGGTTGTTGACTGTTTCCTTTATATTCCGCTTGGTCTCCTGCAAAAGCGAAATAAAATCAATAAGTATCTCAACCCTAAAATCACCGGCCTGGGTGCGGAGACGCTCCTTGTTCTCAATAATCTCTTCCTCCAAAAGGTCTATCTTAGCAGACGATATCTGAATCAGGATAAGATGCCAGAAATGCTCCACCATCTGCTCAATAAAGGCATTAACATCCTTGCCTTCCTTGAAGATGCCATCAATAACAGAAACAATATCATCCAGTTTATACCCGGCAATAGCATCTGCCAGTTTAAACACATTATCAAAAGAAGCGGCATCGGACAGGAATCCCAAATCCGAGAGCGTGGCCTTATCGCTGTATGAGGATATTGCCAGGTCCAACAAACTCTGGGCATCGCGCATAGAACCGTGGGCCAGTTTGGCAATAGCCGTAATAATCTCCTGCTTGCAGGTAAATTTCTCATTCTGGCAAATCTTAGCCAATTGCTCGTATATCTTTTTACTGGGAATAGGCCTGAAATTAAAACGTTGGCACCGGGAAAGGATGGTGTCGGGAAGTTTATTCGGGTCGGTGGTGGCAAAGATAAATTTCACATGGGGCGGCGGCTCTTCAATGGTCTTAAGAAGCGCATTAAAGGCGCTCTTTGACAACTGGTGTGCTTCGTCCATAATATAAAGTTTATATTTCGCTCTGAGCGGGATATAACCGATACTCTCCTGAAGCAGGCGGATATCATTTATGCCGGTCTGGGAAGCCGCATCTATCTCTATCACGTCAGGGTCATTGCCTTCGGCTACGGACTTACAGAATTCACATTTGTTACAGGGCGCAGCGGTCGGGCCATCTTTGCAGTTAAGCGCCTTGGCAAAAATGCGCGCCAGCGACGTCTTGCCCACCCCGCGCGTGCCTGCAAAGATATAGGCATGCGCCACTTTATTCTCGGTGATGGCATTCTTCAGGGTTGTAGTGATATATTCCTGGCCTATAACATCATCAAAAACCTGGGGCCTGTAACGGCGGGCAATAACCGTGTATGAACTATTCATTTTATCCCCCTCACCTTTCTCCTCTCCCCATTGGGGAAAGGATGGGTGATTGGTCCATTATGGCTTAATATTATGTTTCCGGTTTAATTTATACTTATTTATCTTATAGCGCATCGTCCTGATATTCAAGCCCAGTAATTTGGCGGCTAAGGTCTGGCTCCACCAACTCTGCTGCAACGCCGTCTTAATGAAATCACATTCTATCTCTTCTATCTTCTGCTCCAGTTTTATACCGCCCGACGGAATGACAGTGCCCTCTTTATCTGCTCGGCTGACATCAAGAACGGCCTTTTCCGATTCCCGCTTAATATCCGCGGGCCGGCCTGGCAGGCGCGTTACCGGCATCAGGTTAAGGTTTCCTATGTTGATTATCGTTCCTTTGTTCAATGCCATACCTCGCTGGATAACGTTTTCAAACTCTCTGATATTGCCGGGCCAGGAATAGCCGATTAATGACGCCATGGCCTCATCAGAAAGCCCCCGAACATCCTTTCTCATCATTTTATTATATTTGGCCAGAAAATATCCGACCAGAAGCGGGATATCATCCTTGCGTTCCCTAAGCGGCGGCAGCATGATGGAAATCACATTAAGCCGGTAGAACAAATCCTCCCGGAAGTTGCCGTTCTTAACCTGCTCCTGCAAATCAGTATTGGTAGCCGCAACAAAACGCGCATCAACCCGCTTATGCTCTGTGCTTCCGACCGGCATAAATTCTCTGGTCTCGATAACACGCAATAACTTAACCTGCAGGGCCGGTGAAAGTTCAGAAACCTCATCCAGGAAGAAGGTGCCTTTATTAGCAACTTCCAGAAGTCCTTTTTTATCGGCGATAGCGCTGGTGAAAGAACCCTTGACGTGTCCAAAGAGTTCGCTCTCCAGGAGATTCTCGGAGAATGCGCCGCAGTTCACGCTCAGGAACGACTCCGAGAACCGGCTGGACTGGTAGTGAATAGAACGGGCAATCAGTTCCTTGCCCGTGCCGCTCTCACCCTGTATCAAGACCGTGCTGTCCGTGGCGGCAATACGTCGGACCAAGTCGTAGATTTCCTTCATCTGGGGCGTCGCCCCGATAATCTTAAAAGAGTTTAATATATCAGGTGTTTCCTTGAGATTCTGGTGGAGTCGTCGTAATTGTATCGCCCTTTCAACCGCTGGTTTAACATCAATCTCATTATCAAACGGTTTCTTTATAAAATCATAGGCGCCCCGGCGCATGGCCTCGGTCGCGGTCTGAAAATCAGTCAGCGCGGTTATAACCATAATTATCACCGATGGGTCTGTCTCCTGATACTGCTTGATTAAATCCAGCCCGGAAATATCGGACATCCTGATATCCTGCAGAACCACATCAAACGGATCATTGGAAAATGCCTCCCTGAAATAGGCGATGCCTTCCGAAGCAATGGCAGAGGTAACAACCTCATACCCTTCCCTTTTTAATGTAGAAGACAGGACAGTGCAAATACTTTCCTCGTCATCCACCACCAATATTCTGCCTTTCGTTTCCATAGGCCTGATAATTTATCAAACATCTCCGACCGGGTCAAGAGAAGATTGGCTTATTCAGGATATTTTTCCTTGACTCTGCCTATCCTTCTTGATAGCATATCAGTTATATGCCTGATTTAGAAATGTTGTTATTAAGAATTCCCAATCTGCTCGTTGCTCTAACACTCCATGAATTTTGCCATGCCTATATGGCTTATAGGTGCGGCGACCCGACGCCTAAATTTATGGGGCGCTTAACATTAAACCCATTATCTCATCTTGATCCTATCGGAACTATCTGTATCCTTTTCGCTCCAATTGGATGGGCCAAACCGGTGCCGGTAAACCCGTATAATTTCCGTCATCCAAGTAGAGATGACATTCTGGTATCATTAGCCGGACCGTTCGCCAATCTGTCGATTGCCATAATAATTGGTAGCACCCTACGAGTTCTTACTATTACTAATATTGCTATTCCTATTATTGCCCTGAAATTATTGGGACTAGGAGTAGTGATGAATATTGGACTCATATTATTTAATCTAATCCCTGTTTACCCGTTGGATGGTCACCATGTCTTGAGAGAGTTATTACCGTCATATAAAGCCAAGGAAAAATATGAGGCATTCAACAGAATTGCCCCTTTCCTATTATTGGCCATTATTGTTTTTGCACCAGGTTTGCTATGGCAAGTTTTAGCCCCACCGATTTCAGCCGCATTCTGGTTATTCACTGGAATGAATTTTGACGGATTTATGCGTATTCTGTATTATCTTTGAAAATGATTATATAATACCAGCCGTTTACCAGATATGACAAATCACCTCGCCGCCCACCTTGAGTTTGCGGCATTCGTGGTCCGTGAGCACCCCTTTGGGCGTAGAAACAATGGCTATACCCAGCCCGTCCAGGACCGTACCCAGTTTATCAACCCGCTTGTAGACCCGGCGGCCGGGTTTGCTGATGCGCTTAATGTTATTAATCACCCGCTCGTCATCGACCGTATATTTCAGGTAAACCTTGATAGTCCCCTGCTTCTTGTCTTCAATTAATTTATAGTCGCTGATATATCCGCTTTCCTTGATAACATCAAGAATGGCTTTCTTCTCCTTGGAAGCCGGAATTTCCACGGAAGGCGTCCGGTTCGCATTCGCATTACGGATGCGGGTCAGCATATCAGCAATCGGGTCACAAACGCTCATTAATTTTCTCCTCTTATGGCGCCACAGGCGCCATTAGATCCCGCCGCCTGGCGGGATACTCCACTAAATTACCAACTCGCCTTTTTTACGCCCGGCAACTTGCCTTCCCAAGCCAAGTTCCTGAAGCATATCCGGCACATATTAAACTTGCGGTAGTAGGCGTGCCTGCGGCCGCAGAGTTGGCAACGGTTGTATCCGCGGGTCTTGAACTTAGGTTCTTTCTTCTGTTTATTTACCAAACACTTACGAGCCAAAGTAATATCCTTTCTTAATCCTTAAACGGGAATCCCATTGCCTTAAGCATCTTATACGATAACTCCACGGACGGGCTCTTTATCACCATAGTAATATCCATGCCCTGGACGAACTTAACATTATCAATAACAACCTCCGGGAAAAGGGACTGTTCAGCCAGGCCCATATTATAGTTGCCGCTCTGGTCAAAGGACTTGCGGGAATAGCCCCGAAAATCCCTTTGCCTGGGGATGACGATGCTGGTCAGTTTATCCAGGAAGTCATACATCATCTTACGGCGCAGAGTCACCTTACATCCGATGAGTACGCCCGCGCGCAGTTTAAAAGCGGCCACATCTACTCTGGCCTTGGTCAGCACCGGTTTCTGGCCCGTAATCAGCGCCAGGTCCTTGGCGACCGCTTCCAACCGGTCCTTCTCTTCTATAACCTTACCCACGCCCATATTGACCACTATCTTTTCCAGGCGCGGCACGGCCATTTTATTCTTATGCGGCGCCTCATTTATCAACAGAGGCACCACTTCGTTCTTATACTTCTCAAACAACCGGCTTATACTCTTGCTCATTATTGTTCACCTATCGGTTGGGCGCATTTTTTACAGATACGGCTCTTCAGTCCCGACTCGGCAATCTTATACCCCACTTTAGTCGGCTTAGTGCACTGGGGACAAACTATTTTCACCTTGGAAATATGGATGGGCAATTCCTTTTGGATTCTGGCGCCGTGCGGATGCTCCTGGCTCCGGCGCATATGCTTCCAGCGCAGGTTTATGCCCTGAACCACCACTCTTTCTTCCTCCGGGAACACCCTGAGAATCTTGCCGGTCTTGCCCCGGCTTTCTCCGGAAATAATTTTGACTAAATCATTCTTCTTGACGAACATATTTTTATACCACCTCGGTGGCCAAAGAGATTATCTTCATAAAATTCTGCCTTAACTCGCGCGGCACCACGCCGAAGACCCTGGTGCCCTTGGGAGTATTGGTCTCGTCTATAATCACCATAGCATTACGGTCAAAGCGGACATAGGTGCCGTCCGGCCGGTGCATCGGCTGCCTGGTCCGGACGATGACTCCGCGCACGATATCGCCTTTTTTGATATCGCCGGTAGTCATAACCTTTTTCACGTTACAGATAATGATATCGCCGACATAGCCGTAGCGCCGGTGGCTACTGCCCAATACCTGGATGCAACTGGCTATCTTGGCGCCGGTATTATCAGCCACCTGTAATCTGGTCTTCATCATTATCATAATAAAACACCTTACGTAGCGGATTCGCTGGTTTCGGCTTTTTTGGCCACCTTAATCAGGCACCATCTCTTGGTCTTGCTGAAAGGCCGGGATTCCATAATCTCCACCTCATCGCCCACCTTGGCCTGGTTCTTCTCGTCATGGACCTTATAAGTAGAAACCCGATGAATATACTTGCCGTATTTGGGATATTTAACCAGCCGCTTGAAAGACACGGTAATGGTCTTGGCAGAGTTATTCTTAACCACTATGCCATTTAACGTACTTCTTATCTTCTCTTCCATAATCTCACTGTTAGCCCCAACCGGGTCATTCCCTTTCTTACTGACTGTTCAAGCCCCGCTTAGGCGGGATAAACTCCGCGAGATACAGCCAGTTAGACCCGCCTCAGGCGGGCTTGTTACACTCCCTTGAAAAGCAAAGGATTTATCAATTTATAATAAGTGTAAAAATTGTCAAATAATTTATACAAAATTCGTAATTATTTTTATCACCAATGAGGACAATCAAAAAAGCAATAGGTTTTGACCACCCGCCCGCCCGCTGCAGCGAGGTCACACCGTGCCCCTGTGGGGTCTCGCCCTAATGGCGGACAGAGCGCACAAAGACCACAAGGTAACCGCGGTAGCCGAGGATAGAAATCTGCCTAATCAGTTTAATCCCGTCCCGGCGCCCCAACGGGCGCCCACTGGGCGACCTGTGGTCGACCTGTGGTCGACCGTATGGTCGGACATCGGTGGGTAGCCGCCACACGATAAATTATTACCTGAAAACTCTTGCAATTTCTTGACTTCCGAAACTGACTTGTTATAGTGTGGCAGTTCCGCTTTCCCTACGGGACTCTTATTAATGAGAACCCCGTTAGGGGTAGCGGAATACTGCCAACTATAGTCGGCTGTATAAAATCAACAGCCGAACTATATTAGGCGATACTTTTATTTACCACCAGACCAATGTATTGGTGTGAGGGTTTACTTGCTTTCTATATACTATATGATAAATGTAGAGGGGCTGACTAAGAAATTCGGCGGATTTACAGCCGTGAACAATATTTCCTTCTCGGTAGAGAAGGGAGAAATCGTGGGGTTCTTAGGCCCGAACGGCGCCGGCAAGACCACCACAATGAGAGTTCTGACCTCATACCTGGCCCCGACCGCCGGCAAGGCGTCTATCGGCGGTTTTGACGTGGTCCGTAATTCCCTTGAAGCCCGCAGGCAAATCGGCTACCTACCGGAGAGCGTGCCCTTCTACACGGAAATGCGGGTCAGGGAATATCTGCTTTTCCGGGCCAAACTCAAAGGCGTACCCTCAAAGGACAGAACCGCCCGACTGGCCGAGGTGATGGAAAAATGCCGGGTCAATGAGTTTGAGCATAAAGTCATCGGCTATCTTTCCAAGGGACAAAGGCAACGGGTCGGACTGGCTGACGCCATCATCCATAATCCGCCCATCCTGATATTGGATGAGCCGACTATCGGCTTAGACCCGCACCAGATTAAACAGACCCGGGAACTGATGAAAGACCTGGGCAAGGAACATACCGTTATTATTTCCACCCATATCTTACCTGAAGTTGAGATGATGTGTAATCGGGTGATTATCATCCACAACGGCCGGATAGCGGCTATGGATACCCTGAGTAACCTGATTAAGGAACAGAAAATCAAGTTAGAGGTGCGCGGGAACCCGGCTGATATAAAGAATACCCTGAAACAGGTGGCTGGGGTTAAGGATATCGCCTGCATCGAAAATGATTCCTGGTGCACGGTGGATATCGCATTAACCGGAGACAATGACATCCGGGAAAACATCTATCATAAGATTGCCGAGAATAAATGGGTGCTGCGCGAGTTCAAGACCGAGCGAACTACATTAGAAGATAAGTTTATCCAGATAACAGCGAAGGAGTAATTCCCCTTGATAAAGGGGGATGTAAGGGGGTTATTAACAACCCCCCAGCCCCCTTTAATAAGGGGGAGTATATTATGAAAAATATTTTAACATTGTCCAGACGGGAATTGGCCTCATATTTCCTCTCGCCCCTGGCCTATGTGATTATGACCGCGTTTTTGGTGTTCTCCGGGTATTTCTTCTATACTACATTAAGGTATATGGCCGATGCCACGGTCATAAGGGAAATCCTGGGCCTGTTGGGATTCACCAGTTTGATTATTTCCACAATGATTACGATGCGGCTTCTGGCCGAGGAGAAAAGAAGCGGAACGCTGGAGACCCTGATGACCGCGCCGGTGACCGAGACCGAGGTGGTGGTAGCCAAATACATCTCAGCCCTGGTGTTCTTCCTGGCCCTGATTGCGCCGACCCTGGCTTATGTCATCCTGTTGGATATCTGGGGCAATCCTGATTACGGGCCGATTATCTCCGGTTATGTCGGACTGGTCTGCATGACAGGCATTTTCCTGAGCATCGGGCTCTGGGTGTCGTCCTTAACCTCCAACCAGATTGTGGCCGTCATCCTAACCTTCGTGATACTGCTCATCGGCTGGGTCATCGGCTTTGCCGGTGATTTCTTTACACAGGAATATATAAAAAACACCTTCAAGTTTGTCGGCTTTGTGCAACATTTTGAATCGTTCGGCAAAGGATTAATAGATACCAGGGACATTATTTACTGCCTAAGCACGGTGGTGTTCTTTCTGTTCCTGACCGTGCGGACACTTGAATCAAGGAGATGGAGATAAAGGCGTAGAGCGTTAAGCGTGTAGCGTAAAGCGTTATAGATAAAAAATATGGAAAATAACAATCAATCTGTAAATAAGCCGCAAGAAGGTTTACCCACGGAGGGCTGGGGCCGGAAGCAGAAAGCCCTGACCTTTGTCAATGTGGCAGTAATGG
>JBBTIZ010000045.1:20740-22931 GCA_038059695.1 Planctomycetota bacterium
GAGGGCTGGGGCCGGAAGCAGAAAGCCCTGACCTTTGTCAATGTGGCAGTAATGGTCCTGATTGCCCTGGCCATTCTGGTCGGCGTGAATTATGTCTCCAACCGGCAATTCTACCGGTATGACTGCACCTTCAACAAGGAATATTCTCTTTCGGACAAAAGCAAGGAACTCATCAAGCAACTTAAGGAACCGCTGACCATATATACATTCTTTGTCCCGCCCCAGGACCAGGCCATCTTTGACATCCAGCGGATGATGAACGACCTGCTGGAGGAATACCAGATTTATTCAGGCGGCAAGATATTCGTGGAAAAAATAACCGTGGCAGCCAACCCGGAGATGGTCGAAGTCCTGCAGAAGAAATTCAAGTTAGAGACCATTGCGCCCAATGATATGATTCTGCGCTCGGGCGACAACCAGAAGAACGTCAACCTGGTTGAAACCTACGAGGTCGAATACGGGCCTTACGGGCAGCCCGGCGGAATCAAGGCCTTTAGAGGCGAGGAAACCCTGACCTCGGCCATTATGACCATGGTCAAGACGCAAAAGACCATCCTCTATTTCACAGCCGGACACAACGAAGGCGAGGTCAAGAACCAGTCACCCGAGGGCCTTAGCACCTTTGCCAACTACCTCCAGCGCGAGAACATAGAAATCAAACAACTCAATCTCCTGGAAGCAACCGAGATACCCCGGGATTGCAGCGCTTTAATTGTTATGGGGCCAAAGACACCTATTTCAGCCCCGGAACGCAACCTGATAAACAACTACCTCAAAAACGGCGGCCGGGCCTTAATCGCCATTGACCCGCTGGCTGATGCCGGACTGGCTGACTTCCTGACTGAATGGGGCGTAAGGATATCGGACGGCATCGTGATTGACCCGGAAAGATGCGTGGCGTTCCTGGGCCGCAAGGATGTCACCTGCCTGGCTTCAGACACCTACGGCAATCATCCGATTACCAATAAGATGAGAGGCGAGATGTCCATCCTGCCCGGCACCCGGGCTGTGGACAGCATTTCTCCGACTATGGCCACGGAATTATTGAAGTCATCCGGTAACTCGTGGCTGGAAACTAATATGGACGACTTTGCCAAAAATAAAGCAAGTTTTGACAAGGATTCGGACCGCAGAGGCGCCATCAATCTGGGCGTGGCTGTTACTAAAAAGGAAGACGATAAAGAAGGACGGATGGTCGTACTGGGCGATTCTGATATGGTCCGGAATAAATTCATTGATGCGAATAGTATGATGGGATTCGGACGGGTTGACCTGGCCCTTAACTCCATCAGATGGCTGACCGGCCAAGAGGTATTTATCTCCGTTGAACCCAAGAAAACAGAATCCAGGCGGATTGAACTGACCCCGGGCCGGATGACCTTCCTGTTCTGGTTCAGTTTATTAATGGTCCCGGCTATCGGCGCGGCCTTCGGCATCGCCGTCTGGCTAATCAGGAGAAGGTAACAATAGCATAGAGCGTATGGCTCATAGGTAGACAACGACCTTTATGGTCGTTGACATCAACGAGGATAAACCTCGTTGTCTACCGCATTAATAATATGAAAACCAAAACTACATACATCCTGCTTATCATCGCTATTTTAATCGCCGGCTACATATTCTTTATTGATAAAGCAATACCCACCACGGACGAACGGGAAGCGGCCGGCAAAAAGATATTCGGGTTCCTCAAGGCAGATGACATCTCAAATATAGAAATCAATGCGCCCAATGCTGCGCAGTTAACACTAATGAACGCTATGACCCCGACTACCCCGACCCGGATAGCCATTATCTGCACAAGAACAACCGATAAAGAATGGCAGATGACCCAGCCGGTAAACACCAAGTCGGATAAATCAGTCCTGGAAAATATTACCAGCCAGATTTCAGCATTAGAGAAAAGAGATACCCTGAAGGAAACCGGCCAGGCGGCCACCTATGGACTGGACTATCCGATAATCACCATTTCCTTCACAGCCAAGGCCAAGAATTATCTGGTCAAATTAGGCAGGGCCGCGCCTCTGAATATCGGCGTCTATGCCGCAGTTGAAGGCGAGAAAAACATCTACGTGATTCCGCAATCATTCGCTGACTCTGTCAATAAACCGGTGTCTGATTTCCGGCATAAGCGGATATTTGATACCAGCAGTTATGATATAACTAACCTCAAATTCACCCAGCCCCTGCA
>JBBTIZ010000046.1:0-20164 GCA_038059695.1 Planctomycetota bacterium
TATTATACGCCGTTTTTGAAGCCATCTGGATAGCCAATCGCCGGGCTGCAGTCGCGGATTTAGCCAAGGAAGAAACGCTTGGAGCCACCCTAGGTAACTTCTCGGCACTCTACGGATTTCCCTCATTATTATGCCCGGTAATATTCGGAGGCCTCTGGAGCGTTGTGGGAAGCGGAGCCGCGTTATTAGTAGCGGCGCTATTTCCCTTTGCCGCGATATTCGTAATGCCGAAAAAATAGCGTAGCGCATATAGCCAAGAGCAAATGAATATTATAGGTATTAGCACATCCGGGCGTCTGAACGGCAACACTTCCCGGCTCTTAAAGATAATGCTGGATAAATTATCCGGGCTCGGCGCCCAGACTGAGTTTATCTGGACCGGCCATAAGAATATACAGTATTGCAAGGCGTGTGAATACTGTATGAAGAACGATAAGTGTATTATTAATGATGACTATGAGGAAATCAGGCAGAAGATGCTCAATGCCGACGGAGTGATTTTAGGCACGCCTAATTACGCCTTTCAGATGTCGGCGCAACTTAAAGCCATTTATGACCGGAGTCATTCTCTTCTGTATTATACCTGTCGATTGGTCGGCAAATACGCAGTTGGCGTATGCGTGGGTGGGCATCCTTATATGACCGCCAAGATTGCCAAGACCGTGGCCCAGGGTATCTGGCTCTGCGGCGGGTATTACGCGGGCTTTCTGGGAGCTGCTTCGGTCAACCGCGATGAACTTGCCTTGCAAAACGAGGAGCAGATAATCAAAAAGGCAGGACATCTGGCAGAAAAACTATATTCAGCTATTCAGAACAAAAAGAAATTCCAGTGGCAGCATTTTATCCGCCAGCAATTTCTCTATCCGCAAGTGGCTAAGATGATGGAGAGTAACAAGTCCAAGTACCCGTTTCTGTATGAGTATTACAAGGCAAATAAGTATCTGTAGTCCTGGATTCCCGCCTGCGTGGGAATGACAACGAGGGAACACTATTTAGTCAGGAAATACACCGTATCCAGTTTCAGTTTCTGGATAGCCCGGACGATATCTTCCTTTTTTACTGCTAAGAATTGTTGTTTTAGTTCCTTAAGCGAATCTTTGCGGTTATTGATGCTCAATTCCATGCTATAGTCAATAAAGGCGGATGCATTATCCTCAATGGCTCTAAGCCGGTTGAGGATGCCGGAGCGCGTGTCATTGATTTCCGAATCGGTGATATCGCCGCTCTGGATGGCCGCCACCTGCTCCTTGATAATCTTCAGGGCGTCGTTGAACTTGTCGTGATTGATGCCGGCTCGGATGAACATCAGCCCCTTGCTTTTTTCCAGGAGCGACGAGGCATAGTAAGCCAGCCCGGCCTTTTCCCTGACATAGCGGAATAGTTTGGAATGCGGGAATCCGCCCAGAATCCCTGAAGCCATCATCAAGCCAAAGATATTTTTATCTTCCCATGAGGTATAGGTCCGATAGCCCATGACTAGTTTGGCCTGGTCAATCTGCTCTTTTTCCCGGACCAGCCGTTCCTTAGAGACCTCTTTATTAATGATTGTGGCGGGGATAACCGGCGCCTGGAAGGATTTCGGCTTGCGTAGCCGCGGCTTGAAGATATCAGCCACAGTTCGTCTTATCCGGTCAATCCCGCTCGGCCCGCAGACAAAGATATCTATGGGTGATTTGAGGACTATATTACGATAGTGGTTCAGGACTTCTTCCGGGGAGAGTTTATCCACCCGCTTAATCTCGCCGTATTCATAGATACGGTAGGGCTCGTCCTTACACATCTCCTGGGTGCAACGTTCGTCCGCATAGGAACCCTTGTCGTCATAAACGCTTTTAATCAGGTCTTTGAGTTTGGTTTGTTCCTGCGAGAAGTAATCAGGCCGGAAAGAACCCTTAAGCAAGAGCGGACTGAAGATAATCTGCCGGAGGAAATTAAGGGCATAGCGGGTGTTGTCAGTATTCTTGGACAGGAATCTGCGGCTGATGAATTCAAAATATAATTCTATGATGTGGCGTTCCCCGATTTTGGAGATATCGGCTCCGAATATGGCGCCATAGAGTGAGTCAAGGAAGGAACTGATTTTACGCATGGTCGGATATTTCCGGCAGCCCCGGGACAGGGTTCGCACTAATAAAGCATTGGCCGTGGCGTTTTCATCCAGCGGCAGGTGGATAAACGCCTTGATGGTCGTGGTTTTGAAGGCATCGGTCTGGAAGAGATGCAGGTTCACCCCATTAGAGATTGTTATAGGTTTATTAGTAATTATCATATTTAGTTCTCGTGTTAGACGCAGAAGAAATATTAGTTATAAAATAACGGTTGTCCCTGTGGGACAACTTATCTCTAACGGGGTTCAAGCCCGGGTAAAGCGTTATGGTTTCTACATTATTTATCATTTATCTTTGAAAATATCCCTCCAGTTCCGGGAGCGTGATTTTACGAACCGCCGGCCGGCCATGCGGGCAGGTGATGAAATCCATTCCCTTGGCATCTGTCAGCAACGTTTTTATTTCTTCATCTTTTAACGGGTCGCCGGCCTTTATGGCCGCCTTGCAGGCCATCATTTTTATGAGATTATCGATTGGTTTGATGTTGTTTTCATTTATTTGAGAGCCGGTCGGTAAGTCACCTGCCTGAACAGGTGTTTCGGCAGGCAAGTCCGCGAAGGCGTCTATGAATTCCAGGATGAATTCATTGAAATTGACGTTATTTAACAGTGACGGAGCTGATTGTATCGCAATGGTGTTCTCGCCGAATTCCTCTACTTCTATCCCGACCTTTTTCAGGTACGGAATGACCTCCGGTAAAATCATTGCCCTGGATTTGGGTATTTCAATTACAGTCGGGATGAGAAACTTTTGCCGGTATATCTCTGACGAAGTAATCTGTCGGCTGAAGCGGTTATAGAGGATTCTTTCGTGCAGGGCGTGCTGGTCTATTATCAGGATACCGTCCGGGACTTCTTCTATTATATAACTGTTATGTATCTGGAAACACCTGCCGACCGTGAGTGATTCTGTCGCTAATGTTTGTAAGGGCGCTGTTAGGGTGGTAATACCTGCCGCACCTTCGTAAGGACGCAGCGGGTCTGCTGCTACCGGCGCAGATGGTTTCAAGGAACCCGAGGGTATTTGGGGAGGGGACGGACTAAACGGAGCAGTTTGTATAGTCGGTTCCTGAGAGGTATCGCCTTTGTTGATGAAGAAATCAACTAATGCCTGCATCACACGTTGGTTTTCAGTTGTCTCGGTTTGCGGCGGAGCGGTTTTTATCAGGGCCGTGTTTCCGTTTGATACTTTTTGAGCGAGCGTGTTTCTGATAAGCGAGATAATCCGGTCGTGGACCTTCCAGGCATCACGGAATCTGACTTCAATTTTGGTCGGATGGACATTAACGTCAAAGGCGCTGGTCGGCATCTGGATAAAAAGAGCCACAAAAGGATGCCGGCCCGAAGGAATCAGGTTATGATACGCCTGATAGATGGCCCGGCTGAGGATACGGTCGCGGATAAAACGGCGGTTCAGGTAAAAGAATTGGTATTTTGAATTTGACTTTGTCTGGGTCGGGTCTGAAAAGTAGCCGTTTAGTTTGATGTTGTCTTTTTCCTCGGCGGCGCAGAGCAATTCCCGGGAGATATCAGGGCCGTAGAAGAAAGACAGCCGCTGGAGAATACCCTGCGACAAATCGTCTTTGGCAGAATTAAGATTCATCAGGGATTGCCTGGCGGAGGCCGGCGCATCTGTGTCCGATATATTATCCGGCAGGTGCATAAGTTTAAATGATATTTCCGGGTAGGCGATGGCGAAACGGGTGATGGTTTCGGTGATATGGGATAGTTCCACGCTATCGCTCTTGAGGAATTTCCTACGGGCCGGCGTCTGGTAAAAGAGATTGGCTATCTCAATGGTCGTGCCGTTGATTCCGGCTACCGGCTGGGGATGAGATACCTTGTCGTTATCAACCGAGATTTCGTAGGCGTCCGGCTGTGATGCGGATTTTGATATAAGCCGGACCTGCGCCACGGATGCCATACTGGCCAGCGCCTCGCCCCGGAACCCGAAGGTGTTGATGTTATACAGGTCTTTTTCTTCTATTATTTTGCTGGTGGAATGGCTCTTGAAGACCAGAGGCAGGTCTCCGGCCAGGATGCCGTGGCCGTTATCAGCTACCCGGATGAGTTTTTTGCCGCCCTGGCTGGCCGTGACCTGGATATCGGTCGCGCCGGCATCAAGCGCATTTTCAACCAATTCCTTAACGCAGGCCGCCGGTCGTTCTATGACTTCTCCGGCCGCTATCTTATTCACCAGCCAGACCGGCAGGGTCTGTATTCTGGTTAAGGGGTTACTATTCATATAGGTTGAGTTTACCAAAGTTTTGCCGATTGTCTAACAAAAATTTATATGAAAGGTGTTAAATAAATTGACCCCGTTAGAGGTATTTAGTATATAAATATAATACGGTGCCGCCAAGGCGCGCCTGCTTCTAACGGGGCTGGCAGCCGGCGGGCAATATGATAGGGTATAATCAGATATGAGCCCCGTTAGAGATAGTGTCCCCGTGGGGCACGTCCAAATGGGATTATAGTGTAGTTTAACCTATTAAGTTTTATTATTGTGAAGTTATTCGGAGTTTATTATGAGCATCTCTAACGGGGTGAGCCGAGGTTTTATAGTATTAATAGGTCTTTTGGCGATAGGGTGCCTGGGCGGATGCGTATCATCCGAGACCCAGTCCGACCCATCCGTGGTTGATAGCGCCGTTATTAAAGAGCGGAATTCCATTAATGCGGCTTTTAGTAACGTGTGCAGGTTGATGCTGAACGGCGAGACCAAGACGGTTTATGATAAATATTTAAGCAAAAACCCGCGGGAACTCCAGAGTTATGAAGAGTTCGCCAAAGAATACGAGACGAATAGAAAGTCCTGGTTGGAACTCTTTAATGGGGCAATGCTTAAGCATATTGCGCCGGTAGATAAACTATCGACAGTTTTAGTGCTCTGGGGTAATGGAAAGAGTTCGCTGATAGAATTCAGCAAGGAAGACGGCGTCTGGAAGATTAATTATTTAAGAGGCCCGGCCGGGGTTATGGATAGCGGCACCCAGGCGCAATAATAATATTCTTAACAGTGGCGCCGACCCGGTGGTTCGGGAAGGCGGCATGAATTATTCTGGTTATGGAGGTGTTTATGAAAAAAGAATACAAGTTAGTAGCGGTTTTATTGTCGGCGGCGGTCTTGGGCATAATGGCATTTTACCGGCCGACAGGCAGAACGACAGCCGATGATAAATTAACCTCTCAAATCTCACCGGACGATTCAATCACGGTTCCCCCGGAAAAGCCGCCCGCAGGGCAACCCAGTGGGCCGCCCGCGCAAAAGAGCGACAGCCCTGACCCTGAAACCCTGCCGGTGGAAATCATTACGCCGACCCATCAGGTATTGCCGATTTTCAAGATGGGTGATGAATTAAAGGTGGACGAGGAGCAGAAATGGGATGGGACCGTGGTAATAAGAACCGATGGCGCCCCGCAGTCCTACCCTTATTCCAAGGCTGTATCCCAGCAATATACCGAGAAATTCGCGCTCATTACGGCCGACCAGCTTAACTTCAAGTCCGAACGCAACTATTTGTCATCGGTTGTTAAATCGCATATGCCTGATGATGGTAAAAAGACGCTGGCCACCTCGCTCGAAGGCAAGACCTTGGCTTTGGAGTCCAAGAATTATCAGATTGTCGCATACGAAAAAGTAGCGCCTAAGGAAGACAATATTATTAATGATGATTACTCTTACGTTAACTCGTTTAACTGGTTTTATGCCTGCCTGCCCGGCGCGGATACCGCAGTGGCTACCGGCGCATCTTATCCTATAAAGAGCAATGAATTAGCCAGGGTGATTTTCAAGGGGCACTATAATGAAAAATCCTGCGTGGTTATCGGCAACGGGGTATTGGAAGAGGTAACCAAATTAAGGAAAACGTTGTCGGCCCGGATGTTGATTAACGTTAAGATTAAGCAGAAGGTCGGCGATACAGAGTCAAACGTGGAATTGATAGGTTTCTGCAAGTTAGTTTCGGGAGGCGATGCGCCTTACCTGGAAATGGAGATTTCCGGGCCTTTTACCATAACCAAGTCACCGATAACCCAGGACGGAAAAAAGATACTATCAGCCACCAGCGGAAACTTGAGAGTTAAATCCAAGGTGGTATTGAAGAAATAGAACCGAGATGTTAATGAACCCCGTTAGAAAGACCCGTAGAGATGAATAACGATAACCGTAGTTTTTACAATGATATTACGAAACTTTCTAACGGGGTGAAGCGGATACTGATAGGGGTTATTGCTATTTTGGCGCTGGTTACAGTAGTAAGTTGCGCCACTGAGCATCGTGAACCTGTGCCTGTACCCCAGCCATCCCAGATTGCCCCGGACTTTTACAAAGGCGACCTGAAATGGCCGGAAATAGAACATATCCTGCATTCTTCGTCGGTCGGGAGAATAATCAGCATCGGCCAGGAATATCCTTATTCGGTGCCGGTTAGTTTCGTTTATTTTGAAGGTAAAATCTGTATCCATTCCAGCCAGCGCGGGACAAAGATAGAGAATATTAAAAAGAACGATAAGGTCTGTTTTGTAGTGGACCGTTATAACGAAAAAGAGGGCTGGGCCAGCATCAACATCTTCGGCCAAGCCAATATCGTTAACGACCCGGCCAAAAGGGGCGAATTAATGGCCAAGTTTGATGCGGCTTATAATTCGCCGGCCGGCCAGGTGGAGTCATCCGTGGCTCAGGCCAAATCCCAGCCGCTGGCCATTCCGGTGGCGATGATAGAAATCATCCCGGAGAAGATTACTAACCGCGTATTATCCGTGCCGTCTTCCTGGCTGACCAAGTTCCCCTATATTATAGACGGCCAGATACCGGGTAATCAAGGGATGGTTTCCGGAGCCCACGGCGGCAGCACCAAAGAAACGCCCGATGAGGTGACCAAATGGACATTATCCTCGTGCGCCATGGGACGGCTTAACACGTTCACGGACGGATACCCCAATTCCACGCCGGTAAATTACAGTTACTTTGACGGCAAGGTTTATATCCATTCCCGCAATTACGGCGCCAAGATTGACGACCTGAAGCAAGGCCGGAAAGTGAGTTTCTCGGTAGACCGGTTTAACCGGGAGCGTTGGCTGAGCGTTAACGTCTTCGGCGCGGCCCGGCTCATCAGCGACCCGTCCGAAATGGCAATACTGATGGAGAAATATACCGCGGTATTTAATGCCGAGGCAGAAGATATTGACGAGGCGGTTAAGGATGTCAAAGAACCGGATGCCGGCATGAAAGCCAGCATTGAGAGAATGGCCAAGCGGATGGTCCTGATTGAAATTACGCCCGAGCAGATAACAGGGCGAATCAATAACGTGAAATTGAATTCATCCAAATTGCCGTATACGTTGGAGAATGAATTATTAAAATAACAATGTATCCCGATACCCGCCTGACCATAGTCGGGCAGGTATATCGGGATAACCCGCCCGTACGGGCGAGTAAAAGGAGTTTTTAAGATGGCACGTAGTTTATCAGCCAGGAAAAGAGCCCGGCAGAGCACTAAAAAGAAACTGTATAATCAGGTGGTTAAATCGCATATCAAGACGCATCTCAAGAAAATGCGCCTGATGTTAGCCGCAACAGACAAGCCGGTTGGCAAAGAGAATATGGCCGGCGAGATTTGCAAGACATATAAACTCATTGACAATGCAGTCAGCAAGGGCGTGATTCACAAGAACAAGGCGGCCCGGCTGAAATCACGGATGACCATAGCGGCCAATAAGTTTGTTCAGAAATAAGTTAGGTGATTAGGAGTTTGAGTGATTAGGAATTCCCGTAATATCCTGATTTCCCAATTTCCTGATATCCTGTTTTGCATCTTTGGGGTATATCAGAAACAATGAATACTGGAATTCTCTATCTGGTATCCACGCCGATTGGCAATTTGGAGGACATCACCCTGCGGGCGCTTCGGGTCCTTAAAGAGGTTGACCTGATTGCCTGCGAGGACACGCGCCTGACCGCAAATCTGCTTAATCATTACGATATAAAAAAGCCCCTGATTAGTTACTTTGAACCGGCCTGGCGTTCGGGCCGGCATAACAAGGATAAACAAGGCCAACTCCTGATAGATAAACTCCTGGCCGGCAGTAGCATCGCCCTGGTCAGCAATGCCGGCACGCCCTTGATTTCAGACCCGGGCTATGAATTGGTCAACCTGTGCGTCGAGCATAACATCCTGGTCCGGGTTATCCCGGGCGCCTCGGCGGCTGTCTCGGCATTGGCCATTTCCGGATTACCAACCGATAAATTCATCTTTGAGGGATTTCTGCCCAAGAAACCGTCCAAAAGGAGAAAACGCCTCCAGGATATTTCCTCAGAGACCCGAACGATTGTCATCTACGAATCGCCTTACCGCATTCTTAAAACATTATCAGAATTAAAAGATATCTTGGGTGAGCGCCGGATTGTCTTAGCCCGGGAGATGACTAAATTCTACGAGGAAGTAATAAGGGGAAATATTGAGGATGTGATACAACATTTAGGATGCAAGAAAATCAAGGGAGAGATTACGCTGATCATTCAGGGAAGTTTTGATTAATACCTGGTCGGGTCTTCTTCGTCCAGATTGAAGAGGTGCTTGTCAATGAATTTGTGGATGCTGGCCATGTCCTGCCACCAGGCGCGGAAATGCGCTTTTTCGTGCTCCATGCCGTCGGTCCAGGACGGTTCCCATTTCATATTGTAACCGATACAGCCGCTTAAGGTCATTAAGGCCACGACGATAATCAGTATTTTCTTTAACATAAGGCACCTCGTGTTCAGTTAATATGTTAATAGGTTTATAGGTTGATGGCGCCGGAAGCGCCGTCAACTTATGACCTTATTTACTTACCTGCTATTTTCAACGGGGTCAAGAAAAATAGTTATTTTTCCCGGTGATTTTTATGTAATTTTCTTGACCCGTTAGAGATATATCTATAATGGTTACAGTTTATAATTGTTAGTCAGATGATTGTCTATAATTAGAATGAAATTATGATATTACGCCCAGCCCCCGTACGGGTGCCGGGCTACCAGCCCGACTATGGTCAGGCGGGTCTCTAACGGGTCTGGCCTGTCTGTCTCAGGTGTATATAATAGACCGTTTTATGGCAGGGGGTAAAATATACCCCCGGAAGGAGAATTAAATATGAATATCCTGCGGATTCACTGTGAACAATTAGCCCAGGCAGCGCCGCAGGGCGGCAGCGGCGCTTTCATCTCTATGATTATTCCGTTTGCCCTGATGTTCCTTCTATTGTATGTGCTGATTATCCGCCCGCAGAGAAAGAAGGAACAGGAACGGCTGGGTATGATTCAGAATGTCAAAAAGAATGATTATGTCCTGACCACCGGCGGCATATATGGCACCGTGATAGGGGTTAAGGATAACGAGATTACCCTAAAGATAGATGATACCAATAACACCAAGGTGAAACTGGCTAAGAGCGCCATTATCGGCGTGGAAAAAACCGCGCCTGATGCAGGGAGCAATAATTAACTGGATTCTTGTGAAGACGCCCCATCTGTCATTGCGAGGTCACCGAGGGTGACCGTGGCAATCTCGTTTGTAATATGAGATTGCTTCGCTATCGCTCGCAATGACACTTTTGGAGCGCCTTATTATCCATTTCGCAAGAGTTCAG
The DNA here is from genome assembly GCA_038059695.1 of Planctomycetota bacterium. Lineage (GTDB taxonomy): Bacteria > Planctomycetota > MHYJ01 > JACQXL01 > JACQXL01 > JACRIK01. Next base: position 9,734 of record JBBTIZ010000046.1, read on the forward strand.
AATTGAGGAGAAAGATAAATGAGCGAGACATCAAAATGGCAATTATTCCTGATTCTGATTATCGTGGGCTTGGCCGGCTATATTGCCTATCCCAGCAATGAAAAGCCGTTTTTCGGCAAGGGCGAATGGCTTGAAGGCAAGCAGATTGAACCCGGGCTTGACCTCCAGGGCGGCTCGGAACTGCGCCTGGCCCTTAAAAAGGAAGGTCTGGCCGAGGGAAATATCAGTGAATATACCGAAAAGGCCAAGGAAATCATCGAACGCCGTATCAATTTTTCCGGCTTAAAAGAACCCCGTATCCAGAAATCCGGCAGCGACCAGATATTGATTCAATTGCCCGGAATGGATATGGCCGAGGCGGAACGGGTCAAAAAGATTATTACCACCAGCGGTAGATTAGAATTCAAATTAGAAGCCGACCCGCAAATCGTTAAGGATTATAATGAAAAATTCCCCAAAGCGCCTCCGGGATATTCCTGGTATGAACAGGAAGACACCAGAGACCGGTCCGAACAAGGGACGCGGGTCCTGGTCAGCAACAAGGTGGAATTGACCGGCGAACATATTGTCAAGGCCGGCACCCGTTTTGTCCAGATGGAAGGCCTGGCGGTTGAATTCGAGTTTGACCCATACGGCGCCAAGGTGTTTGCGAACCTGACCCAGAAGCACGCTGAGAGCGTGGTGGGTGATGACGCCAGGCGACTGGCTATTATTCTGGATAATAAACTGGTCTCGGCGCCCCTGATAAAAAACCCGATTACCGACGGCGAGGGCATCATTACCGGACGCTTCACAGCCCAGCAGTCGCAGGACCTGGCCACGGTCCTACGCTCCGGCAGTTTACCGGCCTCTTTGGAGATTATCAGCGAGAATTATGTCGGCCCGTCGCTGGGCGAGGACGCCATCAGAAGAGGCATCGTTTCATTTGTCCTGGCGGTCGGCGCGGTGATTCTCTTTATGCTCATTTATTACCATCTGTCCGGGCTTATTGCGATTATCGCTATGGCCATGAACTTCACACTCCTGGTCGGGATACTCTCGGTCTTCAGCGCCACCCTAACCCTGCCGGGCATTGCGGCCCTGGTCCTGACTTTGGGCATGGCGGTTGATTCCAATATCATCTTCTATGAACGTATCCGGGAGGAGGTTAAGAAAGGCAAGGACACCAATGCCGCCTTTGAATCCGGGTTTAGCCGGGCCCTGGTCACGGTTTTTGACGCCAACCTGACCACGCTCCTGGCCGGCATTATACTTTTTTACTTCGGTAGCGGACCGCTTAAGGGTTTTGCCACCGTCTTGTGCATCGGCATCATCACCACGTTATTCACCGGCTATTTTGCTTCTAAAGTGATGCTCAAGGCGGCTATTGAAAGCGGGTTACTCAAGAATTTTTCTATGTTGCAAATATTCTCCAAGGCCAATATCCCTTTTATGCGGAATGCCGGGATATTTAAAATCGTCTCCCTGCTCCTAGTTATATTTGCGGTGGTAATCTTCTTTGCCAAAGGCGAGGATAATTACGGGATTGACTTTACCGGCGGAACAGTGGTAAATATTAATTTTACCAAGCCGGCTGATATCGCAGATGTCCGGGAGACCATCAGGGGTATTACCACGATTGACGCCGCGACTAACGTTCGGGTATCCAAATACTCCGATGCCGAGGTCCAGAGCGTCCTGACCCATCTTAAGGGCGACGTTGAGTCATCGGTCAAGGGCGTCTTTGACCGGGCTCAGTACTCATCCCAGGAATTCCAGATTAGGACCAAGTTCGTAAAAACGACTGATAAGGTTGATGAATTAAAGGGCGACCTGCAGAAAGTATTCGCAGATAAGATTGAACCTGACCGCATCATCTCATCCACATCGTATGCCAAATTGGAGTATCGTTATCGTATAACTGTCGAACTGCCCGGTAATAGCGATATTAAAGCCATCCAGGATAAACTCAAGACCCGCTGTCTTAAGGACGCATTTTCAGAGCCGCGTATGGTGGCTGCCGAAGAGGATAGTGCGGGTGAAAATATTACCGCAACAGGCGCGGCGGGAATGAAGAAATATTATATCCTTTTTAAGGAAAATAACAATAGTGCGCTGGAAAAGATTGTCCGCGAGGAATTGGGCTTTTCGGACAGTCCATTTTCCAAGGTGGAGAGTATCGGCGGTCTGGTGGCCCGTGAGATAAAGCGTAATGCGGTCATTGCCATCATCCTTTCCTGGCTGGGGATGATACTTTACCTGGCCATACGATTTGAGTTCAAGTTCGGGCTGGCCGCGGTTATTGCCCTGGTGCACGATGTCCTGATTTGCCTGGCCAGCGTCATTGTCTTTAATCTCCTGGTGCCCAAATCAGCCGGAATGGCGCTGGAAATAAATCTTTCTTCGGTGGCCGCTTTCTTGACAATCATCGGTTATTCTGTTAATGATACCATTGTGGTTTTTGACCGAATCCGGGAGAATATCAAATTATTGAAAGGGGAATCGCTCTTTAATATAGTTAACCGGAGTATTAACGAGACGTTGGGCCGGACCATCTGGACCTCGCTGACCGTGTTCCTGACGGTGACGATACTGTTCGGCATCACGGCGCGCAGCGGCGGAGGCATTGCCTCATTCGCCTTCCCGATGATGGTCGGCGCAGTGGTCGGAACCTATTCCAGTATCTTTATTGCGTCCGCTTTGTTACTCAACAAGCGGGAAAGTAGCAACGAATCCCGCGAGGGACAGGGATAAAGTAGAAACAAAACAGGCATAGAGCCCAATATTGCTATGCGCTCTACGCTAAAAGGAGATTTATTATGAAACCAGTAACCGCTTTAGCCGTCATCGTTGTTGTCTTTTTGGTAATTCTGGGCATTGTCTTCTGGCAACTGGGATTATTCAACGGTAGTTCGTCCGAGACCTCCGTGCTTATTGAACCGATTACTTCGACCGACCTGGCCGGCATTACGTTTACCGGACTGACTGGAATTACGACCTATTACGAGCCGATTTCTTTGACCGGCGGATTGGACCAGTTTTATAACCCGATGACACCGGTTCAGCCCACATCAACTTCTTATACCGTAAAACCGGGCGATACCCTCTGGTTAATTTCCCAGCATTTCTATAACGACGGCACTAAATGGAAGATGATTCAGGATGCCAATAAAATCAAGGACCCCAGCAAACTCAAAGCCGGGATGGTATTGACTATTCCAGATGTTTCCGATACATCATTCAGGCGAACCGTGTCGGTTGAAACGGAACCGACCGTAAGCACGCCGTCAACCACAGGCGGGAAATACCACAAGGTTGTCAAGGGCGATACGCTCTGGAAACTGGCCCGCAAGTATTACAACGACTCCACCAAGATTGATGTGATATTTGAGGCCAACCGCGACAAGATGGCCACCCGGGAAACCACATTACAGCCGGGCTGGAAACTTCTTATACCTGATTCGGCTAAGAAGGAATCCAAGCCCAAGACCAGCAGTAAAAAGACAACGACCAAGACAAGCACTACAACACCTGGTAGCACGACTACTCCGGTGCCATCTGTTCCATCAACCCCTCCGCCATCCAGTCCCACGGGCGGGGATAATACACCGACCGGTGTGGGGGAATAGGTTATTTGGTGATTGATGGTAATGTGGTTTTCCGCTTAATCCGTTAAATCTCGTAGAGTCGCCTCTGGAGGCCCGTTGTTTAAATTATCTTCTTCAGGTATTTCCTCATCTTCTTCAACCTGGCCAGGCCGATGCCTTTTATCTCGGATAATTCATCTATGCTCTTAAAACAGCCCTTTTCCGTGCGGTATCTGATAATCTCTTGGGCCATATCAGCCGAGACATAAGGAAGCAGGCGCAATTCCTCTGCGTTGGCCCGGTTGATGTCTATCAGGAAGAAAGCAGTGTTTTGGGAGAAAATCTGAGGAGCAGGAGCTCTTTTTATAGTTGATAATAATCCGATAATGAATGAAGCGATTATCAATAATCCTAAAATTATTTTCTGCGATATATAATAATGCATAAAAGATATATTTCTATTGATGTAATCTCTATCCGGCTTGTCATTCCCGCGAAAGCGGGAATCCAGTAGAGTTCGGGTCTGGATTCCGTGTCACCCACTGGGTGACCCTGTGGGTCAAGCACGGAATGACACTAATGAGCAGTATAGATTTAATTAACTCTAAACTGTGGTTGTTTCCCTTTTAATACCGCCACGATATTCTCGGCCGCAATCTCGGCCATCCTGGTTCTTGATTCCACGGTGGCGCTGCCTAAATGGGGCAGGAGCGTTACGTTATCCATCTTGAGCAGGCCCGGATGGACTTTGGGTTCGTTTTCATAGACATCTAGTCCGGCGCCGGCAATGAGGTTATGTTTTAGGGCATAGGCCAAATCCGCCTCCCTGACAATCGGCCCGCGGGCTACATTAACAAAGAAGGCGGTTGGCTTCATCATCCGCAATTCTTTCAGCCCGATAAAATGCCTGGTATCTTTGGTCAACGGCAGGTGCAGGGTGATAAAATCTGACTCCTTGAGCAATTGCTTTAGTGACGCCCTTCGGGCAGAGGCCTCTTTCTCAAAGGATGGTTGCCTGGAGCGGTTAAAATATAGGACCTTCATCCCGAAGGCGCGGGCTTTTTGCCCGACCGATTGTCCGATTCTGCCGGCTCCGATGATGCCCAATGTCTTTCCGCCCATTAATCGTCCCAGAAGTAGGGTCGGGCCCCAGACCTTAAATCTGCCGGCCCGGACATAGCGGTCTGCCTCGGTCACCCGCCTGGCGCAGGCAAAGAGCAGAGCCCAGGTCACTTCAGCCGTTGCCTCGGTCAGCACGCCCGGAGTATTGGTGACGATGATGCCTTTCTTGCTGGCATAGGTAACATCAATATTATCAATCCCGACCGCGTAGGCGGAAATAACCTTGAGATTCCGGCCCGCATCCATCAACCCACGGTCAATCCGGTCTGAGAGCATGCACAGGAGCGCATCCGCATGCGCTACCTGACGCAGCAGGGTTTGGTAAGGCACTGGTTTATCAAGGGTATTGATTGCTAATTTGTATCTTTGTTTACGCAGGATGTTTATTCCCTGCTCCGGTATCCGGCGGGTGAGATATACTCGATGTTTCATATTACATCTTCTTGCTGCTCAGCTTCTAATAATTATGAATATACATTTTCTACTAAATACATAAATTTTTATTGACAATATATTATCAGATTGGTAGTCTGATTCTATGAATATTAATAGCAGTCGGTTTAATGGATTTACCCGTCTTCACCGTTGGTGGCGCTGGTGTCATTGCCTCAATGGTCGCGGAGGGTGATAGATTCTGCCGACTGCTATAAAGATGATAAACCCATCCCGACCTGAAATCGGGGTGGGTTTTTTTATTTAGTGAGAATTTGAGCGTAAGCGAATTAGTCGCACTTATCCCGTAGCGAAGCGAAGGGGTTAGTACTAAAATCAGAAATGAGTTAATATATGTCCAAGATATTTTCTATTGAGATACCGGCTGACCTGGAAACGCCGGTTTCGGCTTACCTGAAACTGAAACGGCTGGGCGCCTGCTTCCTGCTGGAAAGCGCTGAGAATAACGAACGATTAGGCCGGCATTCATTCATCGGGCTTAACCCGGTTCTGACTGTAAGATCAGATGATAAGCCGGATTGCCTGGCCCGCTTACGGAATGCGGTTAAGCCGCAGCCCAAGAATATCCACGCCCTGCTGGGCGGTTTGGTGGGCTATATCAGTTATGAGGTGGCGAATTCGTTTGAAGGGCTAAAACCTCCGAAACGTAATGATATGAACCTGCCTGATGTCTATATGATCCGGCCTGAAACCCTGATAGATTTTGACCATTACCAGCGTAAAATCAGGGTGTCCAGCGTTTCCGCTGGCCGGCTTGATGAAATAAATCATGCCCTCAGGGCTGCCTTACCATCTGAAAATGATAAGAAAAACAGGTTGTCGGCCAAGCCGGTTGTAAACGTATCAGCGTCAAAATATCATCAGATGGTCAAGCAGGCAAAGGAATACATAAAGGCCGGCGATATATTTCAAGTCGTCCTGGCTCATTGCTTAAGCGGCGCGACCTCAGCCCGGCCGTTTAATGTCTACCGGGCTATGCGGATACTTAATCCGTCGCCCTACATGTTCTTCTTTGAGGCGGATGATTTCTGCCTGGCCGGCTCATCGCCGGAGATGCTGGTTAAACTTGAAGACGGCGATGTTACCCTCTGTCCGATTGCCGGCACCAGGCCGCGCGGTAAAACAGAACCGGAAGACGCCAGGTTTGAGAAGGATTTATTAGCCAGCCCGAAAGAGAATGCTGAGCATTCTATGCTGGTGGATTTGGGTCGCAACGACCTCGGCCGGGTCTGTGATTTTGGCAGTATCGCCGTGAAGGAGCACAAAAAGATTGAGCGCTATTCGCACGTGATGCATCTGGTCTCCACCCTCAGCGGCCGGCTGGGGCCAGGTCGGAATATGTTTGACTTATTCAAGGCGGCCTTTCCGGCCGGGACGGTCACCGGCGCGCCCAAGATACGGGCCATGGAAATCATCAGCGAGCTGGAAGGCGTCCGTCGCGGCCCTTATGCCGGGGCCATGGGCTATTTCGGCAGTAACGGCAATATGGATATGTGCCTGACTATTCGCACTATTATATTTAAGAAGAACAGGTGTTTCATCCAAGCCGGCGCGGGCATTGTCTATGACTCTGACCCGGCACAGGAGTATCAGGAAACCCTAAACAAGATGGCCGCTCTTAAAAGCGCTATCACTATGGCTGAGAAAATCTTATAATAAATAGAGGTACATCCCGACATTCGTCGGGATAAGAGCCAGTAACGCTCCTTCGTCGCTAACTGGCTCTAAAAGGAGTTTTAATATGTTATTGCTTATAGATAATTACGATTCGTTCACCTATAACTTGGTCCAGGCATTCGGCGAGATACTGGAAGAGATGAAAGATAACAGGAGAAAGATGAAAGGCGGGGGAATAAAGGTCTTTCGTAATGACAAGATAACATTAGCCAAGGCCAGGGCGCTGAAACCTACGCATTTGGTTATCTCGCCCGGACCAAAGCGTCCTGAGGATGCCGGGATTTCCAACCATCTGATAAAGTATTTTGCCGGACGCATTCCGGTGCTTGGGGTCTGCCTGGGGCATCAGTGTATGTCCCATATCTTCGGCGGCCAGGTCATCCGGGCCAAGGCGCCGGTCCACGGCAAGACCTCAAAGGTCTATCACGACAGCAAGACCATCTACCAGGGATTAAGCAATCCCTTTGTGGCCATGCGCTATCATTCATTGATTGTGGATGAAAAGACGCTTCCTAAATGCTTCGAGGTCAGCGCCTATACCTCGGACGGCGAGATAATGGGTATCCGGATGAAGGACGCTCTGGTGGAGGGGGTCCAGTTCCATCCGGAATCATACCTGACTGCCGAGGGAAAGCAATTGCTGAAGAATTTCCTGGAGACAGGGAAATAATCAGATGATTAAAGAATATATTTCTGCCATTGTAAACGGCCGGGATTTATCCAGGGACCAGGCGCATCAGGCGATGTTGCTGGTTATTTCCGGCCGGGTTGACCCGGTCCAGATAGCCGGATTCCTGACGGCCCTGAAGACCAAGGGCGAGACTGCGGATGAAATGGCTGGTTTTGTCCGGGCTATGCGCGACAAAATGGTGGTTATCAACCCAGCCGGAATCAGCGTTGACTTATGCGGGACCGGCAGCGACCGCAAGAACACCTTCAATATCTCCACCACGGCATCTTTTGTGGCCTCGGCCGCGGGCTTGGCTGTGGCTAAGCACGGCAATCGCAGCGTTTCCAGTTCCTGCGGCAGCGCTGATATTCTGGAGAAACTCGGCGTTAAGATTAATCTCACGCCTGAAGCGGCTGAAAAATGCCTGAATGAAATCGGCTACACCTTCCTGTTTGCGCCCAACTTCCATCCGGCAATGAAGAACGTGGCGCTGGTCAGAAAGGCGCTCGGTATCCCGACGGTCTTTAATATATTAGGGCCGCTCTGCAACCCGGCTAAGGTGCGCCGGCAGTTAATCGGCGTATATGATTCAGCCAGGTGCCAATTGGTGGCATCAACCCTGAAGGAGCTGGGGCATGAAACCGCGCTGGTTGTCCATAGCGAGGACGGGCTGGATGAAATCTCACCGACCAGTCCGACTAACGGAATTCTCTTGTTAAACGGTTCCGTCAGCCGGATGGCGATAAATCCTCAGGCGCTGGGTATTAAAGCCGGTGCCATAACCGGCCTTTCTGTCAAGGATGCGGGTGAGAGCGTCCGGATGGTGCATTCTGTGCTGAATGGCGAGAAATCAGTGGCCCGGGACGCGGTGCTGCTTAATGCCGGAGCCACGCTGTATATCGGCGGGAAATCCAAATCTATCGCTGAGGGAGTGACCCTGGCCGCAGAGACAATTGATTCAGGTTTGGCCCGCAAGAAACTGGAAGAGTTTATTAATTTGTCAAATAAGTTATGAGTAAGAATTTTCTGAAAGATGTTATTAAATACAAGAGGGCTGTTATCAGGCGCGACAAGCGGATTGAGCCGTTGGCGGTTCTTAAGAAGAAGATAAAAAAACTGCCGGCTCCGAGGGGATTAGACAATGCCCTGATAAAAGGCAGCGGCATCATCGCTGAGATAAAACGGCGTTCGCCCAGTGTCAGGGGTTTTCCTAATGCGGCTGATAGCATAAAACTGGCCCGGGACTATGAAAAGAACGGCGCCTCAGCCATCTCGGTCCTGACCGACGAGAAATACTTCGGCGGCTCAGTGGATGATATGCAACAGGTTAAGAGGAGCGTCAAACTGCCAATCCTGCGCAAGGATTTTATTATTGACGAATACCAGATTTACCAGTCTCGCGCCTATGGGGCGGATGCGGTATTGCTAATTGTTTCTATCCTGAATGATGAACAATTGGTGAGGTTTCATAAGATAATTACGGCGCTGGGAATGGAGGCGCTGATTGAAGTGCGCGATGAGATGGAAATGATGACCGCAACCGGCCGGTTTATGATTAGGGACGGAGTAATTATCGGCATAAATAACCGCGACCTCAGGACGCTCAAGGTGGATTTGGACACGGCCCGGCGGCTTTTATGGATGGTGCCAATGCCGATGACCAGGATAGTGGAAAGCGGCATACAGACGCGGCGCCAGTTAAAACAGTTATTCCGCCTGGGAGCGGATGGATTCCTCATCGGCGGAGCGTTGCTCAAGGCGTCATCGCCCGGGAAGCGGTTGAGGCAATTAATTTATGGTAAAAGTTAAGATATGCGGTATCACTAATTACCGCGATGCGGCTGATGCCATTGATTACGGGGCTGATGCCCTGGGATTTATCCTGGCCAGGAGCCCGAGACAGGTAACGCCGGATACAGCCCAACGGATTATCCGGAAACTGCCGGCGTTTGTGATAAAGGTTGGCGTATTTGTCGATGCGCCGATAGAAAAGGTCCGTTCTACAATGGGACGCTGCGGTTTTAACCTGGTCCAGTTGCATGGCGATGAAGACCGGGAATATTGCCGGCGTCTTTATCCGCATACACTAAAGGTGTTCAGGGACAAAACCCCGGGGGTCATCAGGTCAATCAAGAGTTATGGCGCCGGAATATTTATGCTTGATTCAGGCCAGGGCGGCACCGGCAGGTTAGTGGACCTGAAGATTGCCCGAGATGCTGTAAAACTGGGTAATATGATTCTGGCCGGAGGGCTGACCCCGGAAAATGTGGCCGGCGTAATCAGGAATGTCAGACCATATGGGGTTGATGTTTCTTCTGGTGTTGAGAAGAAGCCGGGTCGAAAAGATAAGAATAAGATAAAAGCGTTCATCAAGGCGGTCAGGAGTTAAGATTATGAAACATACGTATAGTAAATTCGGCCCTTACGGAGGCAGGTTTGTGCCCGAGACCATTATCCCGGCCCTGGACGAATTAACCGTGGCCTACGAGAAGGCAAAGAAGGATAAGAAATTCCGGTTATTGCTTAATCGTTACCTCAAGACCTATGCCGGCCGGCCCACGCCGCTTTATTATGCGGCCAATCTGAGCCGGATTTACGGCGCGCGGATATATCTTAAGCGCGAAGATTTGGCGCATACCGGTGCCCATAAGATAAATAACTGTCTGGGCCAGGCGTTGCTGGCCCAGCGGATGGGCAAGGGCCGGATTATTGCCGAGACCGGAGCCGGACAGCACGGCGTGGCTACGGCCACGGTAGCCGCATTACTCGGGCTCAAATGCGCGGTTTATATGGGCGCGACAGATATTAAACGCCAGGCGCCTAATGTGGCTCGGATGAAACTGCTCGGCGCTGAGGTTAAAGCGGTTGACAGCGGCACCAGGACGCTCAAGGATGCGATTAACGAGGCGCTCCGCGACTGGATAACCAATATCAAGAATACCC
>JBBTIZ010000047.1:0-1425 GCA_038059695.1 Planctomycetota bacterium
GGGCTGGGTGTGATAAAAGGGGGTTGTACCCTTCGTGCTCGGCGCCTGTCCCGCAGAATTGCGGGATGGTGAAATGGGATTTTCCTCAATTACGGCTTATTAATATCCCGGGCACAACGGAATCCGGCATTCTTTTCCTTAACCGTAGGCAACACCTGGAGATAACTGGCTGATTGGCATAACTCGGCCGGCTGGTCCCAGGCCCCGCCCCGGAGCATCCCGTATTTCTCCTTGTTGCCCGGCTCGGTATCGTCAGCCTTGCCCATTTCCTTATCCTTATACAGGTCTTTGCACCACTCCATCACATTACCCGGCATATTATAAAGCCCAAAGCCGTTGCCTTTCCTGGTGGCAATCGGATGGGTCGAAGCCGCGGAATTCTTATTATACCAAAAATACTCATCGTTGGGTTCCTGGCCCCAAAAATAAGCCGTGGCGCTGTTGGCCCGGCAACTGTATTCCCATTCCACCCAGGTGGGCAGCCGTAAATCCGTCTTCTTGCAGAATGACTGGCAGTCGTCATGAGTAACCTGCTCCACCGGATAATCCTTGCCCTTCCTGAAGAAGGCCGGGTTGTCGTTCATAAAATTAAGCCAGACGCCCTGGGGCGTTTCGTATTTTGACATCAGGAAATCATCCACCTTCAACTCGCGCCGGTTCTTCTTGCCCTTATCCTTTGAGTCGTCATCGTCGCCGTTGCCTGAACCGCCGCCGCCGCCCGAACCGTTGCCGGCGCCGCCCTTGTCTTTCCCTGAACCTTTGTCCTCTTCCTCAATCACCAACGTGCCGCCCGGTATCAGGACGAAAATAATCCCGGTCTTGTTATGCTTGTATTCCTGCAGGCCCTGCTCATTGGTGCTGGTATAGGTCATACCTTTAATCTTCTTGGTAATCCGCGCCTTTAATGCCAGGGCCGCCGGGTCATTGGGCTTGTACATCAGCGCCTTGTTGACCGCATCCTCCGCCTCCTTGGCCTTATCTTCACCGGCGTGTTTACGCGCCTGGTCCATGGCCTTCTGGTAGGCCTCGTCATCCTGGCTCAGGCCGCTTGAAGGACCTGAATGCGAATTGCCGTGCCCGCCGCCGCCGCTATCATTGTGCTGGGCCTGGCTCCATTTTACAGAGGCAAATAACCCCAGCCCTGATACTACTATCGCGGCTATCAATAACTTTCTCATATTAACCTCCTACGGCCTAAGGCCTTTAGCAGATTCTTTTATTACATATAATATAACCCTACCTGCCGGATAAAACAAGTAAAATCTTATATTTTCTGATGAATTTATGCGGCCGGTTACCTATTCTGTTATCTCGTATTTGGACGAGAAGACGGAGCCGCTGCCTGCCCGACCTTACGGTCGTTCGGGCGGGTATGAAATGACGGCATCCCTCATCAATTCAGCCACATCCTGGCGGTAGGCATCC
>JBBTIZ010000047.1:1525-2811 GCA_038059695.1 Planctomycetota bacterium
GTATGAAATGACGGCATCCCTCATCAATTCAGCCACATCCTGGCGGTAGGCATCCCGGCTGAGGTTAGCCGCCTCGGTCTTATTGGAAAGAAAACCCATCTCGACCAGGATAGACGGATACTCGCTGTATTTCACCACCTTGAAATTGGCCTTGCGCACGCCCCGGTCTTCGGTCGGCAGTTTATTGAACTGTTTTTGGATGGCCTTGGCGATTTCTACGGTTCGCCGGCTGTATTCATCCTTTAATATATAGGAAAGCGCCTTTTGGGTCTGGCGGTCATCCGGCCGGTCATCGCCGATGGACCGGCTGTTTAAGGAAGGCAGGACGTTATTCTCGGGCGAATAATATATCTCAAAACCCCGGACCGAGGAATCATTGGACCAGTTGGCGTGGATGGAGATAAAAAGGTCCGGCTGTTCCCGGTTGCCTACTTCCACCCGGGCCCGCAAATCCTCGTTGAGGTTAGCCGAAAGCGACCGGTCCGTGGTCCGGGTCATCACCACCTTGATGTCTTTCTCTTCCAGCAATTCGCGCAGCCGTTTGGCCACGTCCAGATTAACCTCTTTCTCGCATAAGCCGTTGCGGCCCTTACAGCCCCGGAAATCGCCGCCATGCCCCGGGTCAATCACCACCTTCCGGATGACCCCTCTGGGCCTGACGGCGATTTCCTTCCGGTGCGGCTCGGCCAGGATATTCTCTACCCGGGAAAAATCGCCCCGGGAAATGGCTAATTGCCCGTTGATGGACTTCAATTTCTCATCCAGCACGGTGAACTTATTATTAACCATAATGCTGGTCATCCCGCTGGAAGCGATGATGTTATAACCGTTGCCGGAAAACACCTCCCGGCCGGTGAGATTATCCTTCTCGTGCTTGAGATTATATTTCTGGGCCAGTTGGCCCAGGGTGATATAGGAAATCTTGGTATCGGAGATAACAACCCCGGTAATCAGGGCCGAGGCAATGACTATACACAAAACGAATAAAACAATTCTCACCCCGTTAGAAACAGGTCGTCCTACTGTAATTCCCGGACGACCGTTTCTGCCGCTGTTGGTTTTATCAGTCATATTAATTCGGCGCTTAATCTTATATATCCAACCTTGTCCCGTCAACCGTTTCTAACGGGGCTCATATCCAAGTCGTTAAGTAGATATACATTCGGATTTTCAGGTGGAAAAGTTAAGAAAGAAATAAGAATATCACCGCAAAGAAATAACCCGATGCCAGAGATTCGCCACAAAGGACACAAGGAAGAGAACACGGATAGGAAGAACACGAATCG
>JBBTIZ010000048.1:0-1662 GCA_038059695.1 Planctomycetota bacterium
GAGAAATCTTCTTGTTGGATATGCCCAACCGGCCGGCAATCCATCTGGGCAAGTCCTCGTCGGAAATGGGCCGGCATTCAATAATCCAGGCATTCTTGGACGCTATGCCTTCCCATTTATCTATGAAGATTATCAGCCGGGTAAAGAAGGTCTGACCGGACAGATACTCTTTTAACTGTTGGTCTATCTTGCCGATAAAATCCGTTCTTTCGGCGATATTTAGCAGCACCAAGCGCGTCTTATTAAAGAACGGCACGGCATAGAGTTCGGTCCAGAATTCCGGCTCGTTAAAGTTCGCCATATCAAAGCGCCGGACCGTCTCGGTAATTGCCATTGCCTGAATAATGATTTGCAAGCCCTTTTCCTTGAGTTCCAAGACCTGCTGGGCCGGGCCGGTGAAGATATAAAGAGCCGGCAAGTCCTGTGGAGAACAGGATTTCAACTGCTTAAGGAATTCGGAGAATAACATAGTAAATTAATGTCAGATGGCGTATAAAATCCCCCTTAATCCCCCTTTTGCAAAGGGGGAAATAGGGGGATTAGAACTCTTAACTACCCGGCGTTTTCCGCCGGACAAAGAGCATCGGATAGACAATATCGCTCAGGCAACAGGGTATCAGAACCGAGAATACCGTAATTAATAACACCATCCCAATATTAGACAACCAGTCAGACATACCAAAGGCAATCAGGTAAAGCAACGTCGCCATGGTGCTGACCAGGACGTGTCCCGAATGGGACAGGAAGGTGCTGTAGCGGCTATAGACCCCGCTCCAGAATCCGAGCAGAATCCCCAGCAACACAAAAGGCAGGACCAGCATTGAGTGTTCGCTCAGACAGAAATGCCAGTCCATTTTCCCGCCCAACAAATTGCCGCACAAATACGGCAGGACAATATCGCTCAGGGAGCACAGGACAACACTGCCGGTGAATCCGACAAAGGTAGCGTAGAACGTATAGCGTATAGCGTGGAGCGTGGAGAACGAGGATAACTTCTGGGATGAGAGACGCCGGAACATTGCGGTGGTGGCAACGGCGCTCAGGAGAAGATGGGTCGGATGAAAGAGATGGAAGATATTGACCAAGTGATGGACCTTTTCAGCCATAGTCAATCCGGCGATAATCGCTATACCGGCTATGGCGCTGATAATAGAAAAAGGCAGGTGATGCAGAAGTTCGTTTAATATCCACTTAAGCCGCCCCTGGGGCGGCATCTCAGAATGGTGATGGGAACAAAACGGGTCTGAACATTTAGATTCGCTTCGCCCACCGGGTGACCCTGTGGGTCGCTCACTACAAGATTTATCATTCATAGTAGAACCCATTAAACCTATTTATATATTCCGGTCAAGGAAAAGAGGAACACGAATAGCACTCACCCCGTTAGAGATGAAGGAGAAAGACGTTGTCCAACAAAGCAATGTTACATCTTCATCTCTAACGGGGCGGATGGAACAAATAGGACGAATAATTAGTGTTTATAATTTCCTATGCTATTAGATATAGGTAATCTATCAAAATATCAAATTCCCCCTTGACAAATACAGACATTTAATCTACACTGCGTTAGTAGGTTTTTGAGAGGGGGTGATAAATAATGACCACGGTAAAAAAATATACCGAACTATGGTGCACCATACCCAACAAGGTGGGCGTCGTAGC
>JBBTIZ010000049.1:0-1129 GCA_038059695.1 Planctomycetota bacterium
AGCGTGACCGCGAAGCGAATAAGACGAATGGGAATTATTCGTGTGATTCGTTCTATTCGTGTCATTCGTGTTTCTCCCGTGTCTTTGCGGTTAGTATTAATTTTAATAGAACATGCTGAACAGGCCCATTTCGCCGGCCTTAATCAGAAAATATTCGCCGACCAGGATAGTAACTACCCCGAAGAATTTTTGGACGCCGACCATCCAGTTGCCGGCCTTGGGCAGCGAGGTAATAAATCCGCTGAATGTCCCGATGATAATCAGCAGGATGCCCATACCCAGGGCATAGGTGAAGAGCAGGGCGCCGCCGAAGATGATGCTCTGCTGGATGGAGACATAGGTCAGCAGGGCGCCCAGGACAGCCGTGGTGCAGGGCGCGGCGATAAATCCCGAGGTGATGCCCAATATAAATGCGCCTAAGATGCTCTTGCCTTTGCCTGAGCCGCTTCCGCTTAATGAGCCCAGGAACGGGAAGTGGAAGACGTCCAACAGCGACAGCCCGAAGAGGATGAAGAGGTTGCCGACCACCAGATTGACCCAGGGATTGGTCTGGACATTGCCGAAGACCTTGCCGCCCAGCGATGCCAGCACGCCCAGGAAAGCGAATGTGACGGCGATTCCCAGCACGTAAAATATTGAGACAAAGAAACTGTAGACCGCGGTCTTTTCAGCCCGGCTGCCGGTGTATGAGGCCACGATGGGGATAAGTGGGTAGATGCAGGGGGTGAGCGAGGTGATAATCCCGGCCAGGAAAACCACGCCAAAGGCAATGAGCGACCCGCTTTCCAGATATTGATTCAGGAGCGTGACTAATCTTTCCATAATTACAAACCTAACTTCTTTATTAAATTTTCTTTAGAGATAAAGCCGCTGATGCGGTCGACTATTTGGCCGTCCCTGAATATAATCAGGGTCGGCACGCTGAGTATCTCGTGTTTCGTTGCCAGTTCCGGTTGGTTAACGATATCCACCTCTTCAAACTTGATTTTATCCTGATATTGTTGGGCCACCTGATTGATGACTGGTGTTACCTGCTTGCAGGCCGCGCACCATTGGTTTTTAAATAGTGTCAGGGTTAAAGCCATTTTATTAGTTTATTGAGCGCGGCTTCGTGGATGGTTTCCTCAAC
>JBBTIZ010000049.1:1229-3183 GCA_038059695.1 Planctomycetota bacterium
ATGGCGCTGGTAGAGGAAGATATCGCCGTATTCCATCACCAGGGCTTTATTCAATAAGGCCGCGACCTTGCTCTTGTTCATATGTTATTCAACTTTTATGGATTCAGACGGACATCCTTCGGCGGCTTCCTTGGTGCATCCTTCGGCGCCGGCCGGGACCGGGCTGGCCTTGACCTTGGCAATGTCGTCATCGCCCATCTCAAACACATCAGGGCAGGTTTCGGCGCACAGCCCGCAACCCGAGCATGATTCTTTATCTACTGTTGCTTTCATCTTTACTCCTTTTAGAGTCCCGCTAAGGCGGGACTCTTATCCCGATGACCATCGGGATTATTTCTTTTCTTCTGGTTCATCTTTAGCGTCCAGGACTTCTTTTATCTCGTCCGGAACGGTTATTTCAATTTCCTTGTCATAATCAGAGATGGTGATTTCCACGGATAACTTTCGGCCGCTTTTGGCGGCAGGTTCCTGGCCTTCCTCCGGTGTTTCACTGCCCGGCATAGTAGCGGTGACATCTACGAAGAAAGAAATCTTGGAAATGAGGTTTGTTTTCTTGTCAACCCAGATAGTGAAATTTGATTTATCGCAGGTTAATTTTGCCTCGGCCGGCAGCGGCATCGGCAATTCGGAAAGCAATTTAGCGGCGCCTTCATCCTTGATGGTGGCTTCTATAACGATATGGTCGCGTTCATCGAGTTTTTCTTCCTTGCCGAATTTATAGCCCTCCAGGGTTTCCTTGAGCCGGTCGCTCTGCATTATGGGTGAGAGGGCCTTGCCTTCGGCCCGTTCTTCGGTCGCCACGTTTCGGGTATATTTCTTGTCTCCCCTCTGGTAAAGTTCATATTTTTGTGACCCGCCCATAACCTTGGTTTGATAAACCATATACAGCAGGTTGTCAGGATTATTCTTAACGCCATTAAATTCAGCCGGAATAGGCATATTCATTTCCACGTAGAGGGTTTCCCTTTTTCCTGAGAAATGGTATCCCTTGGTCTTATTTCTTTTATCAAAGGCATCAGCCAGGGACTTTTTGGCTTTGAGGTCGCCCTCTTTGGTTGGCGGGGCTTCAGGCATCTTTATTCCCGGGGCGGGTTTGGTTTCCGGAGCCGGTTTCGGGGTTGGTGGTTTCGCACTCGGGTTGGCCATTAGCGTCAGGCCGCCGAAGCAAAGGATAAGGGCGATGACCCCGCCTGTGGCACTCATGAGCAGTTTGTCTTTCATAGACACTCCTTTCGTAAAATAATAATCGGTTTAATTAGAGCAATAATTTCTAATGAGGTCAAGTATTTTCAACACAATGCCGCCAGTTTTTTTCTGAGATACTGGGCCCGGGCAATATCCCGCTCGCCGGCATTGAGCGTTTTCTTCTCCATCTTCTGGAGATGGGCCGGTTGGGAAAAGATGAATATCTCGTTGAGTGTTTTTATATCCATATCCTTGATAAGCCCGACCGTAATCCCGACCCGGATAACCGAGAGAAACTCGGCGATTTCCTGGGAGGTGATGGATGAGGCATAGCGCAGGGTGCCGTAAGCCCGCCAGATACGGTCTTCCAGATGCTTGGTCGGGTCAGCCAGTAATTTCTCGCGCCAGGTCCGCTCGTACTTGATTATTTCGGGAATAATATTGTATATCTCGGTGATAATATCTTTTTCCGAATAGCCCAGTGAAATCTGGTTGGCGATCTGGTAGAAATCGCCGATGGCATAAGTGCCTTCGCCGTATAAGCCGCGCACGATGAATTTTATCCTGATGAGCGACTGGAAAACCTTTTCCACCTGCTTGGTGACAGTCAGGGCCGGCAGGTGTAACATCACCGAAATCCGCATGCCGGTGCCGACGTTGGTCGGGCAGGCGGTCAGATACCCGAACTGGGGCGAAAAGGCATAGGGCAGTTCTTTTTCCAGCCGGTTATCCAGCCCATCTATTTCCTTCCAACTCTCGGTCAACTGCA
>JBBTIZ010000049.1:3283-4808 GCA_038059695.1 Planctomycetota bacterium
CGAATCCGGCTGCTGATAACTATATCGTTCTCAGGCCCGGCGGCTTTGAGCCATTCGCCGACCTGGGACATGAAAACGTCGGTTTTTACACTATTACGATTTTCCATTGGTCTTATTCTTTTTGTATTCCTTGATTCGGTCGCGGACATTGGCCGCTTCCTCGAATTTCTCCTCTTTGACCATCTGCTCCAGTTCCTGCTGGAGTTTCTTCATCTCCGCTTCTTTATGCACGGTCCTGGAGACGTGGGCCGGTATTTTACCCCGGTGCTGGTTGGTGCCGTGTATCTTTTCTATCAACTGTGCTATACCGTTCTTGAAGACGTCGTAATCCTCGGCGCAGCCGAAGCGCCCTAATTTCTTGAATTCCAGATAGGTCATTCCGCAATGGGGGCAGACAAGGGTTCCCATCTCCTTGACCATCTTGCCGATAATCGGCTCCATTAGTCCGGCCAGGAGTTCGGGCAGGAGCAGTGACTGCTTGGAATTGGCCGGCACGACGTGCTGGGCGCAATCCTTGCAGAGATGCACCTCCTGGATAACATTGTTATTTATCAGGTGCGATAGATGCACCGAGGCCGGTTTTTTCTGGCACTTTTCACATAGCATCGTAATAACCCCGCATTCTATAAAATAATATCCCGTCAGGTAAAGCGGGATAACCCGCCGTAATGGTCCCGAAAGTATTCGGGGACATAACGGTCATGACGTTGTTAGCGTCATTCGGAGTAACACGCTCCTGCCTTTGAGGACTCCCAGATGCAAACCTTTATTTTGCTTATTCCGGACAGTTTATTTTTAATCTTTCGCTGAATCATATAAGCGATATTCTCAGCCGTCGGATTAAGTTTGGTAAAATCCTTGAGTTCGTTCAGGTAGTGATGGTCGTATTCGGCCAGGACTTTGTCAAGGGATTTCTTAAGGATGGTAAAATCAATAACCATTCCGAGTTTACCCAGCCCCTGTGCGCAGGGGCTGTGGTCCTGTTGGATATAAAGTTCCACGCCGTAGTTATGGCCGTGCAGATTCTCGCACTTGCCTTTGTAACCGCGCAGATGATGGGCGGCCGAAAACTCGCACTTGATTACTAATTCGTACATAGGAGATATATATATTTACGAATGAAATGTGTCAAATTATTTCTTGACCCCGCACATAAATAATATTAACAATGTGATAGAGAAGGTGGTCAACCAGTTGTTCGTATGACGTGGCAATAAGGGAGTTATTATGTGCGGGGTTGACTATTAAGGTGCAATATGTGCGGAATTATCGGATGTGTCAGTAACCGGCCGCCCGCCCGAACGCCCGTACGGGCGGGCGGGGTGGCGCCTATCTTGATGGATGGGTTACAGCGCCTGGAATACCGCGGTTATGATTCGGCCGGCATCGTTGTTCTTGAGGATGGGGTTTTTCGCAGTAAGAAGACCGTGGGCAAGGTGAAAGAACTTGGCGCGCTCCTGAAGGGACAGGTTTTCACAGGGCAGGCCCGCCCGACCGAATGGTCATTCGGGCAGGTCGGCATCGG
>JBBTIZ010000050.1:0-4496 GCA_038059695.1 Planctomycetota bacterium
GCGTTAATTACCACAGTACGGTCATTAACAGGGCCACCTGGTCGTTGTCAACCTCCGGACCACCTGTTAGGGTATCCGGTTCGGCATTCAGTGAGTAGGTCAGTTTCAGCATCGCATTGTCTGAAAGTTTATGGCCGCCGCCGACTGAAGTGCGGGTCCATTCATCATCACCAGCATTCTTCAACGAGCTGTAACGGAACGCCACATACCATTGCTTGTCGACATTGTAGATAGCGTCCAGCATCATCGTGGTTACCTCTGACATGAGGTTCAGGCCACCCTTGGCTCCCTGACCATAAGCCAGGCGGAATACGCCCTTGGCATCGCTGGCCAGCGGTGCCTTTGAGGGGTCAAACTTCTGAGCGCCTTCCAGTACGTCATAACGGAAGTTCAGTTCGTAGCCCTTGGTGTATTCCCCGGCGACGGTTAAGGGAAGGAAAGATTGTATCAGGTCATTCGTCATCGCCCGGGTGCTGCCGGCTGGTAATCTTCCTGAATCATACTGGGAAAGGGAGAAATACACCCCAGGCATGCTCTTCATCGTGGCCATTACCTTTAAGGCATATGCCTTGGTGTTGTTGTCATCAACAACGCCTGCGGCTGCCGCATCGCTACCGTTCATAAAGGACAGTGAATAACCCAGGGTAACCGGTAGTTCGATGGGGAGCGCCTTCTGCCTGAATTCAACACCGATGTCATTACCAAAAAGGCTGCTGATTGAATTGTGGGCTAAGGCGCCTTCTACCGGGTTGTTGGTCCAGGTCTCTTCGCCGAAATTCACCTTCATCTTGCCGACATAGATGTCCGGGTTGATTGTGTCGCTCTTGGTCAGTTTCTTTACGGCATTGGACAGTTTGACGAAAGCATATTCAGCGCTGGGGGCCGCGGCATTACTAAAACTGAGTCTGAATACTGCAACTGTATCTTCATCGAATTTAGCATTGGCTCTGAGTTTAGCATCCGGAACGGCAAAAGTGCCCGGTGTGACGTTACCCCGTGTACCGTTATCAATATAACCAGCGGCCAGGCGGCTGCCGTGCAGGTCTATTTTTACCTCTTCTGCCAGAACCGGCAGCGTTAAAAAGGCGATAGCCGCGATGACGCATAATAGTGTCTTCATTATATTTTTTCTCCTTAAATTTAGGACGTTTAATCCTCAAATCCTGCTATCTAATCCGGATAACCGACTTTTGGATTGCTTCTGCCGCCTCGTGACAGAAGGGGTTTTGGTCCTTATCAAAACCCGGTTCGTTCCTTCCCTTCTTCAGTATGAGCCGAGACCTCATACCAATCGCTGTCACCCCCTTTCAGTGGAAAGAGAAAGAATAATTAAAGGACTATATACTAATATATCGTCAATATGTCAAGTATTTATAATATTTTATGTAAAAAATCTTCGTAGCCACTAAGGCATGAAGCAAACAACCCCCTAACCCTCCGTACGGAGGGAATTTACTCTCCCTTAGTTCCCCTTAATGAGCGCCATAAGGGCGCCATGGCGCTTCGGCGCCACAAAGGGGGAATAAAAGGGGGTTGTCCCTACGGGAGGCCGTTAGGCTCTGTCCTTTGTGTCTTCGTGGCGATATTTTAGTCTATTCATCCCGGAAATCCAGGGTGGTCCTGAGGGTGGCGATAGCTGTTTTTATCTCTTCGCTCAGGGATTTGTCCGTCCCTCTGGCGGGACTCCCTGTGGTCGTAACCCGGCCCAGGAGCGTCCTGAGGGTGAAGATATCCTCTTTTTCACCGATATTGGACAGGATTCTGACCGCGCTAAGCACTAAATCCGGCTCACTGCTGTCCAGCAGGCCCCGGATGACCGGCAAGGAACGCTGGTTTTTGATGCCTTCCAGTATATGGGTAATCTGGTCGGCCAGGGTGCGGTAGGCCGGCGTCCGGGTCCTTTTCCAGCGGTTAATCAGGTCATAATAGCCGCTGACCAGGAGTTCCACGGCCATTCTGCCGGAAATAGTGTTAGAAGAGGTAATCCGGGCTATCTTCTGGATGGCCTGCAGGGTCAGGTCGCTGTTATTTTGGGCAATGATATCCTTGAGGAGTTCGAATGCCTGGGTATCTCCAAGTATGACGGCGGTTTCCAGGCAGGCCAGTTTGACCCTTGGGTCGGCGCTGGCCAGGCCGATATCAACCAGACGGTTGACCAGGCGTTGTTTGCCTTGGGTGTTTTCCAGCCCCATAATCGTCTTTATGGCGGCCAGTTTTATCAGGTCATTCTTGTCTTCGGCTAAGGCATAAAGACGGGTTACTACCTTTTCGCGGTCCGATTTGTCTCCCAGCCGGATAATTGAACGGCCGGCTGATAAGACCACCCGGTAATCGGTCTCGTTCTTCAGGAGTTCATAAAGTATTGCCAGTCCGGAGTTATCCGATATGCCGGCTAATGATTCTATGGCCGTATTAAAGAGTGGATTGTCTCTGTTCTCGCCTTTCTTGATGATATCAACCAGAGTCCTTATCAGTTCTTTGATGTTTTCCGGTCCGATGGATTTTTTGTCCTGTAGCGCTGACAGACACAGTTTCCGGGTATCGGTGTCTGTATTCGTAGTGAAGATGTCCAATAGGATTTTGGCCCCGCGTAGTTGGTTAATCCCCAAGAGGGTCTCGGCCGCAGCCGAACGGTATTCTATGTAATACTTAGATGATTTTATGACGGTTTCAAGTTCCGGATACAGGTTTTCAGAGCCGACCCGGCTTAAAATACGGGACAGATACGCGGAATTGTATTTCCCGGACGGCTCGTTCTTGAGAATCCCTATCAGTGAGGGAATGATTTCCTGGCCGAAACCGGACAGGATTGCCTCGGCCGCTGAGGCATTGTCAAAATCATTGCGTTGGCTGAATTGTTTGAGTAACATCAGCAGATAGTCGGCTTTCTTTGCAATAGCATCGCCGGCCGGCAAATCAAACTTGGTCGGCCTGATACTGATACTGAATGCAATCCGTTCTCCGGGTTTTACCGAATATACGGAATTCTTCCACTCCACCTGGACCGCGCCTTCATCAACGTTGACAGTAGTGATTCTGATGCCTTCGTCGTTTATGACGCTGTTTTCCATTTGCCGATTGGCCGGCATATTCCCCTCGTTTTGCTCGGGATAAGAGCCAGTCCCTAGCGGGACTCCTGCGGTCGTAACGACCTTCGGTCTAACTGGCTCTAAGTATTTCAGGTGATTGACCCTGAACCGTGTCCCGACCACCTTGATTCTGCCTGATTCGGTTTCTATATATAATGTCTTGGGGTTTTTGGCCACATCCAGGTAAATAGAACCCTGGTGCAGGAGGATATTGCCCCGGCTTTTCTCTGATGGCTTGGTTATATTCAGGGCAGTTTGCCGGTCCATCTCTATTTTGGTCTGGTCGGCCAGGGATAACACGGCCTTGGTCTGGGCGGTTTGCATTACCGTATCGCTATTAATGTAATAGGTTCCTTTGGTGGCGGTTTCCTGTGTTCTATTATCCTGCCGGACTGATAATGTTCCGCTATCAAGGGATATGGGCTGGGCTGATTCCGGCGGTTTAGAGTTGGCCAGCCAGATAATTACGGCTAATAAGATTACCGCGGCTGCCGCAAAGGTATACCTGAGGCGATAAAAATGGCCTACTTCCGGGTGCTCATGGACGCCTAATTCATCTATTTTATCGTTGACTGATTCTACGAAATCTGATTTTGGGGCGATATCCTCCCATTTGCCGAGAATCGCCGAAACCTGCTTTAACTGGATAAGGGCGTTTTTGCAATCCGGGCAGGACTCAAGATGACCGGCAACTGGACGTATCTCTTCCGGCGTTAATTGACCGGTGATGTATGCCTCCAAATCCAATCTGATTTTATCGCAATTACTCATATCTTATTTATTTTGGCTTATGTATCCTTTGAGCATCTCAAAGAGCATCTGTTTGCCTCTGAATACCCAGGACTTTACCGTATTCTCGTTGGTCTTGAGCGCCTCGGCTATTTCTTTATAAGGCACATCGTTATAGACCGACATTATAATGGCCTCACGTTGGTCTTCAGGCAGTGACTGGACCGCCCTGGACACCTTTTCCTGCATCTCCTTATTTGTCAGCGCCTCCACCGGCGAGGCGTCCCGATGGACATCGGCGCGGACCAAGTCGGTCAGTTCCACGCTCCTGGGGCGCCTGGTTTTATCCCTGAGTTCGTTCTTGCAGAGATTAACCGCAATCGTGTATAACCAGGTGGTAAACTTATACCGCTGGTTATAGTGTTTGATATTAAGATAACAGCGGACAAAAACCTTTTGGGCTAATTCTTCGGCCCGTGAGCCGTCGTTAATATTACGGTAGATAAAATTAACGATGGCCTTATGGTATTTTTCTATTAAGGCATCAAATGCCTTGCGGTCTCCTTTCTGCGCCTGTTTGACCAGCATCTCGTTGGATAATATTTGGTCCGCCTGTTTCATTGTATTATACCCCTCAGGTTTAAGAATAGTTGCAGGAAAATTATTTAATAATTATGA
>JBBTIZ010000051.1:0-1921 GCA_038059695.1 Planctomycetota bacterium
ATATCATCCGGGTAATGGCGGTAGCCGACCAGGTTCTGGCCGCGCAACAACATCTGGAGTTTGGTGGACTTGACCCGCTCCCGGATTTGCCTCAGGCGCACCCAAGGGTCATCCTTAAGATAGCGCAGGCAGACATCAAAGGTGGCACCGCCCCACATCTCCAAAGAAAAGAATCCGACCTGGTCCATCTTTTCCAGAATCGGCAGCATATCAGACGTGGCCATCCGGGTGGCAATCAATGACTGGTGCCCGTCACGCAAAACCGTTTCGGTTATCTTGACCATTGGTTACACCTCATCCATTTTTCATTTACCTGAGGGAAAAACGCCTGCTTCCATTTACTACGCTTGCGCGTGGAGCGTAGAGCACGTTCGCTACGCTCAGTGTAAACTCCAAGCATAGAGCGTAAAGATACTTCTTTCCCGTTTTCTACTATTTCCTCGGAGTTTATCCCGCCAAAGGCGGGACTATCTGCTCTATGCTCTATGCTCTGTAAATACGCATAAACCGCCGCACTAATCAACGCCAGGTCATTTTCTTTTATCATTTTACCTTATCACTCTATATTCCCCCTTATTAAAGGGGGCGAGGGGGTTGTTATTTACAACGGTATATTCCCGTGTTTCTTAGGCGGCCGGGACTCCCGCTTATTCAATAAACTCTCCAGCGCCGTAATCAGTTTCGGCCGGGTCTCCTGCGGCTCAATCACCTCGTCAATATACCCGCGCTCGGCCGCGATATATGGATTCTCAAACTTATCCTGGTATTCGGACACCATCTTATCCTTGGTCTTCTTGGCGTCCTTGCTCTCGATAATCTCCTTGCGGAAAATAATATTCACCGCGCCGTCCGGACCCATCACGGCAATCTCAGCCGTGGGCCAGGCGAAATTCATATCCGCCCGAACATGCTTACTGCACATCACGTCATAGGCGCCGCCATAGGCCTTGCGGGTAATCACAGTCAGCTTCGGCACGGTTGCCTCGCAATAGGCGTAAAGCAGTTTAGCGCCGTTGCGGATAATGCCGCCGTATTCCTGGGCGCTGCCCGGCAGGAATCCCGGCACATCCACAAAGGTCACCAGCGGGATATTAAAGGCATCGCAGAACCGGACAAAGCGTCCGGCCTTGACCGAGGCATTGATATCCAGGCATCCGGCCAGATGAGCCGGCTGGTTGCCGACAATGCCGATACTGTGCCCGTTCAACCGGGCAAAACCAATGACCATATTCTTGGCCCACTCGCCGTGTATCTCCAGGAACTCTCCGTCGTCAACCACATGCTTGATGACGTCAATAATATTATAGGGCTTGTTGGAATCCTCCGGTATGACCTTGAGCAGTTCCTTGGCCATCCGGTTGGGCTTGTCCTTGGGCTTGGCATACGGCGGCTCTTCCATATTATTGGCCGGGATAAATCCCATCAACTCCCGAACCATCTTGATGCCGGCCTTCTCGTCATTGGCCGCGAAATGAGCCACGCCGGATTTGGCGTTATGGGTCATGGCCCCGCCTAATTGCTCAAAGGTGATTTCCTCGGCTGTCACGGACTTGATAACCTCAGGCCCGGTGATAAACATATGGCTGGTGTTCTTGACCATGACAATGAAATCGGTCAGTGCCGGTGAATAAACCGCGCCGCCGGCGCAGGGTCCCATAATGATAGAAAGCTGGGGTATGACGCCGGAGGCCAAAGTATTACGGAAGAAAATCTCGGCATAGCCGCCCAGCGAAACCACGCCCTCCTGGATTCTGGCGCCGCCTGAATCGTTGATGCCGATAACCGGCGCGCCGACCTTCATAGCCAAATCCATGACCTTGCAAATCTTGTTGGCAAACGCCTCGCCCAGCGAGCCGCCGAAGACCGTGAAATCCTGGCTGAAGACATAGACCAGCCGGCCGTCAATCGTGCCGTAGCCGGT
>JBBTIZ010000052.1:0-1073 GCA_038059695.1 Planctomycetota bacterium
ATCAACCGGCTTTTGTCCGGGAACGAACCGATGCCCTGGATTCACTGGGTAATACCACTGCGGCCACCGGAAAGGGTTTTGCTATTGGTTCAGCCGCCTTAACCGCTCTGGCGCTGGTAGCGGCCTATATTGAAGAAATTCGTATGGCGCTGGTCAGGACCGGCACTACGTTAGGTTCGGTTCTACCCAGTGATAGTGATGCCAGCATCACCTACTTTATGGAATACTACAAGGTTCATTTAATGAATCCGATAGTTTTGGTGGGTATTTTCCTGGGCGCGATGCTGACTTTTGCCTTTGTGGCCATGACATTAAGGGCGGTCGGCCGGGCCGCCGGCCAGATGGTGGTTGAAGTCCGGCGCCAGTTCAAGGAAATCCCGGGACTGCTCGAGGGCAAAAAAGGGGCTCAGGCCGATTATTCCAGCTGCGTGGCTATTGCCACCAAAGGCGCTCAGCACGAAATGATACTGCCATCGGCCATGGCTTTAGCCGCGCCGATTCTGGTTGGCTTGGTGCTGGGTGTGCCTGGCGTCATCGGTATGCTTACCGGCGCTATTGCCTGCGGTTTTGTGCTGGCGGTGATGTTAGCCAATTCCGGCGGCGCCTGGGATAATGCCAAGAAATGGATTGAAGGCGGCCAGCATGGCGGTAAGGGTTCTTACGCCCATAAAGCCACGGTGGTCGGCGATACAGTCGGCGACCCGTTCAAGGATACCTCCGGTCCGTCCCTGAACATCCTGATTAAACTTATGTCCATGGTGGCCATAGTTTTTGCCGGTGTGACCGTGAAATATTCGCCGATTATCGCCCAATGGCTGGGTATTGGCGGCAAATAGTGGCAATTTTGTCATTCCCGCGTCCGCCAAAGATAACGGCGGATCCGCCTCTGGAGGAAAAGCTGGAATCCAGAAGAAAGTAGTCGCCCGATTTACCCCTCCGGGGTTCTTGCAGAGAGCCCCTACGGGGCGTGCTGTTGGGCTTCAGAAACTGTAATGAAAAAGACGAAGACGCAGCGTACAAAACCGCTCGGCAGAAAAAAAGCATTGGTCCGGCGGATAATTGAGAGACGCCGT
>JBBTIZ010000053.1:0-1187 GCA_038059695.1 Planctomycetota bacterium
GGCAGTTTTACCCAGGGAAGCAGGGCGCAGTTCTGGTAAAGCGCCTTGGCCATCATACTTATGCCCGGCGCTATAGCGCCACCTAAGAATTCACCACGGCTATTGACCACATCAAAGGTAATGGCTGTGCCGCAACTGATGACAATAATGGCCTTGTTCCCTGATACCATCTTGCGGGCCGCAAAGACGTTAAGCAACCGGTCCTGGCCCACCTTTTCCGGCACGTCTGTGCGGTTGGCTATCGGAATCTCAAAATCCTTCCCTGCTTTTAACGGCTTAATCTTGAACACCTTTTTAGACCACTCGTTGATAATCGGCTCAATCTCAGGATTGGTAGAGCACAACAGGATAGTCCGTACCTTTGAGGTAATTTTCTTCCCGCCGTTTATCTTCAAGACCTTGCCCAGGAAGGTTGTATTGAGCGAGGTGTTGGGGATGCTCTCAGAGGCGATAATCCGGTCCGGCCGGCCTGCCGCGCTTCGCTCGGCGTAGGCAGGGCTGGCGAAGAAGGCCAGATGGGTGTTGGTATTGCCGATGTCAATTGCTAAAATCATGATGACATTATATCTAACGACTGATAAAAAGCAAGATAAATATAGACGGAGTGGCGGTACAAAAAGTATAAAAATGCAACCACGAATGGACACTAATTGACACGAATTAGTTTCCCTGATGCAGGAAGGATTCGAGTTTATTCGTGTTAATTCGTGGTTACAACGTTTTCTTGATATTTATGGAATATATTGTTCCTATCTTCGCTTATCTCTGTCCCCTGATTTTGGGATTAACAGTCGCTTTCCTGGTCGCCACATCTACGTTTATTAATAAAGGTATAAAAGGACTATGTCAGATAATTCTGTACTATGTCACCCTGCCTCTGATTGCCGTAATGATAATCATCGGTCTTATCCCCGGCCCCGACCGGTTTCATCTGAGTATTGCCAATCTCCTATACCTGGCCGTATTTTTATGGGGCTGGCTGGTGATGGTCGCCGGAGTAAGTTATCTGTTCATTAGATTAGGGTTGAATAAGAATATCGCCTACATTATCGTATCATTGCTAATACTTTTGACAAACGGCACGATATTTTATATCAATCCGTTTATCAGCGCCTGGCAGGATAATCCCGGCCTGCGCCAGTGGATAATCGGCCTGGCCGTAAAGATTAATCCGATGCTGACCGTGG
>JBBTIZ010000054.1:0-6469 GCA_038059695.1 Planctomycetota bacterium
ATCTCTAACGGGGCGAGCCCCTTCAATCTCAGACAGCACGGTAATTTCCCAGGCGGGGCCAGACCCCGTTAGAAAGACCTGTCATAGAGTAAGGAACTCTATGGCGTTGTCAAACCATAACCGGTGAGCTTTCCCCCTCCGGGGTTCTCGCAGAGAGCCCCTACGGGGCGTGCTGTAACGGGGCAGAGAGCAAAACGTCCCCCGATGAACATCGGGGGATAAGATCGGAGGCACGCTATGGAAAATCTGAGATTGGTAACGGAAAGGGACCATCGCAATCGCAATACCGGTTTTACCCTGGTAGAATTACTGGTGGTAATTGCCATCATATCGTTATTAGCCGCGATGGCCCTGGTCGGGATACCCAATATAATTCGGAGAGCCAAGTTAGCAGCCTGCCAGAATAACCTAAGAGGGTTATTCACCGGGCTCCAGTTATACCAATCCGAATTTAAGGAGTATCCGTCCGGCGAATCATCCAGGGGAAAGAAGTTCTGGGAGGCTTTACGCGCGCTGCCTACCCCGGACACGGCGGTCATGCATGACAAGGAATGGAAGACATTCATCTGTCCGCTGACCAAGGAAAAACCGTCGCTCGGGGTCTGCAGTTACCGCGGGCCGAATTACGAGTTTAGCGACACTATCAGAGGCAACACCCCGTTGGCGGCTGATATGCCGGCTAACCACGGCCCGCTCAAAGACAGTCCCTCGGTTAACGTGCTTTACAGCGGCGGGACTATCGGCGAAGCGCCTTATAACTCCCAGGACTGGAATGAGGTGGCCGAAAATCTTCAGGAATAGAAACATTGTAAACGCTCTCTGCCCCGTTACAGCACGCCCCGTAGGGGCTCTCTGCGAGAACCCCGGAGGGGGAAAGCTCACCGGTTATGGCTGGAATAATGCAATAGAGTTCCTTACTCTATAGCAGGTCTTTCTAACGGGGTCTGCCCCGCTTGGGAAATTACCCCGCTCTGAAATGTACCGCTATTGGTATTAACATTGTTAATATCCGATGCTAACCTTACTGAGTTAATAGTTCTAATCCCCCTATTTCCCTCCGTACGGAGGGATTAAGGGGGATTTTAAACGTCAACAAACATTACTTTAATAATATGATTCTCTATAAATTATTGACCCCGCCATTAACATTTTATAGATTACCCTTATGGAAATGAATATAACACACAAGAGCGGGATGAGATTCGACGCCAAGACACGCTCCCATACCATCGTCATAGACCAGCCCAAGGAAGGCGGCGGCAAAGACGAAGGACCAACGCCGCCGGAACTCTTTATTGCCAGTTTAGGCACCTGCATCGGCGTCTATGCGCTCTGGTTCTGCCAGAAGCGTAAAATCCCTTACGAAGGAATGAAGATTAATGTCAACTGGTCCAAGTCCACCACCCCGCCGGCCCGGATTGACCGGATTGACGCAAAAATAATCTTCCCCAAAGGTTGCCCGGCCGAACATAAGACGCATCTGATAGCCAGCGTAGAAAAGTGCCTGGTGCATAACAGCATTATTCAGGCGCCGGAGATAAAGATTACCGTATGATTACATTAGAACAGGTCAAGAACCATCCCCAGACCAGAATATTTATGGAGATGGCCGATAGCAATCTGGCGGCCATGGGCTATACCGAACACGGCGCCCGGCACGCCAATCTGGTAGCCGGCATGACCAACTATATCCTGGATAAACTGGGCTATGACCAGAAGACCCGGGTGCTCGGCTCGATTGCCGGCTATCTGCACGATATCGGCAATTCCATAAACCGCAATGACCACGGCATCTCCAGCGCATTCTTGGCTTACCAGATTCTCAAAGACCTCAATGCCGATTATCATGATATCGCCCGGATTATCTCCGCGGCCGGCAACCACGACGAAGAACGGGGCGAGCCGGTCAATGACATCTCAGCCGCCGTGGTGATTGCCGATAAGGCCGATGTCCACTCCTCCCGGGTCCGGAGCACCAAGGAAATTACCTTTGATATCCACGACCGGGTCAACTATGCCGTCAAGAAATCCCGGCTTCAGGTCAATCCCAAACTCAAAACTATTACCCTGGAAATCTCCATTGATAACCACATCTCCAAGGTGATGGAATATTTTGAGATATTCCTGACCCGAATGATGGCCTGCCAGAAGGCGGCCAAGATGCTGGGCTGTGAATTCAAATTAGTCATTAATAATACAAAACTGCTGTAGCGTGCCATATAATACTCCCATAATGCCTAATGCCAACAATAGATATTCGGCATTAGCAATTTTTATATAATTTTAGTCATTTTTGTTGCAATATATCCCGATAATATATACGGTCAGAAAAGTTCTGTTGGCGTAGTGCCAATGGATTAATATAGAAACCGAAACAAGGAGTACTGAAATGGGGAACAAACTGTATGTGGGCAATCTGAATTATCAGACCACAGAAGACATCCTTAAGGGTGCCTTTTCAGCCCACGGTAATGTCGTGTCCGTTACCGTCATCCAGGGTAAGGGATTCGGCTTTGTAGAAATGGGTTCTGATGCCGAGGCACTGAAGGCAAAAGAAGCGCTGAACAACACCGAAGTCGACGGCCGAACCATCAAGGTTGATGAAGCCAGACCGAAACAAGAAGGCGGCCCAAGGCGCAGCGGCGGCTACGGCGGCGGCGGTGGTGGTGGCGGATTCAGGGGCGGAAACAGAGAAAGATATTAATCTCTGATTATTGGCAAAACATAAAGGGCAGATAGACCATTGGGTCTTCTGCCCTTTTTTCATTTACTCGCTGTTAGAGTTTACTCGTTACAGTGAGTTATCCCGTAGCAAAGCGAAGGGATTAGAGTAGAATAAATCTGTAAGGAATGTGGTCCACAGAACATCAATGGCTTCATTCATGCACATAAGCCCAGTCACTAATCTTCTCTAAAGAACCACCATACCCTTCTCTCGGATAATTTTGTTTCGGTAAATAAATAAAACAATCGAAGTCTGTCATTGTTAATGTAGTAGCCACGCTTATTATCCAAGGGTTCCCAGCGTAATGACTGGCTTCATCAGAAGATAAAATTTTGTATACATAATTCGGATAAGTAGGCATTCCAGTTTTAGGGAATTTGTCTAAGAACTCAGGGATTAATACTTCAATAGATTGAGGAGGAACTCCATATTTTCTCTCATAATTTTTAATCGCATTTATTAGAGGAGTACTCCTTTGCGCTAATTTCTGGAATTCGTTCATTCTAATAGAAAGACCTATGCAAATAGAAGGTAGCCCAGTTGTAATAACGATAACACCTATAATCAAAAACCTTAAGGATGCTTTTCTAAATTTCCTAATAATCAAACCAATTATAGAAAAAGGAATAAGTAAAAAAGGTAATAAGATAATTGGTAGAACAAACATTGCATGAAGAAATAATAGCCCTAATCCTCCATACCCGTATTCAGAAACAGCATAATAATAGGTAAAAATAGTAGACCCGCCGATAACAATGGAGAATAGGAAGGTGTATCTAATTAATCTAGAGATGGGCTTCTCAATAAAAACTTCTTTGAAGTTCATATTAGGGAAATTTTGGGGGTAATACTTAATTCACTTTTATTTTAGAGCCTGTTTTCTAAACCCGGGATTTCATGATAATTATATGAAACGCCAACCGAAATGTCAAGGTAAATATATCGCCACGAATTCCTTTGTGTCTTTGTGGTGAATAATTTCGTTAAATCCCCAATGCCTTATTAATGACCTGTATCAGCGGGGTCCACCAGATGCCCAGCACCAGAACCGGAATGACAAAGATGAGTAACAATATAGTATCAAATAACCCAACTGACTGGATTCCGGCCTGCGCCGGAATGACAGTTGAGGTGGACGGCACATTCAAGAACATCGCTCGAACAATCCGGGCATAATAATATAACGAAATCACGCCGTTCAGAACGCCGAGCACAGCCAGTTTATACCAATGCGCATCAATAACCGAGGCAAAGAGATAAAACTTACCGATGAATCCGGCCAGCGGCGGCAACCCCACCAGCGAGAACAGGAATATGGCCATCATTACCCCCAGGAACGGCAAGCGCCAGCCCAGGCCTTCGTATTCGCTGATATCAACCTTGCCGGTCAGCCGTTCAATAATATAAACCACGAAGAACGCGCCCATATTCATAAACAGGTAAATCGGCAGATAAAGCACCATGGCCTGCATGCCGCTGCTGGTCAGGATAACCAGGCCCATCAGGATATAACCGGCATGAGCGATGCTGGAATAGGCCAGCATACGCTTGAGATTGGTCTGATGCAACGCGGCCAGGTTGCCGACGGTCATGGTCAGGACCGAGATAATGGCCATGATGGCCTGCCAGTAACCCTGGAACTGCGCTGAATTCGGGATACTTAATTCCGGGATAGCCGGAATCAGGTTAAAGAAAAACCGGATAAGAATGGCAAATCCAGCGGCCTTGGGAGCCACGGACAGGAATGCCGTGATTTCGGTCGGCGCGCCTTCATAGACATCCGGACACCACATATGGACCGGCACAGCCGCTATCTTGTAGCCGAATCCGACAAAGACCATAAATAACGCCGCTCCTAAGGTAAAAATACCAGGGCCGAATTTGGGCGTATTGGTTACCGCATTGGCCAATTCCGGCAGCGAGATGGTTCCGTAGAGCCCGTAAAGAAGCGCCATGCCGTAAATCATTATGCCTGAGGCAATAGCTCCGTAAATAACATATTTCAGCCCGGCCTCGGATGATTTCAGCACCCCCTTGAGCGAAGCCACCAGCAGATATGAACAGATACTGACCACCTCCAGGCCCAGATAAATCATCAACAGGTCATTGGCCGAAGCCAGCAGGAATAACCCCAGCGTGGAAATAAGCAGCAATGAATAATATTCAACGCCCTGATGTTCTTTTTGGCGTGAAATAGAGAACAACACAGTCAGGAAGGTAGCCACGCAGAAAAGCAGCTTGAAGAACAGCGTAAATCCATTGAGCCGGATAAGCCCTTCGAACAACATCGTATCCGCGCCGGTGGCCAGCATATTGGTAGATATGAAAAACGCCACAGCCAGTACCCAGAGCGTGATATAGGGTATAAGTTTCCGGCGTCCGACAATCAGGTCAAACAGGATGATAAACAACATCCCGCTGACCAGGACGATTTCCGGCAGGAAATATTTTAAACTCTCAAGATTATTCATATTCAAGAAAAAGATAGCCACAAAGGCACCAAGACACAAAGAAAACAATAATTAATAATTCTTAGTGCCTTAGTGTCTTGTGGGCGCCATGGCGCTTCGGCGCCAGTGGCAAGTTTTATACATTCTATTTTACTAATGTTATCAGATTTTTCACTGACTCCATAATTAAATTAATCGCCGGCATCGGGTAAACGCCCAGGAATAGCACAATCAACCCCAACGGCACCAGGGTGAACATCTCCCTAAAATTAATATCCGGCAAATCCTTGTATTTCTCGTTAAGCGGTCCCAGGAACATCCGCTGCATAGCCCAAAGAAAATATCCGGCGGTCAGAACCACGCCGGAAACAGAGATAATCGTAATTGCGGGATAGACATTAAAACCGCCCATAAATACCAGGATTTCGCTGATGAATCCGCTCAGGCCCGGCAGGCCCATTGATGCAAAGAAGGCGAATGTGGTCATCCCGGCATAGAGCGGCATCCGGCTGGCCAGTCCGCCGAATCCGTTGATATCGCGATGATGCGCCCTATCATAAATCACTCCGGCAATCAAGAAGAGCATCCCGGCGATACATCCGTGGTTGAACATCTGCAGAACCGCGCCGGTTAAAGCCGGTATGGCGCTGTCCGCCGAGACGCCGACCCAGCAGACGACTGAAATACCCAGCAGGCAAAAACCCATATGGCTGACGCTGGAATAAGCAATCATCCGTTTCATGTCCTTTTGGGCCATGGTGCAAAGCGCGCCATAGACGATATTTATCACACCGATTACGGCCATAATCAAGGCAAAACTATGCGCCGCATCAGGCAGAATCGGCAGAGAGATTCTTATCAACCCGTACACACCCATCTTCAGCAGCACGCCGGCCAGAATCACGCTGATAGCAGTCGGCGCCTCGGTATGCGCATCCGGCAACCAGGTATGGAACGGGAATGCCGGCACCTTGATGGCAAAGGCAATGAACAGCCCGATAAACGCGATAAACCAGGACGTGCCTTTGAAGGTACTGCCGACCTTGATTAATTCTGGGATTGAGAAGGTATGCGGCGTGGTGGAGAAATATAACGCCAGCATCACCAACAGCATCAGCACGCTGCCGAATAAGGTGTACAGGAAGAACTTGATGGCCGCGTACTCCTTGCGCGGGCCGCCCCAAATGCCAATCAGGAAATACATGGGCAGGAGCATCACTTCCCAGAACACGTAGAACAGGAAGAAATCCAGGGAGCAGAACACGCCCATCATCCCGGTATTAAGAATCATATA
>JBBTIZ010000055.1:0-1873 GCA_038059695.1 Planctomycetota bacterium
CGGCCTTTTGTCAGCCGCAGGGATGTGCTTCGTCTGATTAACCAGGTGCGCCAGAGCGGGGCGGCCATACTGGCTGTGCCGGTGAAGGATACGATTAAGAAATCCCAAATCCCAAATCCCAAATCCCAAAATCGGACCATAATAAAGGAAACAATAACACCGCGGGAAAGTTTATGGGCGGCCCAGACGCCCCAGGGATTCCGGCGGGATTGGCTGGTCAGGGCGTATCAGGATACCGGGGTTAATGTAACGGATGACGCGTCCCTGGTTGAGATGATAGGATTGCCGGTGCGTATCGTCCGCGGGTCTGAAGCCAATATCAAGATTACGACCAAGGCGGATATAAAATAATATCAACGACCTGAAAGGTCGTTGTCTACCAGGAAAACGGTAGGCAACGAGGTTTACCTCGTTGAACTGTTAAGACAGGTTATCATGTAGATGAAGATAATTATATTCGGCGGGACGTTCAACCCGATTCACAATGGACATCTGCGCATAGCCCGGCACCTCAGGCGGAAATTCAAGCCCGATAAGGTTCTTTTTATTCCCTGCCATATTCCGTATCACAAGAATTACCAGGGACTGGCTGCGCCCAAGCACCGTTTGAATATGGCGCGGCTGGCTGTTTCCGGCGCCACAGGATGGGCGGTTTCGGATATGGATATTAAAAGGGGCGGCCGGACATTTTCAATTGATACCCTTAAGTCATTAAAGAGAAAATACCGCGCCCAGACCGAGTTTTATTTCGTCATCGGCGCTGATTCGCTGGTGGATTTACCGCACTGGTATAAGATAGGCGAACTGAGCCGGCTGTGCAGATTTATTACCATTGCCCGGCCCGGATACCATTTTGCCAAACTCGTCAAGCATCTGCCGGCTTACCTTATTAAAGATATAAAGCAACTCTACCAAGCGGATATACGGATTGATATTTCATCAACCCAAATAAGGAAGAATATCAGGGCGGGAAAATCAGTAAAATCTCTTGTCCCCAAGGCGGTGGAGAGTTATATTAAAAAACATAGGTTATTTGAAACCACAGATACACACAGATAAGCACGGATAATTCAATCAGTGTTCATCCGTGTTAATCGGTGGTGCCGTATATTTTTATGCAGATTCCTTTTACCAACATGGCCCAGGGGTTTTTAGCGAGTATCGGCCAGCATCTGGCCCTGTTGGGTAATACAGCCAGGTCTTACCGCTCCATCGGCAAGCGAAAGACCGCTATATTGGCCGAGATAGAACGGGGCGTCTTCGGCTCGTTCCCGGTGGTGATGATAGTCGGCGTCTTTACCGGTATGGTCCTGGCCTTCCAGTCCGGCAAGGAACTGGCTGATTACGGCCAGGAAACCTCTATCGGCGCGCTGGTGGCGGTGACCATGTGCCGCGAAATGGGACCGGTCATGACCGCCTATATCCTGGCCGGATTAATCGGTTCAACTATTGCCGCGGAACTGGGCACCATGAAGGTGTCCGAGGAGGTGGATGCCCTGTCGGTCATGTCCATTGACCCGATTAACTACCTGGCCTTGCCCAGGATTATTGCATTGGCCATCATCAGCCCGATTCTGACCATTTATACCAATATCATCGGCATACTGGGCGGGGCTTTAATCGGGAATACGGTTCTGGGTATCAGTTTTCCGTTTTATTTCCGCCGGGCGATGGACAGTTTGGAGATGATTGACATATACAGCGGGTTATTCAAGGCATTCATATTCGGGCTGACCATTGCGATAGTCGGCTGCGTCCAGGGCCTGAATGCCGAGAACGGCGCGGCCGGCGTGGGTAAGTCCACCATGAAATCAGTGGTCATCTCCTTTGTGTCAATATTGATATTAGATTTCTTCCTGACCTGGATGTTTTA
>JBBTIZ010000056.1:0-3917 GCA_038059695.1 Planctomycetota bacterium
ATCAACTGGAAGGTCCGCTCAGCCGACCTGAAGTCCTTGAGATACAGGGTGGTGTCTGCCGAGACAATGCCGACTAAGGTGACATTGGGAAAGTCCAGGCCCTTGGCTATCATCTGCGTGCCGACCAGGACATCGGTCTCGCCGGTAAAGAACGAATGCAGGGCGTCTTTGTAGAGCCCCTTTTTCTTCATCGAATCGCTGTCCATCCGTCCGATGGTTAACTGCTCCTTTTCCTTGCTGCTGTCCACGATTAAATTATCCCAGAATTTATGGAGGTATTCCTCGACCTTTTCAGTGCCGATGCCGAATTGCTTTATGCCCGGATAAGCGCAGGCCGGACAAGCGGTGGGCAGTTCGGTCTTTTCGTTGCAATAGTGGCAGCATGCCTTATTGAATTGCTTGTGATATGCCAGCGAGACCTGGCAACGCCGGCATTTCATGATGTGCCCGCACTTGGAACACTTTATCAGGGTGATAAAACCCCGGCGGTTGAGGAACAGTATGACTTGGTTGCCCTTGAGCACTTCGTCACGGATGCCCAGTTCTAATTTACGGGACAGGACCCCGGACGGATGTTTGGAATCGCCTTCCAGGAGCATATCAATCACCTCAACCTTGGGCATGGGCCGCTGGTCTATCCGTTCCGGCAGGACCAGGCGCTGATATACCCCCACACCAAAATCTTTGGTGTGGGGGTGAACGCTATTGTAATACGATTCCAAAGACGGCGTAGCCGAGCCGAGAATGACAATAGCATTTTCCAGCCGGGCCCGTTCTATGGCTGCCTCGCGGGCGTGATAGAATGGGGTGGAGATGTTCTTAAAACTGGTTTCGTGTTCCTCGTCTATGACAATCAGTCCGAGATTCTTGAACGGCGCGAATATGGCTGAGCGGGCTCCGATGACCACCGATGCCTGGCCGTTGCGGATGTTCTGCCATTGAATCAGGCGCTGTTTGGCGGTCAGGTGGCTGTGCAGGACGGCAACACTATCCCCGAATCGCTCCCTGAACCGGCGCACGGTCTGGGGAGTCAGCGCAATCTCCGGCACCAGGACAATGGTCTGCCTGCCCTCTTGCTTCATCTTTGCCATCACCTGGAGATAAATCTCGGTCTTGCCGCTGCCGGTCACACCGTGCAGCAGGAAGACATTGGCTCCATCCTCTTTGCTCTTTGCTCTTTGCTCTACGCTTGTTACTATCCGATCATACGCCTCTTTCTGATGCGCGGTTAATTTCAGCGGTTCGGTCCGGGCCACCTCTTCATAGAACGGGTCTGGCTTGACCTTTCCCTCGCGGGATTCAGCTGCTGCTTTGCGGGTGGATTTCTTGGCTGTAGCGATTTCTCGGACGCTGGCCGGCAGAACGCATTCCAAGGCCTGGCCCAGTGAAGAGAAATAGTAATCCGCCATCCACTGGCAGAGTTTGAGCATGTTTTCGGTAATGAGCGGTTCGGAATCTATGACATCTGCAATATCCTTTATCCTGGGAAAGGTGGTGGATTCCAGGAATCCGACGCAGTATCCAATTTTGGCGGTTGTGCCGAACGGCACCCTGACCCGGGCGCCGAGTTTGAGCATGCCTATCAAGGATTCTGGTATCCGGTAGGTAAAGGCCCGGTCAACGGGCATTGGAAAGACAATCTGGGCGTAGTTCATGGTATAGACAACGGTGGCTACCCACCGTCCGTAGGGACGGGATTTAACTGATTAAACCGATTAAATAATCAGATAAATCCTGTTTAATCCTGTTGTTATAAAGTTTTCTTGAACACCCGCTTCACCAATTTCAGCGCCGCGTCCTTGCTGGTAACCTCTGCCTCCAACTGCGCCTCTTCCACGGCTTTGAGAATCTTGGAGAATATGGGCCCGGGCTTGAAGCCCATTTTTATTAGGTCATAGCCATTTATGAGCGGCGCGGGTTTGAGTTCTTCCTTGGAGAGTTTCTTGTACAGCCGGGCCGCGATGTAATACGGTTTGAGGTCCATATCGCTGCCCAGCCGGTCGGCCCGGTGCAACTCGGCCAGCAGCGGATAATCCGGATGGCTGAAGAGTCGTTTCAAGGTGCTGACCCGCATCTTGTCAATGTCCTTAAAAACCAGATGCTTGGCGATAATCCAGCAGATGGTCTCGGTCTCGCTATTAGAGAGCCGCAGACGTTTGCAGATGCGCAGGGCCATCTCAGAACCCAACCGCTCGTGTTCGTGGAACCTGATGCGGTCGGTTATCATAAAGGTGCCGGGCTTGCCCACATCGTGCAAGAGCGTGGCCAGGGCCAGTTCAAACGATGGATTCTGGCGTTTCCCCATCACTGTAAAGGGATTGCGAAGATGCTTCATAACCGCCACTGTATGGACATAGACATCGCCTTCGGGATGGAATTGCTTGGGCTGATTGACCCCTTTCATCCTGAGCACCTCAGGCAGGATGCGTTTTAATAATCCGGTCTGCTCTAATAGTCTTATGCCCCGGTCCCGCCGGTCGCAAATCAGGATGCGCCGCAACTCCTCGCGGATGCGCTCGACGCTGATTTTCTTTATCTGCCCGGCTGATTTGGTAATTGCCCTTTTGGTCTTGGGGTCAAGGGTAAAATCAAGTTCGCAGGCAAACCTGATGGCCCGCATCATCCGGAGTTTGTCTTCCTTAAATCTTTGCCGCGCATCGCCGATGGTCCGGACAACCTTTTTCTTGATATCCGCCCGGCCGTTGACCAGGTCTATTAATTCGTCCTTAATCGGGTCGTAAAGCAGGCCGTTGATGGTGAAATCGCGCCGGGCCGCGTCCTCGTCGCGCGAGCCGTATTTGACATTGTCCGGATGCCGGCCGTCTGAATATCCGCTCTCGGTCCTGAAGGTGGTCACCTCAATCGGCTGCTTCTGAATAATCACCACTACCACGCCGAATTGCTTACCGATAGCCAGGGTCTTCTTGAACAGTTTCATAACCTGATTAGGCCGGGCATTGGTAGCCACGTCATAGTCCTTGGGCTGGCGCTTCATCAGCCGGTCGCGCACGCAGCCGCCGGCGAAATAGGCCTGGAACCCCTTCTTTTGCAGGGTCTTGACCACGGATAAGGCGATACGGTGGCTACCCACCGCCCGTAGGGGGCGGTGGCTACCCACCGCCCGTAGGGGGCGGTATAAATTATCTTTTGGTGATGGCATACCAATATAAACTCCTTTAATAGCGTAGGGCTTAGAGCGCCCCGAAAGCATTCGGGGCGCTCTTTGCTCTATGCTTCCTTTATCTGCTCATCCCGATTTCTATGCTGAGAACATCCGGCACGCCCGGATTCTGTGTTGCCGCGTCTTCGCCCAGAACCGCCTCAGCGATTACCTCTGGTATCTCTTCTTGCCAGAGTTCAGCCGTGGCCAACGGGACCTCGACATCTTTTTCATATCTCTGGAAGCCGGGCTTCTCCACCGTCATCTTATAGGTACCGGCCGGTAGTTTCAGGGTGAATTTCCCGGTAAACGGCGTGGTCAGTTCTACCCGCTTACCGGCATAACTGGTAAAGACCACCTGGGCATCGCCGATAGCGCCGGCCGTGGCCTCTTGCAATGCCGCGCCGGGTCTGAATGCCGGGGCATCATCATAATTCTCGGTTTCTTCTCCGGACGGATAACGCACGGCCTGCTCAAAGACCTCGCCGTAGATAGTGGTCTGATGATTGTAACTCGGGATAATGACATTGACCTTGCCGTCGTATCCGCAGGCATCGCAGCCTGTCTGCGTGCGTTCACGCACAGGCAGGCCCTTTGCTGAACCTTGGCCTGCCTGCGCCCCGAATGCTTTCGGGGCAGGCAGGCAGAGCCGGCAGGCCCGCTCCTCCAGCCGGTCGCCCTTGTAGAGTTCCGGCCCGCGGGTCATCTGATAGATGCCGTAGAACAATATGATTGCGGTTGTCCCGGCCAGTGAGAA
>JBBTIZ010000057.1:0-5318 GCA_038059695.1 Planctomycetota bacterium
GGCTCTTTTTCATAGACGTCAATAGCCGCGCCGGCAATGACGCCGGCCTTGAGGGCCTCGGCCAGGTCTTTTTCCACGATGATGCCGCCCCGGGCGCAGTTGAGGATATAGCATGTCTTCTTCATCTTCTTGAAGGCCTCGGCATTAATCATCCCGGCGGTCTCTTTGGTCTTAGGCATATGGAGCGAGATATAATCGCTCTGGTTGTAGATTTCATCTACGGTCTTGACCATCTTGATGCCGGCTTTGGTGATGTGCTCGGGCACCGGATTCAGGTAGGGGTCGTAGCCGACGACGGACATACCCAGGGCCGTGGCCCGCTTAGCTGTCTCAAATCCGATCCGGCCCACGCCGACCAGACCGAGAGTTTTCTTGTATAACTCTGTGCCTTCCAGGCGCTTCTTTTCCCATTTGCCGGCCTTCATGGTGCTGTCGGCAATGGTGATTTTCCGGGCCAGGGCAAACATCAGGCCGATGGTCAGTTCGGCCACCGAGATAGACGATGCCTCGGGTGTGTTCTCCACCTTGACATTGGCTTTCTTGGCCGCTTCGGCGTCGATATTGTCCATGCCCACGCCGCCCCGGACGATGAGTTTCAGGTT
Source organism: Planctomycetota bacterium (assembly GCA_038059695.1). GTDB lineage: Bacteria > Planctomycetota > MHYJ01 > JACQXL01 > JACQXL01 > JACRIK01. The sequence continues at coordinate 603 of JBBTIZ010000057.1, forward strand.
CTTGCCTTTTTCGATGACCTCCTTGGTGGCCTTGGTAGCGCTGCGCACCACCATAATATCGTAATCGCCCACCACGTTAAGCAAATCCTGGGCCGATATGCCGCCTTTGTCGTCCACGGTCAGTCCGCCCTGGCGCATTTTTTCCACGGCGGAATTCTCCACCTTGTCGCAGATTAACACTTTCATGCTTTTTCTCTCCTTATATTCCCCTTATTAACGGTTAGTTATAATATTTATTTTTACCTGTAATATCAAGAAATTACGGCACCAATTCCTTAAATCGTTTATCCCGGCGCAGGTTTTCCAGGTCCGGGTCTTTCTTGGCCCAGTCCAGGCCGGTCATCCCGAACTCAATGGCCTTTTTCAGGGCCGTAAAGGCATCGTCAATATTATTATTGCGCGACAGGGCACAGGCGTAATTATACCACAGGCCGGAGATGTCCGGGAAGCAGGCCACCGCCTTTTGGTAATACTCAACCGCCTTGGCGTAGTTGCCGCCTTCCAGAGATTCCAGCCCTTTCTGGATGTATTCCAGACCGGCTAAATCCGCCTCTTTGAATTTTACCTGCTTTTGGAGCGACTCCAGTGTCGCGGTATCGGACTTTCCGCCCAGCAGGGCGCTGAAACTATCTGCCAGGATGCTGTTGATGGCCAGATTATAACCCTCTTTCCAGAGGATAATCTCGCCTTTCTTGTTTACCAGGAGCACCGACGGCATAATCTCATTTTTCTTGGTGGCTACGTCCGGGATAAACTGCTTGGCTACAGCCATATCCTTATCCAGCAGCATTGGCAGGGATATGCCGCTCAGACGCTCGTCGCTTTCGCCCTTTTCGTCAACCAGCACCGTCCAGATTTCCACGCCGGCTGACTTGGCCTGGTTAATTGTGGCCTGAATTAGCGGCAGCATTCTCAATGACGGCTCGGATTCCAGGGTAAAGAACACCAGGAGCAGATTATTATCCTTGAGAGCTGATTGGAGATTATAAGACTGGCCGGCCTTATCCGTCAGTGTGAAATCCGGCAGGGTCTTGAGTTCCCGAACCGCCCGTTCCGAGGCGCTGAGCATCTCGACCGGTAAATCCAGGGGCACGGTTACCTCAATGCCTTTTTCTGAGGTGATGGTAATCGGCTGGGCGTAGATAAGCACATCGCCGTTGGCGTTGCGGCTGGCGGCGGTCAGAAGATATTCGCCCGGCGCCGCGCTCATCCAGCCGTTGCTTTCTCTTCCGAGTTCTTCATCCAGGAAATCCCAGCCGCCTTCGCTGAACTTGGAAATGCCGCAATTCATTTCGCCGGGCTGGAATTCAAATCCGTTTTTGGTGGTGATGATGCGCACCCCGCCTTTTTTGACATATTGCTTTTTGGTGTCCTCGTTTAATTCAGTCTTGCCCAGGTTCTGGCTGTCCATCGGGTAAAGCGGTAGCCAGTTGGCGCCGTCGTAAAACTCCACCCAGTCGGATTTGATATTGGACGGGATGCCCACGGCTCGCAATGCGGCTACGGTTGACATAACCGGCCCGCCCTTGAGCGCGCGTTTGCTCTGGAACACCGAGGCCGGATTGGGCGAACAGAAGAACCGGCCGCTGGTTGAGTCCGCTATCTTGATGTTCCGTTCAATCCACTGATTGATTCGCAGAGCCGCCTCGGTAATAGTTTTTGGTTTCCCGCCTTTATTAACTACCGGCATAAGCAGGTCGTAAAGGTCCTTACGCCATTGATAGATATGCATATATGGCATCCGGGGCGACAGGACATACGAATGATAAATATCGTCCGTGACCTTTACCGGCAGTTGGCTTCGGGCTGATTGGGCGTACTTGACGTGCTCCAGCAGGATGGCCTGGTTGGTTTCTATGCTGTCCACCAGATTCATCTGGGCCACCAGCCAGAACAGGTCTTCTTTCTGTTCCTTAGCGGCTTCCTTCAGGGCCGCGGCGATTTCCGGCCAGTTGCCGCCTGAACGTTTCAGCACGTTGATAATATTGCCGGAGAGCGGGCTGGACATTATTATCTCGTTGATATCCGGATGCTCTTCTATTTTGAACTCCGCGCAATAATAGGCCTCGGGCGGCGCACTCTGGCTATGATTGGCGTTTATTTTCTTGTATTTCTCCGGGACTTCCGGGTCAGGTCCGGCATTGGCCGCGGCCGGATTGAACGCCACATACGCCGCATGGGTATCCGGGAAGCGCAGGGTATAATAACCGGATGGGAATCCCTTGGCTGACAACGTCATGGTTACGGGCAGGGTGCCTGAAGTAGTGGAGATAATCTGCCAGTCCAGCCGTTCGTTATCCCCGGCGCTGAGCATATACTGTCCGACGCCGGTGGTAATCACGGCCTTGCCTTGGGTATCTGTCTTCTGCATGGCGACTTTACGGAAGACCGCCCAGTTCACTACGGACAGGGTTACCGGCGTGCCGGAAGCCGGCTGGCCGTCGGCCGCCAGCACGGTAATATCCAGTTTGCAGGTCAACGAATAATTGGACAGGACGTTAAGGATGGAATCCTTTTTACTGGTTCTATAGATTGTGGATTTATCCTCGGGCTGTCCGAATCTGGCGCAGTAAATAGCCGCGCCGGTGGCTGAGAATTCCGTGAACCAGGCCCGGCCGGCCGTGGCGGCCATAGCCGATTGGATTGAGGGCTCGCAACTGCCCATAGAGAACCATTTGCCGCTCGCCCCGTTAGAAGCGTCCGCAGTTGGGGAATTATAATTTGGAGGTGTTTTATTTTCCGATGATTGTTCGCTTCTAACGGGGTTCGCCCAGATCTCGGTCCAGGCGTGATTATTATCGCATTTAGGCCAGTAAGGCGTGTAAACGCTCCGGGACGGGATGCCGACCGCCCGGGTAGCGGCCATAAAGATAATCATCATCTCCTCGCAGCGTCCCTGTCCGCCTAACAACGTGGCAAATGGCGACTTGTCCCGGGCCTCGCTCGGCTCAAAACGGACCCGCTGCTTGGCGTATCCGGCTTGGGTGTCCTTGCGCTCGCCACCCAGCCAGAGGTTGACCTGGTAAGCCGCTTCCAGCATTGTCTCGCAGTCCCGGACCAGCGGGTCTAACTGTTCGTAGAAGTATTTGCGGTGCGCGGTAATCGGCTCTTCAGCCATCCGGTAAGGCAGGACATAGGCCAGGAAGGTGTCCTCGGGCATATTCTTCATCCAAGGATATTTATGTTTTATCAGGTAGGCGTAATGTATGTGTTCCATCAGATAATCGGCCTTGATGGAAATCAGGTCCGGGAATGGCATAGTGCTGATGAGGAATGAAGCGCCGTCCAGTTCCTCGCCCTTAAGCGTGGTCAGCACCTTGAGTAATTCCGGGGCATTGTCGCCGGCCTCATTCAACGCTGATTGGAGATTATCAAGGTATTTGGGAGGCGCATATTTAGAGATATACGCGTATGGTTTTGAACCTGATGATTTGCAGGAGGATAACATGAAAACAACAAGTAGCAGGCCTAAAGCCAGCGTGGTATGTCTGATAAACATAGTTTAATAGTATAAGTCCAAAGATGTCATGCTGAACTTGTTTCAGCATCTAATTGAAACCCTGAACCAAGTTCAGGGTGACAAAAATAGATGATTTTAACAAAACCAATTTATATTATTATATTGCAAATAAAAGAGATGTTCAATATTTCCCTCATTAAATCCATTGACCCCGTTAGAGATAATTGATATTGTGAGTATATAATTTCTGCCACAAAGGCACGAAGACACTAATGTGTCATTCTGAGCCATAGGCGAAGAATCTAATTATTAACGAGACCCTTCGTTGCGCTCAGGGTGACAAGAATCACTTTGTGCCTTAGTGTCTTGGTGGCTAAATTTACTTGTGCCCGCAGGGCATACTTTCCTGTATTAACTATGAAGTTCATCCGACAGATTTGGTTTATGGCGGTGCATCAGAATCCCAAGGGGTTTTTCTGGTGGGAGGTCAGATTGTTGCTCAGGATGCTGTCATTCTTCTATTATATAGGTATCAAATTACGTTTGTGCTTGTATTGGGTTGGCATATTCAGGGCTCGGAAACTTCCGGCCTATGTCATCAGCGTGGGCAATCTGACCGTGGGCGGCACCGGCAAGACGCCATTTGTGCTTTATCTGGCGGAGAGGTTATCAAAGAGTAACAAGGTCGGAATCTTAGCCAGAGGGTATGGTTCTGATGCCAAGGTATCAGAAGATGACGAGAATATGGCATTGCCGGCTAATGTAATTCGGGCTACGAATCCGGACCGGGTCAGCGCCGGTGAGAAACTGATAAAAGAACAGGGTGTTCAGACCATTATCCTTGATGACGGGTTCCAGCATCTGGCGTTAAGGCGTGATGTGGATATCGTGCTCATAGACGCCACTAATCCGTTCGGTAAGGGACGGCTGATGCCGGCCGGGATTCTGCGCGAGCCGCAGGCCTCGCTCAAGCGGGCTGATATCTTTGTGCTGACACACGTTGACCTGGTTACGCCGGAGCAACTCAATGCGCTGGAGCAGAAACTCAGAAAATATAACAAGAAGATAGTCAATGCCATTCATAAACCGCAGTATCTGGTGGATATGGCCCGACCGGATAAAACCATTGACCTGTCCGCAATCAAGGACAAGAATATCTGGGAATTCTGCGGTATCGGCAATCCTTTCCAGTTCCACAAGACACTCAATGCGCTCTGTAATATCAAGGGGCTGTCAGTATTCCCGGACCATTATTA
>JBBTIZ010000058.1:0-7302 GCA_038059695.1 Planctomycetota bacterium
GACCAGGCGTCTATTTACCTGGATTTCGGCCCGACCCTGCCTGAGAAGTATAATCAGGACACGTTGGTCGCCTTAATTCGCGACCCGGAATGCATCTTCGCCTACTGGGAACTCTCCGGCCCGCTGGTGACCGAGACATTCAGGTTACGCGACCTCAAACCTGCTGCTACAAAATGGCTTTTAAGGGCGCATAACCTGTCCCAGAAAAACTTCTCTGATATAGAACTCCCGAGGCCGGAGCACCTTGCTAATGTGCAGAGTAATTACTATCTGACAGTCATTTCTGATACGGAATATCAATTGGAATTAGGTCTGCTTAGCGGCCAGAACTTTATCTCTCTGGTTAAATCCAATATCGTCCAGACGCCCAGAAAAGGCCGGTCATCTGCCCCGTTAGAAAGTTCTCATAGTTAAGTTAATAACGGCAACCTATGATAGGTTATCCCAGAACAGGTTTTTCTAATGAGTCGTCCGGGCCAGCATCGCCGGAATAGACGACCATTTTATTGCAATATCAAAATCGTTATGCTAATTTGTTTACATGGAAACGGAACAGATTAGGCCTGAGCCCATTCAACCGGATAAGACATTGACCGGACCGCCGGATGTCAAGCCGCCTCATTATGACCAGGCCGTAAAACATACTGACAATAAAACCCTTAACTACCTCGGCGTCCGGATGCTCTACCGCACTAAATGGTTTCGGCTGATACTGGCCGCGGTCTCCGGCCTGCTCCTGATGATTTCATTCCCGCCCCTGGGTTACGGGCTCTTCGGCTGGATTGCGCTCGTGCCCCTGCTCATCGCCATCTATACCTCGCCGACCCAGCGCATGGCCGGCCTATGCGGGATTATCACCGGCGTGGTGTTCTATTCCATCTCTCTTTCATTCCTCATAGATGTATTCGAGTTTATCGGATTTGTATTCGCCAATATCCTATCCATCTATTTAGCCCTCTTCAGCGTTTCAATCTGGCTGGCCGCCTCAAAAATCGGATTGCGCCGGTCATTCATCCTGATACCATTTTTCTGGACCGGCATAGAATTCTTCCGTTCGGAAAGTTACCAGTTGAAATTCTCCTGGCTGAGTTTGGGCTATTCCCAGGCGCCCTATCTGACCCTGATTCAAATCTGCGATATCATCGGGGTTTATGGGCTGACCTTCCTGATAGTCACGGTTAATGCGCTGATTGCCTGGTTCTTCCTCAAATATATCCGCAAACTGCAATGGGGTCTCACCCATCCGGTTATTGCGGCTCTGATATTGTTTATTATCCTTATCTACGGAATGACCAGAGAATCCTACCTACCCAAACATCTCAGGAGTGCAGAGCAAAAAGGAATTCCGGTCGTGGCCGTCCAGGAATGGATTGGCTCGGTGGACCGTTATGTCAAAAGCACTTCAGAGGTGGTGGACGGCAAAGAGGAAACCCTGGTGGCCTGGCCTGAGGCGAGCTTATACGACGTGTTTAAGGACCAGACCCAAATGGATGCCCTTAAAGCGCTGGCCAAGGAAAAGAAACTCTATCTGGTATTCGGTACGATTGAACGGACCGAGGAACAGGTCCGGGTCAATAATTATGCGGTGTTAATGGGACCGGACGGCCGGATAATCGGCAAGTATGCCAAGCGCGTGCCTGTGCCATTCCTGGAGGCCGTGGTAAAACCCGGTAACGAATGGGGCGCATTTGACACCGCACTGGGCCGGATAGGCATCTTTATCTGCTATGAATCCGGATTTACCAGAATTTCCCGCTGGCTGGTGGTAGAAAAAGGCGTCGAGTTATTTGTCGCCCCCACTCAAGAACTGGCTGGTTGGGGCGGTCTATCGCATAAAATCCACGCGACCATAGCGCCTTTCCGGGCCATAGAAACCAGGCGAGCCATTGTCCGGCCGACCTCATTGGGCATCTCCCAGATTATCCATCCATCCGGCAAGATAGAAGGCGAACTCGGCTATCTCTCATCAGGTATCATCCGCAGTGAAGTGCCCCGGGAAACTAAACTGACCTGGTATGTCCGATACGGATACTTCTTCCCGAAATTCTGCCTCTGGATTTATAGCGGGTTTATCGTGCTCTGGATATTATTTTCGCTGATCGGTTACTTTAGAGTGGAGTAGATAGCCCTACTTTAATTTTGATTCCCATTCCTTAATAAACTCCCTCATTTGCTCAGCGCCGGCATGATTCGGAACCAATTTCAGAAAGATTTGCCCGTCTGCTATCGCTTCTTTAAACATACCTTTTTCGGCATAAACAACACTGCGGTTATGGTATGCATTGGCATATTTAGGGTAAAGGCGGATTACCTCAGTCAAATCAGCAATAGCACTGTCTAATTCCCCTTTTCCATAATAGATATTACCACGGTACAGGTAAGCATCAGCAGATTTCGGGTCACGTCGGATTGTCTCAGTATAATTTGCTATCGCCTTGTCTGTTTCTCCTTTTTTATAATATGCGGAAGCCATATTAAAATATACCCATGAGTATCTATAGCCAAGCCGGATTGATTCAGTCCAATCAGCAATTGTCTTGTCTAATTCCCCATTATCTTTATAAGCATCACCCCGCTTATAGTAGGCCTCAGCATATTGGGGGTCAAGCCGGATGGCCTCGGTCCAATCGGCTATTGCCTTGTCTATCTCCCCTTCTCTTCTATAGGCGAGGCCGCGTTTATAATAACCAAGCGTATATTTAGGGCTAAGCCGGATGGCCTCAGTCCAATCAGCAATTGCCTTATCTAATTCCTCCTTATCATCATAAGCATTACCGCGGTTGTTGTATACCTCGAAGCATTTCGGGTCAAGCATGATGGCTTCTGTATAATCTGATATTGCCTTGTCCAATTCTCCTTTATCCTTATAGGTATTGCCACGGTTGGTGTATGCCTCGGCGCATTTCGGGTCAATCCTGATTACCTCGGTCCAATCAGCGATTGCCTTGGCTGTCTCTTTCTTTTGATAATAAACCAAACCGCGGTTGTTGTATGCCTCTGAATCTTTCGGGTCAAGCCGGATGGCCTTAGTAAAATCAGTGATAGCCAGGTCTAATTCATTTTTAATAGCATAGGCAGAACCGCGCTTACTGTAGGCCAAACTATAATTCGGATGTAGTTTTATTACCTTAGTGTAACTCTCTATGGCCTCGTCAAATTTCCCTTGGGCGCCCTCAATACAGCCCCGGGCAAAGTGTCCCATATAACTTTCCGGGTCATATTTGAGCACCATCTCCAGGTCAGGAAGGGCTTTCTTGGGCATATCCCAGAAAGTCATAATCATGGCCCGTTCATAATAGGCATAAGCCAATTCAGGCGAGAATTCTATCGCCTTGCTAAAACACTCAACGGCCTTAGGGTAATCAAATTTCTCCTTATAGACCAGGCCCATTAATTGATATGCCTCGGCAAAGGTCGGGTCTATCTTGAGCGCCTCTCCGGCTATCTCTATTTTCTTGTCTGCAGTTGGGGCACGCTCGGCCCGGTCCAGCGCCATCTTTGCCTCCGCCCGACGTCTGACCCGTTCGTCCTTTTCTCTAAATGCCGCCTTTTGACTTTCCATCTCAGCCAGACACCTCTGCTGCAGGTCATTTATCTTCTCGTCGGTTCTGGTTATCTCCCGTATCTTCTCGCAGGCAATCAAGGCCTGGTCATATTTCTTCTGGCCGAATAATCTATAGGCATCAACCCGGTAAATCTCGGCCTTCTCCTTGGCTTTGGCTGATGATACCGCCAATCCAATTAGAGCCGCCAACAATATCATCCCGGCGCCGGCTATGCTGATTGTTATGGCCTTGTTCTTCTTCACCCGGCGCCAGATTCTGGTCATTGAAGAAATCCGCCGGGCCTGTATCGGCTCGCCTTCAATATAGCTCCTCAGGTCATCGGCTAATTCGGCCATGCTCTGATACCGGCGCGCCTTGTCCTTATCCAAACACTTAAGGCAGATGGTTTCCAGGTCCTTGTGCACCACGATAATAGAACTGGGCGTTGGCGGCTCGTGATTGACCACCTGGTTAAGCACATCATACAATTCGTTGCCCCGGAATGGGAGCTGACCGGTCAGGGTATGATAGAGCGTGGCGCCTAATGAAAATATATCGCTTCTTTGGTCAATCTCGTCTTTCTTGCCCATGGCCTGCTCCGGCGCCATATAGTCCGGCGTACCCAAGGTCGTGCCGCTTATAGTCAGCGAACGCTCCAATCCGCTCAATTCCTTGGCTAACCCGAAATCAGTCAGATAGACATGCCCGGTCCTGTTTATCAGGATATTCCCCGGCTTAATGTCCCGATGGATGATGCCGTTGTTATGGGCATATTCCAGGGCCAGGGCCATGTCGCGAATAATCTGGGCAATTCGCTTGGGCGTCAACGATGTATCATGGTCGCTTATCAGGTCTGCCAGCGAGATGCCATCTATATAATCCATCGTGAGATAATATGTCTTGCCAACAACGTTGGCCTCGTAGACATTGACGATATTAGGATGCTTGAGTTTGGCTGTGGCCCGGGCCTCGCGCATAAACCTGGCAGTGGATTCAATATCCTCCAGAATCAGGGCCTTAAGCGCAATCTGGCGATTGAGCATGGCATCCCAGGCCAGATAGACCGTGCCCATACCGCCCTGGCCCAGTTTCTTTATCAGCCGATACTTGCCGAATCGTTCCTCGATTGGCTGGCTGGCTGGCTGTTCAGCGGTGGCGCCTTCGGTAACTCCGCGGCCGGGGACAGTGACGGCTTCTGAGCCGAACCGCTCCAGCCAGGGTTTAACCAAAGGATGCTTCTCCAGAACACCCGGTTGCTCCTGGCGCGCCTGAACGGTCTCAGGGCTCTCCCACCAGGCAAGGAATTCCTCTGCGGAATTAAATTCAGCGACTTGTATGGTTTTGTCAAACATATGATAAAGCCAAATTACATAAATAGGCCAACTGTGTCAATTCTTTTGGTCAGCATACATCTGTGTATATCTGTGTAATCTGTGGTTACACTTTTCCTTGACTTGTTTTGTTATGCTGGTATATTCTGGAAATATGAAAATCTTAGTTACCGGCGGCGCCGGATTCATCGGCTCGCATATTGTGGATAAACTGGTTAAGGACGGCGCTCAGGTCCGGGTGCTGGACAACTTCTCAGCCGGACGGATGGACAACCTCCGCCATAATCTTAAGAAAATTGACCTGCTCCGCGGCAACATCCGCCATATCCCGACCGTCAAAAGAGCCGTCCAGGGCGTGAAATACATCATCCACGAGGCGGCCCTGAAATCAGTGCCTGAGTCACTCAAGCGGCCGGAGGAATTCAATGCCGTCAATGTCACCGGCACACTCAATCTCCTGATTCAAGCCAGCAAAGCCGGTGTTAAGCGTGTTGTATTCGCCTCGTCCAGTTCAATTTATGGTGATGTCAAGGAGTTGCCGCAAAAGGAATCGCTTATCCCGGCTCCGATTTCGCCTTACGGAGCGACCAAGGTCATTGGCGAGACCTATCTCAAGACCTTCAACCGCCTGTCTGCCGTGCCAACGGCACAGGCAGGGATGCACCATTTAGAAACGGTCTGCCTGAGGTATTTCAATGTCTTCGGACCGAGACAAGAGCCCTCTTCGCCTTATGCCGGCGTGATTATCAAGTTCATCAATGCTATGCTCAAGAACAAACGCCCAGTTATATTTGGCGATGGCCGGCAATCCCGCGACTTCACCTATGTGGATAATGTAGTCAAGGCCACTATCGGAGCGCTTACGGCCAAAGGTGTTGATGGCCTGTCGCTCAATATCGCCTCCAGCCATCCGATTACGGTCCTGGGGTTGGTCCAATCGCTCAACAAAATACTGGATAAAAACCTCAAACCAATAATAGCGCCAATCAGAACCGGCGACATCAAGCACTCTTATGCCGATATTACCCTGGCCCGAAAATATCTGGGCTATAAAACCATTGTACCCTTTGAACAAGGGTTAATAAAAACGATACAATTCTGTGAGAATAAGTAAATTCCCCGTGACTTTTTCATATCTGCTGTTACTATAATTATAGAGAGACACGGTAAGCAGTAATTAAGGAGTCATTTGTTGATGTCAAATACCGAATGCCTTGTCCAGGGATTGCAACAAGGCGATGAACAATCTTTTACGACCCTGGTCAACCGTTATAAAACCTATGTGTATTCGGTCGCGTATAACCGGGTGTCTAATTTCACGGATGCTGAAGAAATTGCCCAGATGGTCTTTGTGGAGGTGTTTAAGAATATCCGGAGTTTAAATGAACCGTCAAAACTGGCTCAATGGCTCTACGGTATTACTGACCGTGTCTCTCTAAACTGGCTCAGGAAATATCGTAAGAAAACCGTCTCTCTTAACGAGTTAGGCAATGAAATCGCCGGGGCGGAATCCAATAATCCTATGGAAATTCTCACCGGCCAGGAGGAGACCTCTCAGGGTGTAAAGAAGGCAATGGCTGTCTATAATTCATTGGAACCGGACCATCGAGTAGTGCTTAACCTAAAATACATGGAGGAACTTTCCTATGACGAGATAGCGGACAGGTTAGGCATAACCAAAGATGCGGTGCGGGGCAAACTCTATCGCGCCCATCTCTGCCTCAGGCAAATTAAGGAGAATGTGAGATGACTTGTATTGCTAATAATGAACTATTGGAATATCTGGATAATGAGATAGATGCTAATCTGTGCAGGGAAATTGAATTGCATCTCAAGGGCTGTGCAGAATGCCGGGATGAATCAGAGTCATTAAAAGAGGCGCAAACATTATGGCGCAATACACTGAGTCCGCACGGCTTGACATCTGATTTCCATATCCGGGTAAAGAACCGCCTATCCCGGACTGTTTTCCGCAGGCGGGTATTGGGACTTGCTATGGCCGGCGCTGCGGCGGTCTGGATGTTAATAGTAATCTTGGTGGTGATTAATTCCTCGGGCAAGAATCTCCCGGTTCCGCAGGAGCCAACCACAAGTGGTAATGAGATTGCCAGCCGTGCAGACAAACAGACAGTCGCTGTAGAACAGCCGATAACAGTCACCCCAATAACGGATGCTATCGCTATACAAACAGAAAAAGACCATTTTCATATCCTGCACAAGAAACATCCGATGCTATCAATCCTTGTCAAGATGGTCAGACGGCAGGTTAGCACGGGCGATAATACCGGCGTTAAAGAGGTCACAGCGGAATTAACCAAACTCTTGGTAGATACGGATGACGAGATACGCGCCATTGCGGCCGCATCGCTGGGTGAACTGCACGCCACAGGATCAATCCCGGAATTGGTAAAACTATTAAATGATAA
>JBBTIZ010000059.1:0-3033 GCA_038059695.1 Planctomycetota bacterium
CGGAGGCCGGAGTATATATACCGGAAGCCGGAGTATATATACCGGAGGTCGCAGTATAAATACCAAAATGAAAGGAGATTATTATGCCAATAAACAAGAGATACATCCCGGCCGGCAACGTTGAATTTAACATCTGGCAGGCCAATTTTGTCAACCGGGTGGTGACCAATGCGGTGGCCTGGGGCATCACGGCCGCTTGGTATTTCTTGGTAGACAACGGGCCTGCCTACCGCCCCGTCGGGGCCGGCAGTTGTTTTTTCCACTGCTCAATCAGCCGGCGCATCTCCCCGGCGCCTTTAGCATCCAGTCCTAACTTGATAGACATTTCTCCGTCTTTAATCGCCTCGGCATATTTTCCTAAAGAGCCATAGGCATTGGCCCGGTAATAATAAATAATACCATCGGGTTTTATTTCTAATGCTCTGGTATAATCCCTAACAGCCGGGTCGTATTTATTCATCCGGTCATAAACCAGCCCGCGGTTATTGTATGTCGCAGCATCATTCGGGTTAAGTTTTATCGCCTTACTGAAATCATCCAGGGCCAGTTGATAATTACCAACCTTGACGTGGGCATTACCGCGGAAGCCATAGAACTCTGCATCATCCGGTTTTAATTTAATTGCCGCATTAAAGTCAGAGAAGGCCTCCTTAAAATCACTCTTTTTAAGATAGATGTCAGCCCGCTTAAGATATAGTTCTGCATCAGACGGCTTCAGTTCGCCGGCGCGGTCTCTGGCGAGTTCTATGGCTTTACTATAATCAGCCAGGGCCTTATTAGAATCATTCTTTTTAAGATAGAGGCCGGCCCGTTCGGCATAATACACGGGCTCATCGGGCTTAAGTTCTATAGCTTTATTATAGTCGGCCAGCGCTTCATCTCGTTTACCTTGGGTCCTATAGAAATAGGCGCGATAATAATAATTATCAGAAACATCATGGGCTAACTCTATTGCCTTATTATAATCAACTAAGGCCAAAAAAGGATTGGCAGTGCCAACATACGCCGTGCCCCGCTTACGATAAATATCCGCCTGACCGGGCTTGAGTTTTATAGATTTGGTATAATCGGCAATTGCCTGCCTATGGTTTTCTTTTAGAGTATAGACATCGCCCCGCCAGTTATAACCGTTGACATAATCCGGTTTTAACTCTATTACCTTATTCAAATCGGCAATGGCCCGGTCATAATCACCTTTTTGTCTATATGTAAATCCCCGTTCCGCGTAGGCCTCGGCATAATCCGGCTTTAGTTCTATGGCTTTGGTGTAGTCCGCAATCGCCGGTTCATAGTTTTTCTTATTGCCATAGGCCCGGGCCCGATAAAAATATGCGTCATCTAACTCCGGCTTTAGTTCGCTGGCGCGGTCTCTGGCGAGTTCTATGGCCTTGGTAAAGTCGGCAATAGCCCGGTCATAGTTGCCTTTGAGATTATAAACCATCCCCCGGCCAAGATACACATCTGCCTTGCCGGGCTTTAGTTCCATTGCCTTACTGTAGTCAATAATTGCCTGTTCACAATTATCTTCATGACGATAAGCGGTTCCTCGTTCCTCGTATGCCCCGGCCAGGTCCGGCCTCAGTTCTATGGTTTTGGTGTAATCGGCAATGGCCTGTTTATATTCGCCTTCTTTTAAGTAGCCGTAGCCGCGGTGGTAATAGGCATCGGCATAATCCGGTCTTATTTCTATGGCCCTGGTCATATCGGCAATCGTTGCCTTAAAATCTCCCGTCTCAAGTTCCATATACCCCTTGGAGTAATACCCGAGATAACTGTCCGGGGCAAGTTCCACCACCTTCTTAAAATCAGGAATGGCGCCGGAACTGTCGCCTCGGATATCGGCGGTAATATACCCGCGTTTATAATAGGAATGAACCATAGCCGGATTCATCTCAATTGCCTTGCTGAACGTCTCAAATGCCCGCTCGTAGTCCTTTTCCGCCAGATAAATGTAACCTATTTCCTGGTAGGCCTCGGCGCAGGATGGGTCTATCTCCAGGGCTTTATTCGCTATTCGCATCTTATCATCAACAGTCAGACCGCTGGCCTCAAGCGCCTTCAAGACCTTCTTTGCTGACTCTTTCTTGTCTTTATGTTGCCCGCAGTTCTTTAGTAACTCCTGCATCTTTGTATCATCCGGGAGAAGGGTTAAGGCCTTGTTGTACCAAACTGATGCCTCTTCATAATTCTTGTTTTTGAATGAACTATAAGCATTCTGACGGTAGGTTTCTATTTTCCTACCGGTTAAAATAGATGAGACCATAAAATAAGATATGAGCGATAGCAGAACAACCGTTGCGCCGAGCATCACCAAGGCAGCCGGTTTATTGCGCCGGGCCTTCTTAATCAGTTTGGTGATTAGCCCGGCGCGCCTGGCCTGGATGCTCTCGCCTTCCAGGAAACGTTTCAGGTCATCGGCCAATTCCCCGGCCGTCTGGTAGCGCCGGGCCGGCTCTTTTTCCAGGCACTTCATACAAATCGTCTCTAAATCACGATGAAAATTATTCGCCGTTTTGGTGGGCAGAAGCGGGTCTTTGTTTATGACCCGGTTAAGCACCTGATAAAGGTCGCTGTCCTTAAACGGGCTGGCGCCGGTCAAACTATAATATAATGTTGCCCCCAATGAAAAGATGTCGCTGCGCGCATCAACCTTATCCCGCTCGCCCCTGGCCTGTTCCGGCGACATATAATCAGGCGTGCCGATGACCGTGCCGCTCATAGTCAGCGAACGGTCCATGCCGGCTAACTCCTTGGCCAGCCCGAAATCAGTCAGGTAGGTCTGGCCCTGTTTGTCTATCAGGATATTGCCGGGCTTGATGTCCCGGTGGATAATCCCCTGCCGGTGGGCGTAATGGAGGGCGGCCGCGATGTCGCAGATTACTTCGGCAATCCGCTTGGGCGATAATTTCTTCGCATCAATAAGTTCATCCAAACTGCCGCCGTCAATGTGTTCCATCGTAAAATAGTTGAATCTGCCTTGGGTGCCGACCTCGTAGATTTGGACGATGTGGGGATGCTTTAACTTGGCGGATG
>JBBTIZ010000060.1:0-9952 GCA_038059695.1 Planctomycetota bacterium
GGGGGACTTGACACCAAAGTCCTCTTATGAATCTACACGGGCGGGTCAACCCTTCGGGAATGCCCCTCAGGGTAAAGAAGCCACCGGCGATATCCTGTCCGAGATAGAAAGAGCAAAAGGCATCAGGATGCAGGAGAATGAGTTCCTGGCCCAGAAGTTCTACGAGGCGGGTTTCAAGATGTTCAAGGAATTCAATTACAGCCAGGCCAGGGAGCAGATAGCCCAGGCCCTGGAACTCAATCCCCGGCATAAAGGGGCCAGAGAACTCTCATCAGAACTACAATTGATTCTGGGCGCGCGGACCGATGAAGTCAAGGTCATTAAGGAATTCCTCCAGGACCAGTTGTCGGTCAAACTACAAGAGACCGAGGTGACGGTCCGGAACCATTTTTTGCAGGGCGAGAAACTTACGGCCGAGCAGAAATATCCCGAGGCCGAGACCGAATTTGAGCAGGTCATAAACACCTTAAAATGGCTGCCCTATGATGTGGGCTTAAATGATTACCTCACCAAGGCCCAGGAACGGATAAAGACGCTCCAGGATTTGATAGCCCGGCAGGAAAAAGAGAGCAACCAACAGATGCGCGAAGCCGCGGCCCAACTCACCCAGGAAGAGGAGCTCAAGCGCCAGCAGGAATATAACGAGAAAATAAAATCGCTTTTCCAGCAGGCGCTGATTTTATTCGGCCAGAAACGGTTTGAAGAGGTGGAGCGTCTGGCCACGACCATACTGGAATCAGCCCCGCATTTCAGCCAGGCCGAGGAACTGAAGAAAGAGGCCGCCAGAGCCAGGCATTATGAGGTCTCCGATAAATACATCAAACTGCGCTCGGAGCGGTTCAAGGCGATGTATGACGATTTCAAAGAGACGACTATATCGTATGCGGACGATAGAATACTGCGCTTTGACCCGGAGGTCTGGAAGATAGCCAGCCGGAGACAACCGCCCGGAGTAATCACCAGCCGGGCCGAGTCAGACCCTGATATCGTGGAGATTAAACGCAATCTCAAGACCATCAGGCACGATTTCAAATTGGAAGGCAATGACACCTTATATGATGTCACGGATTATATCCAGCAACAGTATAAAATACCAATCATATATGCCTCAGATGTCAGGCAGGAAGGCATACCGAACGAAAAGAAGACGCTGTCCCTGACCGGATTGCCACTGGAGATAGGATTAAGAAACCTGCTGGAGCAATACGGTTTAACGTATGGGTTTGATAAAGAGGTCAAGTGTCTGAAGATAACTAAGTTAACGGCATTAGAGGAGGACTTAGAATGGCGGGTGCATAATGTGGATGACCTGGTCCGGGATATACCGGACTTTCCCGGACCGAATCTGGAACTGCCGTTGACTCCGGGCGGGGCGCCGGGTTGGTCTATACCGCCTGTGGAATTGCCGACCGTAGTCAAGATAACCGCAGACGAGTTGTTGGAGTTAATCAAGAAGAATACCGGCAAAGACCAAAAAGGGGCCAGCACCTGGGAGGGAAATATCCCGGGCGTGAATATTCGCCGGATAGGCGAAAGCAATAAACTGCTGTTAGTGCACACGGCATCAGTCCAGGCAGAGGTAGTGGAATTTTTAAAGGTAATCAGGTCTTTCAGGACCGCAATGATTTCCGTGGAAGCCACCTTCCTGAACACCAGCGATAATCTCATGGAGAGTTTGGGCGTGGAACTGAGGAATATACCGCGGGTAACCGTGCCCAATGCGCCGGATATACCGGGCCAGAGCAACCCATCAGCCGGATTACTGCTGGGCGGGAACCGGGACGCCCGGTTCCGGACGGCCTACACCTTCCGGGACCAGAATAACATGGTGGAGAATGCCCTGCCGGCGTCGGCCATCGGCGGGCTGGGACTTCAATTTGCTGTTTTAGGCGCGCCGCGCATCAATCTGCTGATGACGGCCCTGAAAAAAACCGGCCGGGGCACTATTCTGGATTCGCCGAAAATCACGGCCCTTAACGGCCAGCGGGTCAATGTGGCATATCTAAAACAGCGCCAGTATATCCAAGACGGAGACGTCCAGGCCGGCGCCGTGGCCTATGAACCGGTGATAAACACCTTCTCTACCGGCGTGGTGCTTGACGTCAAACCGGTGATGAGTTATGACCGTAAGTTTATTACCATCCATGTCTTCCCAACCCTGATGGAGTTGGTTGATGTCAGAGATTTTGTCCTGGAATATCAGTCAGACCTACTAAGGACGCAGATTACGATTGAAAGACCATGGTTACGACTCCAGAGATGCCGAACCAGCGCCGTGGTGCCGGACAACGGCGCCCTGGTCTTAGGCGGATTTGATGTGGTCTCTAAGCAGAATCTGAGCGCGTCAACGCCTCTGATGGATAAAATTCCGATTCTATCCGCTTTCTTCAGGCGCAAGGTCGAATCCGAAGAGAAAAGCATGCAATTCATCATCGTCCGGGCTAAGATTATTGAACTGGATGAGCTGGAGAGAGAATTGAGATAGGACACCGCACATAAATCAGATTGCTTCGTCGCTCCGCTCCTCGCAATGACAGCACGAATGATTGTCATTGCGAGCGTCAGCGAAGCAATCTCTATCAAACTTTGAAATTCCATACAATAAATTATGTGCGGGGCTGGTTTTTCTTGCTTCCTTCCATAGTTTATAATATAATCAGGAATTGTAATTTATGCAGAATATCCGTAACTTTTGTATCATCGCCCACATAGACCACGGCAAATCCACATTGGCCGACCGCCTCCTGGAACTTACCGGCGCGGTCTCAGCCCGGGAACTGCGCAACCAGTTCATGGATAACGGCGAGATAGAAAGGGAACGCGGGATTACCATCAAGGCCAAAGCGGTCCTGCTCAAATACCGGCTTAATAACCAGAATTATATCCTGAACCTGATTGACACGCCCGGACACGTAGATTTCAGTTACGAGGTGCTGAGGAGTTTGAAGGCCTGCGAAGGCGCCCTGCTCCTGGTCGATGCCTCCCAGGGCGTCCAGGCCCAGACCGTGGCCAATGCCCTGGTCGCAATGGAGGCAAACCTGAAAATCATCCCGGTCATCAACAAAATAGATATGCCCGCGGCTAATATTGAGATGGTCCGGGATGAGATACAGAATATCCTGGGCATCCCGCCGGAGGAGATAATCAACGTCAGCGCCAAGCAGGGAACCAATGCCGATAAGATTCTCGAAGCAGTGGTTGAACGGATACCGCCGCCGACCGGTGACCTTAATAAGCCGCTGAAAGCCCTGATATTTGACGCGGTCTATGACGACTACCGCGGGGTGGTGGTATTTGTCCGGATGATAGACGGCTCGGTCAAGGCCGATGACGAAATCATAATGATAAGAAACAACCGCTCATTCAAGGTTGAAGAAGTCGGCATATTCACGCCCAAGATGTTAAAGGTCGGGAAACTATCAGCCGGAGAAGTCGGTTATATTATCAGCGGCATCCGCAACAGCCGCGAGGTGAAAATCGGCGATACGGTTACCCTGAAAGGCGCGACCGATGTAGCGCCCCTGCCCGGTTACCGCGAGCCGCTGCCTATGGTCTTTGCCGGATTCTACCCCACCCAGGACAGCGATTTTAATATACTCAAAAAAGCGCTGGAAAAATTATCTCTCAATGACTCGTCATTCACCTATGAGCCGGAGACCTCAGAAGCGCTGGGCATGGGGTTCAGGTGCGGCTTCCTGGGGCTGTTGCATATGGACATCCTTAAGGAACGACTGAGGCGGGAGCAGAAGGCGGACGTAGTCCAGACCGCGCCTAACGTGCCGTATGAGGTGACTATTACCGCAGGAGGATTGTCCAGGACATTGCGCATAGACAACCCGGCTATGTTTCCGGATGAAGCAACCATCCGAGAGGTGAAAGAACCGATTGTCAAGATATCAGTGATTATACCGTCTGAAAACATCGGCAATATCATGGCCTTATGCGAGAATAAACGCGGCAACCATATCAAAACAGAATATATCTCGCCGACCCGGGTCATCCTGCACTATAATATGCCGCTGGGCGAGATTATCTACGACTTCTATGATAAACTTAAATCTGCCACGCACGGATTCGGCACAATGGACTATGTTTTTATTGGATATGAAACCGGAGATATGGTAAAATTAAGGATATTCGTGGCCAACGTCGAGGTGGATGCGTTTTCGGCCATAGTCCACCACAATATTGCGGAATCAAAGGGCCGAAAGATTATCCACATATTACGGCAGCAAATTCCGCGCCACCTTTTCCAGGTCGCCCTACAGGCCGCGGTGGGCAAGCGCATCGTGGCCCGGGAAAATATCAGCGCCATGGCCAAAAACGTGACCGGCAAATGCTACGGAGGCGATATCACCCGCAAGCGGAAACTCTGGAATAAGCAGAAGGAAGGCAAAAAGAAGATGAAAAGCATCGGCTCGGTTCAAATCCCGCAATCGGCCTTTATTGCGGTCCTGTCCGGAGAAGAGAAAAAGTAATCTATGCTTAAAAGAGATTCTACCGTCGGGATTCAGGGATTAGGGCTTTCGTATATCTGGAATCTTATCCCGATTGTTGTTTTGGCGGCATTGTGTCTGACTAAATTCATCTCGGTATGGAATGCGGCCATACTGGCGGTCATCTGGCTGGTCCTGATTCAGGGCAACGCCGAGGTATTCCTGGTGGCTTTTATCCTGGCTATGATAATCAAGTGTTTTTGCATTGAGGTCTATAAAATCCCGACCGGCTCGATGGAGCCCACCTTGCACGGCGACCCGGCTGACGGCGACCGAATCATTGCCAACAAGTTCGGCATCCTGTTTAGCCCCCTCAAAAGGTATGATGTCTTTCTCTTCAAGTTCCCGCTTGACAAGAGCACCAGTTTCATCAAAAGGGTGGTCGGACTGCCCAATGAGGAATTGATGGTAAAACAAGGCGACCTTTATGCCCGGGCCAAAGGCGCGGATAAATTCCTTATAGCCAAGAAGCCGCTCAAGACCCAGGAATCAATGTGGATACCCCTGGTTGAATCAAACCAGGCAAATAGGAAACGCTACAACCCGGCAGTGCCGGCAGACGCATGGAACTTGCCGGAAAACGGTTTATCGAATATTGAGGGCGGGAAAATAAGTCTTAATGCCGGGGGCATAATCCGTTATCGAAATGCCGTCAGCGATGAATATATCGGCGCCAGCACCTCGGGCAGCCATACGGTCAGCGACATAAAACTGTCATTCAAACTTCGGACTGAAAAGAGCGGCGGAGAAATCCATACGACGATTAGAACCCAGTCCGGGGATTTCTCACTGCGTCTGCCCGTGCAATCTGCTGATAGCGAGCAGCCAAACTTATCCTGGCATTTCCGCGGAGTGCTCAAAACCCCGGCCTTAGAACATTCTATCCTCTCAACAAAATATCTTAATACGTTACCTCTTCAGAAAGACGGCGAACCACCCATAAAGATTGAACCGAATAAAGACCATCTGATTGAAATCTTGAATTTTGACGGCACAATTTATATAAAAGTTGACGGCAAAGAAGTTCTTAAATACGATTATATTATTTCGCTTGAGGATAACCAGCCGGAAGAAGACAACAATTCTTCCTATCAGGTTGAGATGGAAGCCAAGAAATATGCGGCGACTCTCTGGGATGTCAATATCTGGCGTGATGTATATTATTACGATAACAACGGGATTTTGAGAGAAAATAAACCGTTGGTAATCCCGGACGGCAAATACTTTGCCATAGGCGATAATGTCCCGAACAGCAAAGACAGCCGGGTATGGAAAGTGAGGAATATTACCCTTAAGGACGGGACTATCATCAAATGCGATGCCGAGCCGTCATTTGCCGATACTTATAGGGATGACGGCAATATTATCAGAATCAGAAGAAATAAATCGGATAACAGGGGCGGCGATATATGGGGAATGAACCAAATTATCAATAAATCCGATGTAATATCCAATAACGTGGAAAATTCCCCATTTATCAGCGCCGACGAAATATTCGGCCGGGCTTTATTCGTTTACTGGCCATTAAAAAGAGCCAAATTAATAAAGTAAATATTGGTTGTATACAATTTTATATGGCATAAGGGGTTAGAAAATCCCAATAAATGGGGGTTGCTTCAGGTATAACTTTGACTATGAATTATCTCAATAAGCGTCTGAATATCTATAGTATAACCATATACGAATTAACAGGTTATGATAAATATCCTAAGAATGGACCACCTAATCGATATAGTAAAATAACCCATTTATAATAAAGGAGTTAAGAAATACCCGATAAGTTATCAACATTTTATAAACAATCTATGTATAGGGGATAAATATAACCTATTTATTTAGAGCCAGTTGGAGACCCCGCTTCCAGCGGGGATAAACTCCGCGACTTATCCCTCTGACGGGATCCCGTGAGGGACTGGCTCTTATCCCGACACGAAGTGTCGGGGCTTAAAAAGATATGTTACTTGAGGTAAAACAACTGGTAAAGATATACGGTTCTCGCCGGGTGGTTGACGGAGTGGGGTTTAATATATCGGAAGGCGAGATTGTGGGTATCCTGGGAAGGAATGGGGCCGGTAAAACCACCACATTCAGGATGGTTACCGGACTAATTCCGCCCTCGTCCGGCGAAATAATCTTCCGGGCAAATATTAACGCCGAGAAAAAGCATATAAATGTAGCGGGGTTACCGATGTATAAAAGAGCTTTATACGGGATGGGTTATCTGCCTCAGGAACCATCCGTATTCCAGAATCTGAGCGTAGAAAATAATCTCCTGGCCATACTGGAAACCAGGCCGATAAGCCGCGGCCGGCGACTGTCAGAAGCCAAGCGGCTCCTGAGTGAATTTGGTTTGGCTAAGTTAGCCCACCAGAAAGCAACCACGCTTTCCGGAGGCGAGACCAGGCGACTGGAGATTGCCCGGGCATTGATTACCGAGCCGACCTTATTACTGCTGGACGAGCCGTTTTCCGGGGTTGACCCAATCTCAGTAGCCGAGATTCAGGGCATTATCAAACAACTTAAGGCCAGAGGCATCAGCATACTTCTCACAGACCATAATGTCCGGGAAACGTTGGCGGTCACCGACCGGTCTTATATCATCGATGAAGGACAGATACTCTGCGCCGGGACACCGATAGAAATAATGAACAACCCATTAGCCCGCGAGAAATATCTGGGCAAGGATTTCACTATATGATGCCAGTTTTGTTTATTAAATTAGTAGCGAAGATGACATTAAGAGGAGGACCCGCATTCCTCTTAGGATGGTGTATCCCCGGCGCGGCACACTGGTATTATGGCCAGCGGTCTAAGGCATTAATATTTTTTGCCATCGCCCTTATCTGCTCTATTATCGGCATAATCATTGCCGATTTCAGGTTCATCAGGTTTTCGGATAATCCTTTTTATTATTTCGGCCAATTTGGCATCGGACTGACCTGGCTATTAGTCACCCTATTAACTTCCGAGGCACCGCGCGGATTAATATCAATGTCATACTTTGAAATCGGAATGCTTTATGTCTGCGTGGCCGGCATTCTTAATCTGGTGATTCTCTTAAATCTGTATTCGCAATTGACCGCCCGGAAACCGCCCGCAACTGAGAACCAGGCGCTTACAGAGCAACCTCCTAAAACAGAAACGGACCCGCCCCCCGAAAATATCGGGGAGGTCTCGCCAGAAGCGGACAATCAAACTATCCAATAAACTTATGCTTAACCTCATTGCGATGACCGGGCTTTTTATCCTGATAGCATTTATTGTCTCGCTGGCGCTGAGCTTAGCCACGTCGGAAGAAAATCCCAGGACTATCATCCATACCACAATGAAGAATTTCAATCTCCTATGCCTGATTATTCTTGCTATCTGCATAATAGTTAGTATTATAAACTTTTTATGAGCAATATAACCATCGGTGAATTTTTCCAGACCATTGAAGAGACGTTGAAACACATATTTGATTCAATCCGCACGGAAAACCTCGCGCATCTTGACTCGGCCGAAGCAACCATGGCCAAACTATCTATCATCGTAAAGAACTATCAGATATATAATAACGAATGCAACGATGCGGTGAAAAGGGACTTAGGAACCCGGCTGGATAAGATAACCGTCACTCTCGCCAGATTGGTTAATATATTCAAAGACAAGATAGATAAGCACATTCTCTTTAGTGATAAGGCGCTCAGGGAGTTGGAATACATTATCGGAACCATCAAACACCTTTCCCGTTGCCTTAAGGATGTGGCCGTAACAAAAAACGATGTCCTTACCAAATACATCATTGATACAGCCAATACCCTGGAGAATACCGCAGCTAATTTTGCGCTGGAACACGAGGAACGGCTAACCAGCGGAATCTGCCAGCCCCAGGCCTCGGCCGTATTCATTGATATACTCAATACGCTTAAGGAAAACTCCTATCATTTTAAGGAGATGGGCCGGCAGATCGCCTGTTTCCGATAACGAAAGCCAACCTCAATGATACAGGTAGAATTATCCCGGCTGATTATTGACGAAAACCGCGAGGAACAACTTATTATCCTTAAAGAAGTAAAAGGCGAACGGGTCTTTCCTATAGTTATCGGCATCTACGAGGCCGCGGCCATTGACCGAAAGATAAAGAATGTAAAAACAGTCCGGCCGTTAACACACGACCTGATTGCCAATATCCTTAAAGAACTTAATTATACCATAAATAAGATTATTATCAGCGACCTTAAAAAGAATACTTTCTATGCCAAGCTGTTCATCAGCGCTAATGGCAAGGACATAGAAATTGATTCACGGCCGAGCGATGCGATTGTTCTGGCGGTTCATCTCAAGACGCCTATTTTCGTGGAAAATAAAATATTAGATGAAATAGGCACAACACCAGATGAATCCCAACCACATGGATAATTATCAAAAATAGGGGAATGCTTATGCAATCATCCGCCGCACCATCAGCAGAGACTCATAGTCGGCCGACTGATTCTCAAATCAAAGAGACCATCAAAGATTTACCGCGCAATAACGCCAGCGTGGTCATTCCTATTTTACAGGCGGTTCAGGAGAAGTTCGGGTATATTCCTCCCGAATCGCTCGGAATAATCAGCAAGCATACCAACGTGTCTCGTAATAAAATCTACGGCATCCTGACGTTCTACGCCCAGTTCAGCCTTATTCCAAAAGGCAGATACCTGCTTAAGCCCTGCCGCGGCACTGCCTGCCATGTCAAAGGCGCAAAGGATGTCATCAATCACATTAAGAATATCCTGAACATAGAAGACGGACAAACTACCCCTAATTATAAATTCTCTCTGGAAACTGTCGCTTGCCTGGGAACCTGCTTCCTAGCCCCGGCCATGATGGTGAATCAGAATTACTACGGTAATCTTGACGAGAAAAAAGTTGAAGAAGCGCTAAAAGACTGCGAATAAGAGTATGCCCAGACTACATTCACCCAACCCTTGCATTCAAAGGCTGGGTTCATTAAAGGAAATCCAATCATTCAGAGAAAAACTGCTAAAATCATATGATGGCAAGAAAAAAAGGATTCTTGTCTGCAGCACCGGCTGCCGGGCCAGAAATGCGCTTAAAATCAGAGACGCATTTTATAATGCAATAAAACAAGAACATTTATCGTCAGAGATAGAAATCATTGAAACCGGCTGCCAGGGACTCTGCGCCTATGCGCCGGTGGTTACTATTGAGCCACTCGGCATTTTTTACGGAAAGCTGACCGAGAAAGACGTCCCTGATATTATCGCTAAAACAATGAAGGACAAGGAGATTATTAATAACCTATGTTACTCCGAAAATAAGAACACTTATCCCTATCGTAAAGAAATACCGTTCTTCAAACCCCAGAATAAAATAGTTTTGCGTAATTGCGGATATATCAACCCCACAAGCCCGGAAGATTATATCAGGCGAAACGGTTATTCGGCCATCGCTAAAATGCTGGCCGGGCT
>JBBTIZ010000060.1:10052-13139 GCA_038059695.1 Planctomycetota bacterium
AAGATTATATCAGGCGAAACGGTTATTCGGCCATCGCTAAAATGCTGGCCGGGCTAAAACCGGAAGATGTTATAAATGAAGTGACTAAATCAGGCATCCGCGGCAGGGGCGGCGCCGGATTCCCGACCGGGCTTAAATGGAAATTCGCTAACGGTTATAAAAGCGACACTAAATATTTTATCTGCAATGGCGACGAAGGCGACCCGGGCGCATTTATGGACCGGGCGGTTCTGGAAGGCGACCCCCATTCGGTTATAGAAGGCATGCTCATCGGCGCCTATGCCATCGGCGCCACACACGGCTATATCTATGTCCGGGCTGAATACCCCATTGCCGTGGAATATTCTACCCTGGCAGTAAAGCAGGCCAGGGAGATGGGATTGCTCGGTGAGAATATCCTCGGCACCGGATTTAGTTTTGATATCACGATAAAACAAGGCGCCGGCGCATTTGTCTGCGGTGAGGAAACCGCGCTGATTGCCTCTATTGAAGGCCGGCGCGGTATGCCCAAGCCCCGCCCGCCATTCCCGGCTGAATCAGGCCTCTGGGGCAAGCCCACAGTTATAAACAATGTGGAAACACTGGCCAGCATTCCCCATATCATACTGGCCGGCGGCGCTTCTTATGCCCAGTTAGGCACTCAGGGGTCCAAAGGCACCAAGGTATTTGCCCTGGCCGGTAAGGTTACAAATACCGGACTGGTTGAAGTTCCGATGGGTATCACCCTGCGCCAGATAATATTTGATGTGGGCGGCGGCATTCCGCACGGCCGGACATTCAAGGCGGTTCAGATGGGCGGCCCTTCAGGCGGATGCCTGCCGGCTGAACACCTGGACACGCCGATTGACTACGAGAGCATCAAACAAGCCGGCGCTATTATGGGTTCCGGCGGCATGATTGTCCTGGACGAGGTTAATTGCATGGTTGATATCGCCCGCTACTTTCTGGACTTCTGCCAAAAGGAATCCTGCGGCAAGTGCGTACCGTGTAGAATCGGGACCAAGCGGATGCTGGAGATAGTCACTCGTTTTACTACCGGCGCGGCACAGACCGGTGACATAGAAAAACTACAAACATTAGCCGAATCAGTCCGCGATAGTTCACTCTGCGGCTTAGGCCAGACCGCGCCGAATCCGGTTATTTCTACGCTCCGCTATTTCCGCAATGAATATGAGGCGCACCTGAACGACAAATTCTGCCCGGCCGGCGTCTGCACAGGACTCTTTAGATATGAAATTGATCTAGGAAAATGCACCGGTTGCGGACTCTGTCTCAAGAATTGCCCGACTCAAGCGATTGCGGGCGCAAAAAAACAGCCGCATACCATCATCCAGGATAAATGCCAGGTATGCGGGATCTGTATGGCTAAATGTAAGTTTAATGCGATTAGTCCAAAACCTCAGGTTAAAACCCCAGCGCTTAAGGTGTGATTTGGAGAATATTAAGTGACAAAAATTGTCACTAAATGCTTATTTTGACCATATAACTGTCCGATTTCAGGACAGTCAGGGTGGTTATTGGGCGTTCAGAGGTGCCAATTCGGGGTAAAAAGGTGCCAATTGGGTCCTCTGAGGTGCCAATTGGGTCCTCTGAGGTGCCAATTGGGTCTTCTGAGGTGCCAATTAGGTCCTCAAAGGTGGTTTTTACCACCTCAGAAGACCCAAAAAGGACTGAATATGACAGATGTAAGATTCACGATTGACGGCAAAGAGGTCGTAGCCAGGCCGAACCAAACCGTGTTACAGGCGGCACTGGATAATGATATTCATATTCCACACCTGTGTTATCATCCCGCATTAAGTCCGTTTGCGGGATGCCGGTTGTGTATCGTTGAAATCAAGGGCGGCAAGGCGCCCATCGCTTCCTGCGCCCTGCCGGTTAAGGAAGGGATGGAAGTCACCGCCCAGAGCGATAAACTCCACCAGTTCCGCAAGACCGCCTTAGACCTGATTCTCTCCGACCACCCCCTGAATTGCCTGACCTGCGAGAAAAACGGCATCCCCGCCCGACCGAATGACTTCGGTCGTTCGGGCGGGTGCGCCCTGCAAAAATACGCTTACGAATTCGGTATAGAAAAAACCTCCTATGAAGGTGAGCGCACTACGTATCCTAATGAGACAGGTAATCCGCTCATAGAGATGTCCTACCAGACCTGCATAATGTGCGGACGCTGTGTCATTGCCTGCAACGAGGCAGTTGCGAACGAGGCCATTGACTTTACCCGGCGCGGTTTTGCCGCCAAGATTACCACGCCCCTGGAAATTCCCAGAAAGGACTCTGACTGCGTCTTCTGCGGCGCCTGCGTGGACGTCTGTCCGGTCGGCGCCCTGACCGATTTAACCGCCCGGTTCAAAGGACGCATCTCTGAATGCGAAAAAGCCGCGGTCATCTGCCCCTATTGCGGATGCGGATGCAGTATCCTGCTTGATATAAAAGATAATGCTATTATCAGAGCCAGAGGCAATCCGGCCGGCCCGGCCAATCACGGCTGGCTTTGCATCAAGGGACATTTCGGAATGGATTTTGTGCGGCACCCAGATAGATTAGGAAAACCACAGATTAACACAGATTCTAATACTGTCATTCCCGCGACCCCTAACGGGATTTTTATTAATGAGAGTTCCGCAGGAAAAGCGGGAATCCAGACCAATAAAAACTGGACTCCTGCTTCCGCAGGAGTGACATACTCAAATCTTCAACTTCCATCCTACCCATCTTGCGCATTAGATGAATCAATAGCACAAAGTCGTCAGAGATTGCAAAAACCGCTCATCCGCAAGGACGGCGTTCTCTGCGAATCAACCTGGGCCGAAGCAATTGACTTAGTGGTCAATAAGTTTACTCAGCTTAAAAAAGAACACGGCAGTGAATCACTGGCCGCCTTGGCCTCTGCCAAATGCTCCAATGAAGAGAACTATTTGATGCAAAAACTGTCTCGGGTATTATTCGGTAATAACAATATCGACCACTGCGCCCGGCTCTGCCACTCATCTACGGTGGCCGGACTGGCCCAGTCGTTCGGCTCGGCCGCCATGACTAATTCCATAGATGAAATAGAAAACGCAGATTGTATTCTGGTCATCGGCT
>JBBTIZ010000060.1:13239-20632 GCA_038059695.1 Planctomycetota bacterium
ATGACTAATTCCATAGATGAAATAGAAAACGCAGATTGTATTCTGGTCATCGGCTCTAACACTACCGAGGCGCACCCGGTTATCGGTTATGCCATTAAACGGGCTGTAAATAAAGGAGCAAAACTCGTTGTCTGCGACCCCAGAGCCATTGAGTTAACCGAATTCTCCGAAATCTGGCTCCGGCATCGCTGCGGCAGCGATGTGGCCTTGATTAACGGATTGATGAACGTGATTATCAGCGAAGGGATAGAAAATAAGGAATTCATAAAGGGCCGAACCGAGGGCTTTGAGGCAATGAAAAAGGTCGTGGAGAATTACCCGCCTGAAAAGGTGGCTGAGATTACCGGCGTGCCGGCCGAAGATATCAGAAAAGCCGCACGGATTTACGCCACGGCTAAAAATGCTATGGTTATCTATTCTATGGGCATTACCCAGCATACCACCGGCACGGACAACACGATGTCGCTGGCAAATCTGGTGATGCTCTGCGGACAGATAGGCAAATTATCATCAGGATTAAACCCGCTCAGGGGACAGAACAATGTCCAGGGCGCCTGCGATGCCGGGTGCCTGCCCGATGTCTATCCGGGCTACCAGGCCGTCAATAACCCGGACATAAAAATAAAGTTTGAGAAGATGTGGAACACCCAATTAAACGATAAGCCCGGACTGACCGTGACCGAAATAACCGACTCAGCCGCTCACGGTAAAATAAAAGGGCTTTATATTATGGGCGAAAACCCCATGCTTTCTGACCCGAATATATCCCATGTCGATGAAGGATTAAAGAATTTAGAGTTTCTGGTAGTCCAGGATATCTTCCTGACCGAAACCGCCCAGCGAGCCGCCGTGGTCTTACCGGCCACGAGTTTTGCCGAAAAGGAAGGTTCTTATACCAATACCGAAAGGCGGGTGCAGTTGTCGCCGTCCGTCCTAAAACCTATCGGTGAAAGCCGACCGGACTGGCAAATCCTCTCCGAAATCGCCGCCTGCCTAGCAAAAGAACTGAATATTAACTGCAAGTTTGACTATAAATCAGTCGGCGAACTCACGGACGAACTCGCCTCTGTTTCTCCCATCTATTGTGGCATTACTTATGAGCGTCTCAAACCATCCTCTCATCTTTCATCTTTCATCTCTCCACTTTCTTTACAGTGGCCCTG
Source organism: Planctomycetota bacterium (assembly GCA_038059695.1). Classification (GTDB taxonomy): domain Bacteria; phylum Planctomycetota; class MHYJ01; order JACQXL01; family JACQXL01; genus JACRIK01. Next base: position 14,403 of record JBBTIZ010000060.1, read on the forward strand.
CCCTACTGAAGAGCATCCGGGCACCAGCTTCCTGCATAAAGATAAATTCACCTGCGGATTGGGCAAATTCTATCCCATAGAACACAAACCGCCGGCTGAAGAACCAGACAAGGATTATCCGTTTGTCCTAACCACCGGCAGGACACTTTATCACTATCACACTGGCTCAATGACCAGACGCTCTACCGGGCCGGTCTTTATATCCCCCGAACCGTATGTGGAAATAAATCCTGATGATGCCCGAAGTGTCGGCGTAGCAGATGGCGAACAAGTAAATGTTGCCTCGCGGCGCGGCTCTATTACCATAGATACCAATATTACAGAACGGGTCCCTCAAGGCACTGTCTTTATACCGTTCCACTTTGCCGAGGCGGCCGCTAATATACTTACTAATACCGCGGTTGACCCGATTGCTAAGATACCCGAGCTAAAGGTCTGTGCGGTACGGATAATAAAAGCGCGTCCGCAATAATAAATCAGTCATATAAACGTTGATTAAAACGATAAGTTTGACAGTTTCCAGGATATCTGATATAAAGATGACATATGAATCCTGATAAAACATCTGAACAACTCATAAACGAGATAGCATCCCTGCGTCAACAGGTCGACGACCTGGAAAAGGCGGAAAAAGACCGCAACAAAATGGTGGAAACGCTCAGGAAGGAGCGTAACTTTTCTTCAGCCGTGCTTGACACAGTGGACGCTTTAGTAATAGTCCTGGACCGCCAGGGCCGGATTGTCACCTTCAACAAGACCTGCGAGGACATCACCGGATACCCTATCAAAGAGGTCTTCAGTAAATATATCTGGGAGGTCTTCATCATCCCTGAAGAAATAAAACCGGTTAAAGATGTCTTTGCTAAATCAGTCGGCACTAAATTCCCAAGCAAATTTGAAAACTACTGGCTCACCAAGGATGGCAGCCGCCGGCTCATTTCCTGGTCAAACACCACCCTCTTAGATGACGACAATTCAGTGGAATTCGTTATCGGCACCGGCATTGACATCACCGAACGCAGGCAAGCAACAGATTCCCTTAGAGAGCAAGAGCAATTCTTATCCGGCGTCTTCTCAAGTATCCAGGACGGAATCAGTATTCTTGACAACGAATTTAACATTATCCGCGTTAATGCCGCTATGGAACGATGGTATTCATACGCTACGCCGCTGGTAGGCAAGAAATGTTATACAGCATATCATGGGCAGGATACCGCGTGCCAAATATGCCCATCGCGCAGAACAATAGAAACAGGCCAGCCGGACTATGAAGTTGTCCCTAAAAGAGATGCTCAGGGTAATGTAGTCGGCTGGCTGGATTTATATAGTTTCCCTTTTATAGACACCAAAACCGGCAAGCAAAAAGGCGTCATTGAATATGTCCGGGATATCTCGTCCCGGAGATTGGCAGAGCAGTCACTAAAAGAATCCGAAGAAACATACCGCACCATAATTGAAAATTCTTACGATATGATATGGACCTTTGATACTCATGGTAATTTTACCTTCCTTAACCAGCAGACGACCCTCTTAACCGGCCATAAGATGGAAAACGTCCAGGGAAAATCATTTGCGCCATACGTTTATCCAGATGATCTGAAAATCGCCCAGGAAGCATTCCAGAACACGATGGCCGGGAAACCCCAGAAGAAAACTATGCGGGTTTATAAGGCAGACGGGACATTATTTACAATGCTCTTTACCCTGGCGCCTGTTTATAAAGCCGGTCAGATTGTCGGGGGCGTGGGCTTTGGCGTTGATATCGCCGCTCATAAATTGATGAAAGAATCATTACACGAAAGCAAGAAAACCTCGTAACTTCTACCACAAAAATACAAAGAAAGCAATTTCGGCCATAAATCCCACCACTGGCTGGACCAACACGAAGAATAAATTAGTCTTTTTTCTTTGTGCCTTAGTGTCCCTGCCCCGCACATAAGTTATCTGCGAAGTGAATAGCTAAATTTTATACTTTCCTATACTGCAAGAAATTAATTCTGCCTTAATAACTCCAACAATCTGATGTTTTGCTTATTTGATTCAATAAAACTTAAGCCCGCCCTTTTGAATGACTCATCCGCCCCTTTTTCCACGAAGGCCACCCGGGAACTAAGCGCAATCGGCTCCTGTTCCTTAATGATTATATTGGCGTGTAATGGCTTGGAATGAATTCTCCCCTCAGGGCAGATGGCCTTGAAGAAATTCTGGAACTCTGTTCTATCGTTCTCGGCCGAACGGCCCGGGCCAGGTATGGCCGGCTCAACCATAAAACCCTGCTGGCTTAAATCTGTCAGGGAACACTTGAGTCCTTCAGCAGAACGGCGTTCGGATGCGGATATCTCCACCGTATATGTCAGGGCACGATGATAGGTGATACTTTCAGTATTAGTCGTATTCTGCGCTGAAAGCGTATCATAAACCGTCCCCATCAAACTGGCGCACCTAAAGGGCCTGGGTATCATCTTAACGGACTGAAGTGACTGGAGATTATCCTGGTGTTCGGTCAGAATCAGAACCGGCAGGTTGGGCAGAATCTCCTTGGCCTGCTTGAGGAATTTCTCCGTGTCCGAGTTAAGGCGCTCCACCTCCATCAACACCAGGTCAAATAACGCCGTCTCTAATTTCTTCATTGCCTCGGGAAAATCCTCTGAAAGCGAGACGCCGTAATAATTGCTAAGCATGCTCTTCATTAATGCGCCGGTCTGTTGTAACTGGTCAACTATCAATATATTCGGCATAAAAACTCCTCGTTGCTACTCTCATGTTTATCGGTTGAATATACATATTATCGGCTTTTTCAGGGTGAAACTTGACCAAGTTAGAGACGTATGATACAATAAATTAGATTGCTTCGTCGCTCCGCTCCTCGCAATGACATCAGGAGGGTGTCATTGCGAGCGTAAGCGAAGCAATCTCTATTAAATATTGAAATTTCATACAATAAAATACATGAAAATACCCCTGCTCGCATTAATCATAATGGACGGTTGGGGCGTCAATAAGCATAAAGAAGGCAATGCCATAAAACTGGCGTGCACCCCGCACTTAATCCGTCTGGCCAAAGAATATCCCTACACAGAATTGGAATGCTCAGGTAATGCGGTTGGGTTACCAACCGGATTAATGGGCAATTCCGAGGTCGGGCACCTCAATATCGGCGCCGGCAGAGTGGTCTGGCAGGAAATTACCCACATTGATAACGCCATCAAGGACGGCTCGTTTTTTACCAATCCTGAATTAACCAACGCAATGACCCATTGCCTTCGTAATAAAACCAATCTCCACCTAATCGGACTGGTTTCAGACGGCGGTGTCCACAGTTCAGACCATCACTACTTTGCCTTATTGGAAATGGCCAGGAAAAACGGCTTTACCAAAAACAATCTCTTCTTCCACGCCGTGCTGGACGGCCGCGATACGCCCCCTACTAACGGCATCCACTATCTGGAAAAACTACAGGACAAAATGAACTCGCTCGGCACCGGTCAGATTGCTTCCATCTGCGGACGCTATTTCCTGATGGACCGGGATAAACGTTGGGACCGGGTGGAGCAGGCATATAATGCCCTGACCATCGGGGAAGGTATAAAGGAAACATCGGCGCTTGAAGCAATTAGTAATGCTTACAAAAGAGACGAGACCGACGAATTCATAAAGCCCATCGTGATTACCCAAGACAATCAACCAATTGGCCTAATCAAAGATAACGACTCCATCATATTCTTCAACTTCCGGGCTGACCGGGCCAGGGAAATTACCAGCGCCTTCACCCAGCCCTTTCCAATTAATGACACCTATTCCAAAAGTACTGCCAGCGACAAATTCTCTGCAACCAGTATTCGGAACGAAGCAGAAAGGGCTGGGCTCACCGAAACGGACTTCAAGGAATTCCACCGCAAAATATTCCCAAAGGTCTTATTTACCACGCTAACCCAGTATGATGAGAAGTTTACCCTGCCCGTGGCCTTCAAGCCCATAACCATGAAGAACATCCTGAGCGAAATACTTTCCAAGAATAATATCAAGCAACTGCGGATTGCCGAGACCGAAAAGTATGCGCACGTCACCTACTTCTTTAACGGCGGCCAAGAAAAACCATTCCCGCTTGAGGACCGGAAACTCATTCCATCGCCAAAGGTAGCCACCTATGATATGCAACCGGAAATGAGCGCCCCTGAGGTTACCCGCCAGGTATTGAAAGACCTAACTGAAGGCGGGCATCAGATAATCATTATGAACTATGCCAACTGCGATATGGTCGGGCATACCGGCATACTGAAAGCGGCTATCAAGGCCGTTGAAACCGTTGATGACGGGGTCGGCCTGATTACTGAGGCAATCCTAAAGAAAAACGGCGTAGTACTCATCACCGCAGACCACGGCAATGCCGAGGAGATGATTGACCACCGCAACGGCAATCAACCCCATACCTATCACACTACTGACCCGGTGCCATTTATACTGGTGGGCGCGCAATTTAAGGATGCCGAACTTAAGAAAAACGGGAAACTATGCGACATCGCGCCGACTATGCTGGAAATTATCGGCATAGAAAAACCTGCGGAAATGGACGGAATTAGTTTACTTTCTTAACGAAATCATTAAACACTATCTGCGACCAGGTCTCCAATAACTCGAATTGCTTTTCTATCTCGCTGATGGTCTCGAATTTGCCGACCATCAGGTCTTTTTCCAGCACGTTAACGCCTTGGGCATCGTCCACCAACATCTGATGCACCAGCCCCAGATGCACCTGCCCGACTGAATTACTGTCATCATTAAGATAGCCAGCCAGTTTATATTGATATGAAGCCGTAACCTGCAATTCCTCGTGCAGTTCCCGCTCCAATCCGCTCCTGATGATATCCGGCACAGACGAAACCTCTTTACCCTGCGCGTCAGTCACCGGATTAATATGCCCGCCGATGCCTATGGAATATTTATTGTGCAGCCGTTTTTCGGTCTGGCCGGCCAGCCGTTGGACCAGGAATATCTTTCCATCACGCCCGGCCCCGAAATTATCGGGACTCCGCTCACGCTCCGTAATCACCAGATAAGGTATTATCTGCTTCAGGGCCGGGTTATTCTCGGCATCAGGGCGGTTTATAAAATAGGCGAATTTGTGGATATTCTGCAATAACCTCTCCAAATCATCCTTATGGAAACCATGAGGAATCTCTTTGCCATCCAGTAATTTATTGCGCTCAACAACTAAAACCTGTTCCATATATTTTCCCCTCACCCTACCCTCTCCCACCCCGAAGTTATCGGGACTCCGCCTCGGCTTCGCAAGAGGAGAGGGAATACTTCCTAATAATAGGTTCTGTTAGAGATTCTAAACTCCCTGCTCCGGCTTGGCCCGGGCTAATGCATCTTCCCTGGTCAGGGTGCCGGTTATATACAAACTCGGATTGCTTAAAAGGTCAACTGTCCTCAACAGGGCCAGTTTACCTTCTGATACATAAAGCACATTAACCACGGGACGTAAGGGAAAATTATCGTTAGCCCTGGCCACCTCGGCAATCTCCTGAGTATTCAAAAGGACGAACGTCCCGACCGGATAGATGCCGACATGCTTGATTAATATCTTCAGCGCCTTCCGGGCAAAGTCCGTATCAGCGGCTTCTATCAACTCGCGCAAGGCCGCCTGGGCGGTACTGGTAATCCGGTTCGGGCGATAATGGGTAAGCATCTCAAAACTATCAGCCATCCTCATAATCTGGGCGTATTCGTGAACCACGCCACCAGCCTCGCCGTGGTAATTCTCATGATACTGGCGGCAGACATCCAGTATTACAACCGGCAGAAACGGCACCTGCCTGAGAATCTGCAGCCCCGATTTGATATAATTCTTGATAACCTCGTTACCAACTACGGCCTGCTTTTGTTCGCTCCTGTCAACCACGCCGGGTAATTCCTGCATAGCCACATCATGCAGGAAGGCAACTAATCCCAATTCTTCCAACTGGTTTTGGTTGTAGCCCAGCCCGGAACCGATGGCCAGCGAGAATATCACCACATTAATCTGGTGCGAGATAAAATAATCCTGCCTCGGCTCGCGGTAGGCAAATCCGACCAATGCCGGCTGGCTGCTGGCCATAAAAGCCACGGCCTCTTTAACAATTTGAATCAGTTCCCGGATATCAATCCGGTTGGAGGTATTGCCGTTAATAAGATTAATCACGTTCTGGTTAGCGGTGTATAGTTTATCATAAAGGGCCGAGGCGGCC
>JBBTIZ010000060.1:20732-22872 GCA_038059695.1 Planctomycetota bacterium
GGACTTGCCATCTTTCTGCGGCTCTTCTTCCGGGTCCTTCCATAACTTAGAAATATCCGAAAACTTTACCATTTTTATTTGGTTATCCCCCGCACCTAATCTCTCCCCCAAGAGGAGAGGAAAAAGGTGAGGAAAATATCTGCCATTTTGTCCTATATTGCATTATTAGCATTACTTGATTCAATATAAAGAATCCTCAAACAGGACTTGCAACAAACCATCTCCTTCTTCTTCATAAGTTCGTTGACCTGCTGTGCCGGCACATCCATATGGCATCCCTGGCAGGTGTAATAGCCCTTAGAAGGTTCACCCACGCAAGCCAGAGCGGCTCTATCGGACTTATTACTGATAATCTTTTCGTATTTACTCAATACCTCGGCATCTATCTGGGCGGTATTTTTCTGCCTGAGTTGGCAGACGCTTTCTATTTCGGTCTTGAGATGGGCTATCTCTTCACCCACCTGGGCCGACATAGCGTTCAACTGATTCGTTTCCTCCTTTATCTTCGCCTCCACTTCTTTGGCCTCTTTCTGGATTAACTCATTCTGGTTGAAAAGATTGAGAATCACATCCTCGATTACCTCGTTATCCGCCTTGGCTGATTTGATTTCATTGGTCAGGGCCGAGTATTCCTTGTTGGTCCTGACGGTATTTAACTGGGTATTCAATTTGCTTATCTTCTCCTCATTGGACTTGAGTTCCAGGTCTTTCTTATCCACTTCAATCCTTAATTGCTTGACCTTCTGCTTGATTTCCTCCATTTGTTTCTGCAATCTCTGGATATTTTCCTTCAGGCAATCCAGTCCGGATGATTTATCAACGCAGGATTTATTGAGCGACCCGATTCTGGCGTCTATGGCCTGCAGTTCCTTAAGTTTCTCTATAATTTGATTATTCATTACACTCTCTTCACTCCCTCCATAAAACTTTCAAGTTTTCTGATTCGTGTCGGATGTTGTAGTTTGCGCAATGCCTTTTCTTCAATCTGCCGGACTCTTTCGCGGGTAACCTTGAATATCTTACCCACCTCTTCCAGGGTACAGGAATAACCGGCCCCGATGCCGAAACGGAGTTTCACGATTTCCCTTTCCCGGAAAGGCAGGGTCTTCAATATCGCCTCCAGTTTCTCCTTGAGCATCTCGTGGGTAGCCAGTTTAACCGGCGACTGGACCGAGGTGTCCTCGATAAAATCGCTGAATTCGGTATCCTCGCCCGTCTTGACCGGCCGGTCAATGGAAACCGGCTGTTTGATGATGCGGTAAATCCGCTTGGCTTCGTCCAGAGGCACTTCAGAAAGTTGGGCGATTTCCTCGATTGAGGGCTTGCGGCCCTTATTCTGCATAATCTCCTTGGCCGCGGACTTGAGCCGGCGCATCGTCTCCACCATATGGACCGGAATCCTGATGGTGCGCGACTGGTCGGCAATCGCCCTGGTGATGGCCTGCCTAATCCACCAGGTGGCGTAGGTGGAAAACCTGTAGCCCCGGGTATAATCGTACTTTTCCACGGCCCGCATCAAGCCGGTGTTGCCTTCCTGGACCAGGTCCAGGAAACTCATCCCCCGGTTGCGGTATTGCTTGGCAATGCTGACTACCAGCCGGAGGTTGCTGGCCGATAGTTTTCGCTTGTATTTTTCGTATTCGTTATAACGTCGATCCAATTCCTTGACCCTGGTCCTCAGGGAATTCAGGTCTTCCATCAGGAGCAGTTTCCAATCCGCGAACTTGTTTTCCAGTTCCTTTAACTTCAGGCGATTAGCTGATGTTTTCTTTAAGGTCAGCCGATCTTTATCGGCCAGGGTCCACTGCTTACAGAGTTCCTTCAGCCGGGTGGCAATCGGTTTGATGCGCCGGACCTGGATATTGAGTAATTCCAAAATGCCGACCCATTTTCTCTGGCGGGCTAAGATTTTGCGGTTTACCTTTTCCTTAAGCTTAGCCGGCAGGCGGTTACCGACGACCGCTGAATACTCTTCCTTGCTCTTATTCAACAACCGCTTGAGTTGCAGGATAATCCTGGGCAAGCGGACGAAGGTCTTGCGCTTAGAAAGGTCAATCTCGCTGTCGCCCCGCAGAGTCCGGTCCAGGGCGATATTGCCGTTGCGCACGTCCTCCAGCAGATTAATGGCTTCCAGGACTGA
>JBBTIZ010000060.1:22972-24938 GCA_038059695.1 Planctomycetota bacterium
ACCAATTCAATGCCGGCGTCCGACAGGCGGACCAATAACTTATCCAGTTCATCCGGAGAAACCATATCCGGCGGAATTATCTTATTGAGTTCGTCGTAGGTCAGTTTTCCCTTACGTTTGCCCTGGGCAATCAGGAGATTTAAGGCGTTCTTTATACTTTTCATTATTACTTTGCGCTGACTGCTCCTTGAAGTTTGGAAAGAATCAGGTTTATGGCGACCTGATCCCCCTTTAACTGGGCTTCTTTAAGTTGCTGTTTCAATTCCGGCCTATCCTTGGTCCGCTTGCGGCGCTTCTCAATAAAGGACAGCCATTCCCTAAGATACTTGTCATAATCAGAAATATTCTTCTGGGCCGACTCTTGGGCAATCCGGGTCACCGTACCGGACAACTCCGGGTTATCAGCCACGAAGTTCAGCAAACTCTCGGCTGTCACCTTGCCGTCGGTGTCATAATTCTCAAATATCTTCTCGGCCATCTGCCTGCTCCGGTCGGTCGGGTAATCTTCCAGACCGACGGATTGCCTTATTATCGGTATAAACTCATTCCTGGTTAACATTATTTCTATGATTTCCTCGCCGGCCTGGATATCACGTTGCTGTGATGGTAATGGCGGCAATGCCGGCGACTCGGTTCTCGAATCGCCACCAGACCTTTTGGCCTTTAACTTAAGCCGGCCCCGCAATACATCCTCCGAGATATTCACGGTCCCAGATAATTGCTTCATATAAAGATTCCGTTTTACCGGATTGGGCACCGCTCCGATGGTATCAAGTATCTCATCCACGGCCTTGCTCTTCTCCTCGATATTATTCAGGTTATACTTACGGGTGGCTACCTCCAGCCGGTAGGCGAACAGTTCCACGGACTCGTCAATGCACTTCTGGAAAATCGGCTTGCCGTCCTTCCGTATCAGGCAGTCATAAGGGTCCAGCCCCTCGGGCAGACGGGCCACGAATAAATCCATCTCTTCAGCCAGGAATAAATCCAGTGAGCGGGCCGAAGCCATCTTGCCGGCCGCGTCCGCATCGTAAACAACTATGACCTTATTAACATAACGCCGGATGGATTTGATATGGTCCGTAGTCAGGGCCGTGCCCAACGTAGCCACGACATATTCAAACCCGTGCTGGTATGACATAATCACATCCGTATAACCCTCGACAATACAGAGTTGACCGGCCTTTTCGCAGGCGTCCTTGGCGAAATTAAGCCCGTAGAGCGACTTGCCCTTGTTAAACAGGATATTCTCAGGCGAATTAAGATAGATCGGCTCAGAATCGTCCAGCGCCCGGCCGCCGAATCCGACCACGCCGTCGCGCGGATTAAAGATTGGGAACATCAGCCGGTCCCGGAAACGGTCATAGTAGCCATTCTTCTCCTTACGCGGTAAAATCAAGCCCAGTTCCTCCAGATGTTTCAAAGGAATATTCTTCTCGCGAGCATAGCCCACCAGGTTGCTCCAGCCCGGCAGAGCGCAGCCCATCAGGAATTTGGCAATCATACCCTGGGTAAATCCGCGCTTGGCCAGATAGGCCCGGGCCGGCTCTGCGGCCTTGGACTTTAATAAACACTCGTGGAAATAATTGGTCACCAGCCGGTTGACCTTTAGGAACTCAGCCCGCTTTTCCCTGGAGGCATCGTCCTTGGGCTGGTTGGTGGCTAATCTGATGCCGGCCCGTTCGGCCAGTATCTTCACGGCTTGGGGAAACTCCACCTTTTCATAGGCCATGACAAAACCATAGACATTCCCGCCTTTATGGCATCCGAAACAATGGAATATCTGCTTGGTGGCGTTAACGGAAAAAGAAGCCGTCTTCTCTTCGTGGAATGGGCAGAGGGCCCGGTAATTAGCGCCGGCCTTCTTGAGCGGGATGTAGTTAGAGATTAACTCTACGATGTCAGTTGCCTGCTGAATTTCAACTATTTGTGAATGCGGTATAAAACGGTCCATTAGACCTTTACC
>JBBTIZ010000061.1:0-2832 GCA_038059695.1 Planctomycetota bacterium
CTGGCTTATATTGCCGCAGTATTGGAAAAACACGGCCATCAGGCCTTAATCATTGACCGGGATTTGTTATTGAAGGAGAATGGGCTGGATTTCAGGAAAACAGATAAGGATACATTGGATTTAATCGCTTCTTTTAAGCCGGGATTCGTGGGTTTCAGCGTGACCACGCCCAATGTCAGCGATGCCAGTTATGTGGCCACGTTGGTCAAGAAAGAATTCCCGGGCATAACCACCGTAATCGGCGGGCCGCACTGCATCGGCGAACCAATCCTGACCCTGGAGAAATGCCCGGCCATAGATATTTTAGCGCGCGGCGAAGGCGAGAATACCATGCTGGAATTGGCCAACCTGCCTGTCCCGATATCCATCGGGACGCAGACAGATGGTTGCGCCTTATCCGGTGTTACCGGGATAAACTACCGGGATAAGAAAGGAAAGATTGTATCAAACCCTGATAGGCAGTTAATAGAAAACCTGGATACCCTGCCCCTGCCGGCCAGGCATCTGTTAAAGATGGGCTCTTATTTGAGGCCGAGCCGGTTTACCAGCCGGAATCTGAGTTTGCGGACCACCCATATTTTTACGGCGCGCGGCTGCCCTTATAGATGCAATTATTGCTCCGGACCGATTAGTTTCAACGGCAAGGTCAGGTATCATTCGCCGGCCAGGGTGACCAGCGAGATAGAACACCTCATATCCGAATATTCCATTGAGGCATTGTATTTTGCCGAGGATATGTTTTTGGCCAACAAGAAACGGGCCAAAGAGATGCTGGCCCTGTTTATAGCCAAAGGCATTAATAAGAAGGTTAAGTGGATGGCCCAGTTAAGCACCAGTATTGTTGATAAAGAATATTTAGAATTGATGAAAGCGGCCGGATGCGTTCACGTGGAATACGGCTTTGAATCCGGCTCCCAGAGAATATTAGATTTGATGAATAAAAAAACCACGGTGGCCAAGAACCTGATGGCCGCTAAGATGACCCAGGAGGTCGGCCTACGTTTCCAGGGGAATATCATCGCCGGTTATCCCGGAGAGACCGAGGCTGACTTCCTGAAAACGATAGATTTCCTAAAGAAGACCAAGCCCCATAATATCGGGTTTAATCTCTTTATGCCGCTGCCCGGCTCATTTATTTATAATAAACTCAAAGAAGAGGGGAAAAAGATTCTGGACTGGGATAGCATCGGCGACCCGGAAACGGCGCAGATAAATTATGCCGACATGCCTAAATCAAAGTTTGAAGAACTGTATCTCACAGCCCGGCTCAAGGTTATCCTCCCTATAAACCTGTATTATTTTATCAAAGACAACATCAAGAATCCGTTCAGGATGATTTATGTCGGCGCTACCCAATTCAAGGGCGTGGTAGTCAAGACCGTCCGGGCGATGCTCCGGCTTAGGAAACTTAAAAGGGAAAAACCGGGCAATTATTTAACCGAATGAAGTCCCCCTTACGAAAGGGGGACCGTGTCCTCCGGCGCAGACTGCCGGAGAACCAGCCCCCCGAAAATATCGGGGGGCTGGGTGCGATAAAGGGGGTTGTCCCTAACGGGACTTCCTTCGGTCGTAACAACCCCCCAACCCCCTTTAATAAGGGGGAGTCAAAGCGTTCCTATTTAATAAGGGGAAATTAGAAGTCGCTCCCTTTGATAACGAATGATTTTCCCGGCTTCCCGGTCTCCTTATAAACATTATTCTTAATTCTTATGAAAAACGTATGCGCAATCATTGTTTCATATAATCCGGAGGACTACCTCATCGCCAACGTAATGGCGCTTAAGCCGCAGGTCAACCAGGTCGTCATCGTTGATAACGGCTCATCTGCCAGGTCGCAAAACACCCTGGATGCGGCCGGTAAAATTGAGGACGTGCAGGTTATTTACAATAACGACAATCTGGGGATAGCCGCGGCTTTAAATATCGGGATTAAATACGCCATGGATGCCGGTTACACCTGGGTGGCTACCTTTGACCAGGACAGCCGGGCCACGTCTGGATTTATCGGTTCAATGCTGGCCGCTTACGAATTATGCGAATACAAGGATTCGGTCGCCGTCATTTCTCCGGTTTATTGCAATCCGGTAACCGGCCAACACCTCTCTTTCGGGAATTGCAAGACGAACCCGTCTAAATCATTTGTTGAGATTGAGGTAACTATGACATCCGGAAACTTGCTCCCGACCCGTATCTTTCCCAAGACCGGCCTATTTAACGAGGATTTCTTTATTGACTTTGTGGATGTTGAATTTTGCCTCCGTTGTTTATCCCGCGGGTTCAGGATAATTGAAGCCCAGGAGGCAATCCTCTACCATGCATCAGGCAAACCCACCCAGCATAGGTTCTTGTGGGAAAACATATTAATCACCCATCATAGCCCCTTAAGAAAATATTATGATGTCAGAAACAGAATTGTCCTCTGGAAACGGTATTTCCTGGCCAGGCCGGGCTGGGTAAAACAGGATATGGCCAATCTGGCCAAACAAATGCTCAAGATTGTCTTGTATGAAAAAGATGTGATTAAGAAGATTTTTTCCGTTATAAAAGGCGCCTGGCACGGAATAACAGGTAAGATGGGGAGGTATACGTAACAACCCCCCTGCCCCCTTTACTGGCGCTAAAGACGCCATGGCGCTTCGGCGCCATAAGGGGGAATAAGAGGGGTACAGTCCCCCTTAAAAAAGGGGGACCGTGTCCTCCGGCGCAGACTGCCGGAGAACCAGCCCCCCGAAAATATCGGGGGGCTGGGTGCGATTAAGGGGGTTGTCTAAATATTTTTCAACCCCTTGCAGTTTTTGGGGTGTCTCAAACATTCATATATATAGAGAATAA
>JBBTIZ010000062.1:0-18317 GCA_038059695.1 Planctomycetota bacterium
ATTATGTATGTTAGGATACACAAAAATTCATCCACAACATTTGACAGTTTCTCTGCTTTTGCTTGTCTCGTGGAAGCAGATGGCCCGGACATCTTACAGATTCAGAGACGTGCTGGTTAGAATCAATCCTTATGACCGATTCGCGCCTATATACGAGAGTTATATAGATGCGTTCCTATCGGTAAACACAAAAACATCTCTGCGAGTTAATTTCCGCATCAAGGACCGGGCGGAGTATTTAATCAGGAAGGAATTAAAGGAATGCACCCGGTTTAAACCGGCATCGGATGTTCCCGCGCCGGAAAACTTGCCCTGGCAATATGAGATTGAACGGATGATTGATGAATGGACGGTTCAGGGCATATTGACCAAAGAGCAAGGCGAATTGGTGATTAATCATCTGGTGTACGAATTCACCCTTAAGGAGATAGCCCAGAAATGCAAGGAAAACTGGCGGACGATTCAGAAACGGTTCCAGCGCGCCATTAAGAAACTGAAGCCCTATCTGCAGAGAAAACATTTTCCTGTCTCCTTTTAGTGGTTGAGGATTCCCTTATATTATGAAAGGCAATCCGGGACGTCATCGGAAGCGGATGCGTGACGTCATCCAATCCCGCCCGGACTTGCTTTGCTATGGCTGATTGTCTGATGCCTGTTTGGCAATCGGCCGTATAAACAACAAAACAGGCAGTAGCCCCGACAAACACTGTCGGGATAAGAGCCAGTAATTTCCCCGATGTTATCGGGGTCAAACTGGCTCTAAAATTCTATGAAGAATAAATTTTGGAGGCGGGTTATCAGGGCGGTGGTTGAAATCGTTCTGAATATAATCCGTAATAAGACAAAGCAGTAGTTTTGTCTGGTTAGTCCGGTTCGGGCAGGCGCCTGCCTGGCTGGACTACAAACGAAAGGATTAAATTTATGGCAAACGATATAGTTCTGGACCTCAAGATAACTATTCCATTGAGAGTGGAACCGGCCGGGGATATGCCGGACAGATGGGCCGAGGGACTGGTTAATAACGCTTCGCGTATTAAGGATAGGATGTTTGAAGTTCTGCCTGATGCGGGCGAATACCAGTCGCGGGTGGCTGAAGTATCTAACCAGAAATGGAAAGGTATGATAGACCCGGGGTTCGTCTCAAAGAGAGGCAAGACCCAGGCAAATATCATCCGGTCGCATTACAAGGGATTGGCCGATGCTTACGACAAGTTTGCAACTAACTACGAACGTATTTTTGCAACGGTGGACGGCATTGAGGCCAAGGCCTTTAAGGAACAGGTGAATAACTCCAAGGATAATTGGGCTGAAGGAGTGTCTAAAAGCACTCTCCGGATGACCGGCGACCGAATCCGCGGTTTGGTTATACCTCAGGTGGTTTATTGGATGACCGGGGACCCGATAGCCAATAAGTTTACCAAGCACGTGGAGATTATCGGCGGGAGTCCTTACGATTTTACTAAGTCCGGCATAAGGCAACAGTTCCGTTCAGCCGCAACAAGCTTGTTGGTAACAACGGGCTTGACCATTATCAAGGCCGATATGGAGGCAGGCGAAATCACGGCCCAAAACACCCGGCTGGTGGACCTGGCTAATGCCTTTGCTGCTGTGACGGTAAAACCGTTCGTCGTGGGTGGCTTAGCTACAGACTCTTTGCTGGAGTACGAGTTCGCTGACCCGGAATTTAAGTTACATGCGAGAATCGTATTAGTCTAGGAGCCTAACAGCGTGAGTGGTCCCGCTCCCATACGGGGGCGGGGCCCGACCACGCTTTACAATAAAACTTTAATATATAATTTTATGACATATAGACGAACTTACTTTACGAATGCCCAGGTGACCACGCCCCAGATTACGGAATCAGCCGTGACCGAGGATAAAATCGCCAATGATGCGGTGACCTCGCCTAAGATTAAGAATGCGACTATCCGCTCCGAGGATATTGCTGATAAGGCGGTCACTCTGGCCAAGCTGGGCGATGATGTGCCGGCGGTGGGGATTCCAGATGGTTCAATCGGGGTTGAAAAGTTAAAGAGTTCCAGCGTTACAAAGGATAAGATAGCTACCGGAGCCGTGGATACGGATGAGCTGGCAGCAGCCAGTGTTACTACAGAGAAGATAAGGGATGCGAATGTAACGGGCGTTAAGATAGCGGCCAATGCGATAACCACCGGCAAGATAGCCACCGGCGCAGTCGGCACGACGGATATCGCCAACGGCGCAGTGACACCTGAGAAGTTGTCGTTCTCTGTGCCGAGCAGACCACTTACCCCGCCGGTTACTACAGCAGAAATCGGTGACGGGCAGGTGACCCAAGCCAAACTCGCGCCCGGCGTGGGCGGCGGGGATACGCTGACCATGCTCCCGGTTCCGGCCACGGCCCTTGACCAAGGGGGTATTGTCGCTACAACTGCTCCGGCGACGGTTGACCTGTCTACAATCATTCCGCTTAACACCAAGGGCGTGATTGTCTCCATCGCCTGCATCAATCAGAGTTACGCCAACGGCGGGATGATGGCATACATCTTTCGGCAGTTGGGCGCGGAGTATGCATTGCAGGTCATGGCTCCGGCGGTCAATGCCCCGGGGATATCTAATGGCGGTTCGGTCCTGATGCCGGTGGCAACGGATAGGACATTGTTGTGGCAAGCCTATGTATCAGGAAACAATTCGACCGAATTGGTGATATACATCCTCGGATACGTGGTGTAACCACGAATGAACACGAATGAGATATAACAGGGACTTGGACGAGACTTTTACGAGACCGTCTCTTTAAGGTCTCTTAAGAGTCCCTGTTTAGTTTTCTTGGTCTCCTGGATTCGCTGTCGCGGTCGCTGATGGTTCACTCCGCTGTGCTTCGTGGTCTCGCAGTAGCGAGTTCGTTCTTCCCGGTCTCTGCGCAGTAGATTGAGTTCTCTGCGGAGTTCCCGACCATTGCTACGCAAAGGGCGGGGAGGGCTGTGGTTTATTTCTCTTCTTTGGCCTTGGGGTTTTCCAATTTAATCTCATTGACCGGGCCGAATTCGCTCAACGGCTTGTCAAACTTCTTGCTGTCGCCGACCACCAGCAGGATATAGTCATCCGGCTTGAGATATTTCTGGGCTGCCGCGCGGATGTCTTCACGGGTTACCTTCATTATATTGTCCCGGTAGGTGGCCAGGTAGTTGTCCGGCAGGCCGATATGTTCTATATACATATATTGCTCCACTACCCGGACCGGGTTTTCAAACCTGAAGACAAATCCGTTTAACGTGCCTTCCTTGGTGTTCTTCAATTCCTCCTCGTTGACCAGATTGGTCTGCATATTTTTTATCTCGGCCAGAATAATGGAAATAACCTCAGCCACGGATTCGTTCTTGGTCGAGGTGTCAACGATGAACATCCCGGTATCGGCCGACAGGGTGAAGTAAGAATATACGCCGTAGGCCAGGCCGCGCTGTTCCCGAATCTGGTCGTAGAGCCGGGAGACGGACGAGCCACCCAGGATGGCGTTCATCATCATTATCTTGAAATAGTCCGGGTTGAGCCGGTCGATGCCCAGATGCCCGAATTGAATGACGGACTGGTTAACCTCTTTGTTAATCAGGTTGACGGATTTGGCAAAGGTCCGGGCCAAGCGCGGGGTTGGGACAGCCCGCGGCGCGTCGGACGCCGCCCCTTCAAAGTGGGTTTTGAGTAATGCTAACATGCTGTCCTTTTTGAAACTGCCGGCTACGCCGAGCATCATATTGGACGGCGTAAAGTATTTTTGGTGGAACGCTTTTAGGTCCTCAACCGTGATATTGGCCAGGGTCTCGGCTGTGCCGTGGATTTCGTTGCCGAAGGGATGAGTGGGATAGAGCAGTTTCCGGAATTCCCGGCCGGCAATGGCGTCGGGCTGGTCGTTCTGGCGGCGGATGGATTCCAGAATCCGGGACTTTTCCTTGGCCAGTTTATCCTCTGGGAATGCCGGATGGAACAGGACTTCATTGAGGATATCCAGACAGGCGGTTAAGTCGCGGCTCAGGAACGAGAATTTCAAATCCATATCCTCGTAAGAAGCCGAGGCAGAGAGTTCCGCCGACATAAATTCCAGTTTTTCATCCAGCGCCTCAGCGCTATACTTGGCTGTGCCGCCGGTGCGCATCAGCCGGGCTACTAAATTAGCCGTGCCGGATTTGCCGGCCTCGTCCTGGACCGCGCCGTTCCTAATCAATACCTTTATGGTAATCAGAGGCAATTCATTGTCCTCCAGCAGAAAGGTGATTAATCCGTTGGACAGGACGGTCCGCTCGGGTTTGGGGATTTTGACCTCCAATGCCGGGAATTTGAGTTGGTCCGGATGGCTGACCTTGGATGATTTCGGCGTTGGTTTGTGGATATCCAGGTCGGGTGTGCCGGAGCAACCGGCTATAGCCAGCAATGTTATTAATAGTAGCATGCGCTTCAGCATAAAATTCCTTTCATTCTATCTGTGTTCGCTGCGCTTAGTATTCACTATGCGGTCTCAGTAGAGTTCGCTTAGTGCGCTTCGCGGTCACTTCCGTGTTCATCTGTGTTAATCTGTGGTTCCGCCTTCTTCTTCGTTACTATCGTTCCCACGGTTCGTTTGGTGGGTAAGAAATATTTATTAGCCGTATCCATTACATTCTGGGCTGTGACTTTTTGGCAGGTCGGCAGCCAGTCCAGAAGGTAGCGCCAGGAAGAGGTTATTTCGTTATAGCCGATACGTTCAGCCATCTGTTCGTTGGAATTAAGCCCGCGCAGGAACGAGACCTCCAGGTTATTCTTGGCCCTCTGGAGTTCTTTTTCGCTGACCGGCTCCTTTTTGAGTAGTTCTAGTTCCTCATACACGGCCTTTTCCACGGCAGCCGTGGTAAAAGGCGCCTGGGGAACGGCATAAACGCCGAAGAAGCCGATATCCTTTTGGGCGCTGTTAAAGGCGTCGATGCTCAGGCACATCTTTTTATCCAGAACTAGTTTTTTGTAGAAGCGCGAGGTCCGGCCGTCGCTCAGGATATTGCTGATGATGTCAAAGACATAATCGTCCGGTTGGCCGACGGTTACGCCTTTATAGCCGATGACCAGGACCGGCTGGGATTCTAATTCCACCGTAACCCGGCGCTCGCCGAACTGTTCCGGCTCTACGGTGGTGACCGGGGCCACAGGCGTGCCGCTTGGGATGGCTTCGAAATACCGTTTCATCAGCCGGATGACCTCATCGGACTTGACATCGCCGACAATGACGGCAATGGCATTATTGGGTCCATAGAATCGTTTGAAATAATCATCCACCTGGCTCCGCTTGAGCGATTCTATGTCAGAGCGCCAGCCGATAATCGGTCGGTGATAAGGATGGGCCTTGAACATAGTGCAGATAAATTCTTCCCAGAGCAGACCGTTCGGATTATCCTCGGAACGTTGGCGCCGTTCCTCCAGGACCGTGTCCCGCTCTTCATAAAATCCCCTCAGGACCGGATTGGTCAGGTGGTTTGACTCCAGCCAGGCCCAGAGTTCCAGTTTATTAGAAGGCAACTGGCAGTAATAATTGGTGGTGTACTGGGAGGTCGAGGCGTTCAGGTCTCGTGCCCCGTTCTTTTCGTATATCTGGGTGTATTCCTTGGCGACCATATATGATTGGAGCGCCTTATTGACTTCTTTCAGTTCGTTCTCCAGTGTTTTTATTTCCATATCCTCGGCGCTGGGCTTGTCCGCCGGGCGCGATTGCTTTAGTTTAGCCAGCGTTTCCAGCCGTTCCATTATTTCATCCTGGCGTTTGGTTAATTCCAGTTCCTTCTGGTAATTGGTGGTGCCGATGGTGTGGGTGCCTTTGAAGAGCAGATGCTCCAGCAGGTGGGCGATACCGCTCTGGCCGGCCGGTTCATGGACCGAACCGACCCGAAAATAAACGTAGCAGGCCACGGTCGGTGCATTATGGCGTTCCAGTATCAGCACTTTCATCCCGTTTTTCAGGACGTGTTCCTTGACGTCAATCTTTACCGCCTGGGTATCCTGGCCGTTTATACTAAAACCAAAACAGAATAAGAATAATCCTATTACCAGAAATATAAGTATATTGGTTTTCATACAACAGAACTCCTTTGCTTACTTTGATTTGTCTTTCTGTTCTTCAGCAGGTTGCTGATGGAGCGGGGTCAAGACGCCGCCGGACATGATTATCCTGATGGCTTCATCTATGGTCATATTCAAATGGATGACCTTGTCTTCCGCGACAAACAGGGTGAATCCGGTAAAGGGGGCCGGCGAGGTCGGCACGAAGACCGTGATTATCTTCTGGCCGGTATGCTCGCGCAGGTCCTTTAAGCCATCGGCTGTGATAAACCCTGTGGCATACATACCTGGATGCGGGAATTCCACAGCCACCACGGATTTAAACTTGGTCTTCTTCTCCGTAGAAATAAAGGTGTCTATAAACTGCCGGGCATAAGGATAGACCTCCTTGATAACCGGAAAACTGGTCATTATCCAGGTTTCTATGCTTTTAAATAATTTCTTGCCCAAGAATGAGGCGGTAAAATACCCGACTAAATAGAAAATAATAATAACAATCGGGAATCCGAAAACCGCATTCCAGAAAGGCGTCTTGGCTATTCCTATGCGGGCCAGGTCTATTATGGAATTTATTATGGATAGAATGATATACCCCAGGGGCTGGGCCAGGTTGTTGTTGATGAACTTGAAGACAAGATGCAGGAGGAAAATTGTTATTAAAGTAGGCAGGAGAATTATCAGGCCATTGACGAACATATTGGTTTTTTTCTTTGTCATATATTTATCCTTTAATTTTTTACCCTGTCATTGCGAGGAGCGAACAAGGAGAGCGACGAAGCAATCTCAAAATCCCGCTTTGGCGGGAAGGTTGCCACGAGTCCCGATGTTACATCGGGACTCCCGCAATGACACAGCGAGAGATAATCCTATAAAATTACCCTTTTATTACGCCTAGCGGCTTGAAACGCGCTACCTTTTTACTTATTCCGGCCGTTTCCATTACCTCAACCACGTCCACCACGTCTTTATAAGCCGCGGGCATTTCTTCAGCCAGCGCATCGCGGCTCTTGGTCATAACCATCACGCCCAGCGCTTCCATTTCCTTATATAGATTTTTGCCCTGGCTTTTCTTGAGCATAGCCGAACGGCTGGCTACCCGGCCGGCGCCGTGGCAGGTGCTGCCGAAGGTATTCTTCATAGCCTCCTCAGTGCCTACGCACAAGAAAGAATTTCGTCCCATATCGCCCGGCACCAGGACCGGCTGTCCGATGGCCTGATAATCACGAGGTATAGCCGGATGATGTGGCGCAAAGGCCCGGGTGGCGCCCTTGCGATGCACGCATAGTTTCTTCTTAACTCCGCCTACATCATGCTCCTCTATCTTGGCGATATTGTGGCAGATGTCATAAATCAGTTCCGCGCCCAATTCCCTGGGGTTCATACTGAGTGTCTTCATCAGGGATTCCCTGGTCAGGTGCATCATCACCTGGCGGTTGACCCAGGCATAATTAGCCGCGCAGGCCATGGCCACCAGATATTCCCGGCCTTCATCCGAATCAACCGGCGCGCAGGCCAGTTGCCGGTCGGGTAGATTAATCCCATATTTCTGGGCCGCCTTCAACAATTTACGCACATAATCGTCGCATATCTGGTAGCCCAAGCCGCGCGAGCCGGAATGAATCTGAATCACAATCATGTCCATCTCCAGGCCGAAGACCCGGGCCATCTCAGGCCGATATATTTCTACCACCTTGTCTATCTCCAGGAAATGGTTACCCGAGCCGAGCGTGCCGACCTGGGGCAGCCCGCGCTTGATAGCCGTCTCGCTGACCATGGCCGGGTCAGCGCCCGGGATGACGCCGTTATCCTCGATATGCTCCAGGTCTTCTTTATAGCCGTAGCCATTTTCTATGGCCCATCTGGCGCCTTGGGTCAGGAGCCGGCGTTCCTCTTCCGGATTCAGTTTCGGGATGGCGCCGGCTGAGCCCACGCCGGATGGAACGGCATAAAAGAGGGCCGAAAGGATTTCCTTAAGCCGGTATTGGATATCCTTGACGAAAAGGTTGGTCCGCATCAGGCGGACCCCGCAGTTGATGTCATACCCAACGCCGCCCGGAGAAATCACGCCGCCTTGGGCGATATCAAATGCGGCCACGCCGCCAATAGGAAACCCATAGCCCCAGTGGATATCCGGCATGGCCAGCGAGTAATTGACAATCCCCGGCAGGCAGGCCACATTGGCCACCTGCTCCGGACTCTTATCATCACCGACCAGCTCCATAAGTTTGTCTGAGGCATAGATTCGGCCAGGGACGTTCATGCTTCCGGATGGCGGTATCTCCCAGAGATAATCTGTGATTTTGTTGAGTTTCATAGAACCATTTATTATAATCCCTTTCCTGAGAAAGTCAATACTAATGAAAAGAGTATTATTGGTTAGCGTCATTGTCGCTTTGCTGAGCGGCTGCCAGGCCGTAATTCCGCAAGAGACGAAGAGCCGGGAAACAGAAAAAACAGAGGCGCTGATGAAACAGGCCACCTGCCGGGTTTATGTCAGCGGTCGGTTTGCCGGCACCGGCTCGCTTATCAGGGACGACCTGGTTATTACCGCAGCGCATTTGTTTGAGGGCAGGCCGATTATTGACAATCCGGTTACACCAACTATCTATACATCTATAGCGGTCTTGTTTATGCCATTGCCTGATGGCCCCGGTTCAGCCAAACCATTCCCAGATGTTTTTATGGGTATTTCCAGAACACCGGCAAGTTTAATACTACTTAATGAGGAAATGGATTTAGCGATTCTTTCCATTACCTCGACCGGACGCAAGCCCATCCGCCTGGCCAGGGATTGTTCGGTGGGGCAAAAGGTTATGGCGCCGAGTTACAAGCACGGCAAGGAACTAATCTTCCCCGTAGGCGATGTGGTTAATATTACCGGGGATGGGATTATTTACAACGCCTCGGCCGGCAGCGGCTCCAGCGGCGGACCGATTGTCAATCTGTAGGGCGAAATGGTCGGCATCTGCAAAGGACCGATAGAAGGCGGACTAAAAATTATGCTCGCTAATTATAAGACCATCAAAGAGTGGTTTGCCAAAATCAACAGCATAACAGAGGAGGTAATTAAATAATGCGTAAAATAATTCTATTGTGTGTTCTCTGCCTGATGGGATGCGGTTCTGTTGAACATCCTGTGCAACCGCCGGCACCCGCTTCCCGCATAACCACGGACATAAGTTTCTTCGCCGCCTATCGTTCTTATGAGGAGATAACCGGGTTTATTAACCAGTTGTTCTTGCAGGCGCCTGATATAATGCGTGTCCAGGAAATCGGCCGTTCATCCCAGAACCGGCCGATTTATTCGGTAGAAATCGGCTCGGGCAAGTATGCCCTTTATATGGATGCGGCGCATCACGGCAACGAGATTATTACGCCGATGGTGGCGCTTTATTTCCTGAGGCATCTGGTAAACCACCGCAATACCGCAGAGGTCAAGGAATTGCTTTCATCGGTCAAGTTTTATCTTATTCCCTGCGTCAATCCGGACGGCTATATATCAAGACAGCGGGTGAATGCTGATAAGGTTGACCTGAACA
Organism: Planctomycetota bacterium; assembly: GCA_038059695.1. Taxonomy (GTDB): domain Bacteria; phylum Planctomycetota; class MHYJ01; order JACQXL01; family JACQXL01; genus JACRIK01. The sequence continues at coordinate 9,594 of JBBTIZ010000062.1, forward strand.
GGAATTATTCCGAGGCCTGGGCTCAATCCGACCCGTCTGACAATGAGAACCAATACGGAGGCCGGGAATCTTTTTCCGAACCCGAGATAAAGACAGTGCGCGATTTTATAGAGCGCCGTATCAACGGGCTTCAGATTGCCCTGACCCTGCATTCCGGTATTGACCGCATCCATTACAGCAAGAATACGGCCGAGCGGCCCACCAAACATAATTACGATGTCTATACTTACCTGAGCGAGACCGGACGGAAATTGACCGCTCAATTCGGCTGCGGAATGGCTGGTATCTCACCGCTGACAGTAGCGCCGGCCGGCGGCGGCCGGGGCACCGCGCTTTCCTGGCTGCACTCCAAAGGTATTTATGGTTTTACCGTGGAGTGTTATGGCGATGGCATTTATCCCTGGCAGAACACGGAGAAATTCTTTCCGCCTGAAGCGCATATTCTTGATATTTGTAAGCGCTGGCTGCCGTTTAATATGTTTATGTTACGCTCGGTGGGCCGGTTAAATATTGCGCCGGCGCTAAAGCCCAAATCATCGACCCTGGAGGCGCGTGAAAAGAAATATATCAACGAGGCCCTGGAGATGATGGATAAGCAAAGCCCGGGTTTTAAAAAGGATATGATTGATGACGATTACCGCCTGGAGATGGTCCAGGATTCGTTGCACAAGCCCATAGAGTTGGTTGATGAATGCGACCGGCTGGATGAAAAATGGCGTCAGGCCGAAACTGTGGCCGACGCCCTGCAAATCCAGATAGACCAATTGGGAAAATGGTGGGCCATAACCTCAACCGTAAATGTTCCTTCTTCTAAAATAGATATTGATTCAATTGTTGGTAAAGGCCTCCCTGAAATACAACCGGCGCTAAAACGCCTTTTGCAGGGCATCTCTGAAGCGCAGGTATTACTGGACAAGGCATTTAAGGACCTGTCGCCTGAGCACAGGAAATACCTGATAAAGAATATCCTTCCGCAGATGTTATTGGACGGCGATAAGACCAAGGAAGGTTTCCAGATAGAGGCCGAGAAGGTTAACCTGCGCCTATCCCCGGCCGACGCCAAGACCGTCACCCAGGGCCGCGATGTCATCAGCCCTGAAGATGTGGCTTTACTCAGATTGGCGTTTGAAGTAAACTTTGGTTGTCTTAATCAGGCCGGGATGTCGTTGGCCTCGGCTGTGGATGACGTCATTGAAATGTTAACCACAGATTTACACAGATTTACACAGGTTAACAGAGATGTTGTATTCTTCTCTGATACTCCTTATGGACGGATTATTATCGGGGGGGCCGGCAATAATATTTACGATGAAGATGCAATGCTCATAATAGATATTGGCGGCAATGACCGCTATCTTAACCACGCCGGCGGAGTCGCAACGGAGTCCCGATTATTTCGGGACGGCAGTATCGGCGGGATTTCGGTATTGATTGATTTGGCCGGCGATGATTACTACGCGTCAGGCAAGAAATTCTCACAGGGCGCGGGTCTATTCGGCATCGGGATTCTGGCTGACCTGTCCGGCAATGACACTTATCAGGCCGGCAGTTTCAGCCAGGGCGCCGGATTATTCGGTATCGGCATACTGATTGATTCAGGAGACGGCGCTGATACCTTTTTAGCCGACACATTCTGCCAGGGGGCCGGCGGCTGGGGCATCGGCATACTCTCTAACAAACTCGGCGATACTAAATATTGCTCACGCACCTTTTCCCAGGGATTGGGTTATACCTTAGGCGCCGGCGCGCTGATTGATTACGCAGGAGACGATTACTACATCTCCACCGGCACCATCCAGAACGACCGGCTTTACAGCATGAGCCAGGGATTCGGCCAGGGCAACCGGCCCATTGCCTCAGGCGGCGTCGGTACACTCATTGATTACCAGGGCAATGACCATTACAGCGCCTATTACTACGCCCAGGGCTGTGCCTACTGGTATGGCTTAGGGATTCTGATTGACAACAACGGCAACGACCGCTATGACGCCCAGGTCTATGCCCAGGGCTGCGGCATCCATCTGGCGACCGGCGTCCTGGTTGACCGCAACGGCAGCGATTTCTACAACTGCACTTATGGGGGCAATGCCCAGGGCGCGGCGCACGACCTGGCCGTCGGCATCCTGGTGGATAAAAACGGGACCGATACCTATGTCGGCAAAGGCAATAACCAGGGTTCGGCTATTACCAACTCATTCGCCCTCTTCATTGATGACAGCGGGGATGATGTCTATTATACCTCTGCCAAAGGCGGCCAGGGCTTCGGCGGCAGCGCCCGGAGTTACGGCAGTATGGGCATCTTCCTTGATTTGGCCGGCAATGATTTCTATTCAGAGCAATACCTGAACGAGGATGCCAAGACCGGCAACAACAAGAAATGGCTCAGGGGCGACAAAGGCGTGGGAATTGATACGGAATAGGTCGGGTTTATAGTCCCTATGATCCTTTGGCATAATAAATATAGTATTATTTTAGTTGGCTTCTCACGATTATAGAATTATAATTATAACTAATTAATTAATTAATTGTTGGCATTACATCTTAAGATTTCAGCACCTGTCAGTTAACACCGCCAACAATATCTAAAGAAAGCGAGGATGTTATGAATACTCAAACCAGAAGAAACTTATCGGCAGTTAAACATCTGTGGATTATTGGAACTGTGATTTTACTATACTTGGTTAACCCTTTCTATCTTCTGGCTGATGACGGACAGGTCGTCGTCTCTAAATACGAAAACGGGGCGACATTTACCCTGACCGCGCCCGAACGGATTCATACCGGACAGACCTTTGCTGTAAATGTTGATGTCGTTGCCGATGACCCGTATGCTACCGTACAGTGGGCTGTGTATGAAAACGGCACATATATTGCCGGCTCCGGCTTTGCCTGGACGCCGGTGCATACATCGGTCAATCGGACTCCGAATAACAGCGGCCCGTTTGAATATAAGTTGCAGGCCCGGGCTGTCAGCGGCGGACACGGCTGGCCCCCTTATACCTACCTATATAATACCACCGCAGAAGATAATAATACCGGCAGTGTCGGCAACGGCAGTGCTTGCGACTTAAGCAGCAGCGTCTATGCCGGTAGCGTAGTTGATGCCGGTAGCGGTAACCTCAACCTTGATTATACCCTGACCAATATTGTGCCTATCAATAACCTGCCCCATAATCTGACTGTTTATTATAACAGCCAGGATGTGATTAGTCCGACATTCTCTTCACCTTTAGGCGCTAACTGGACCCATACCTTTAACCAGACCATAACCCAGACCAATGCCACCGGTTTGGTCTATATAGACGGCACCGGCAACCGGATATTCTACCGCGATACCAATGGCGATAATGTCTTTGAGCCGCTGGCCAGATACGGCAGTTATTCGGTCATTAGCAAAACCGTGGATTCTTTTACACTCTACCGCAAAGACCGGACCGTCCTGACCTTCAATGCCTCAGGCCGTCTTACCCAGATGACCGATATAAATGGCCAGCAGGTAAATCTGACCTATACCGGCAATAATCTGACCCTTATCACGCTCCCGAATTCCAGCGCCATTACCCTGACCTATAATGTAGATAACCGCATAGAAACCATTGAAGACCCGGCCGGCAATACTACCACTCTGACATATACCAACGGTTTATTAAGCGGCATATCCAAACCAGATAACTGGGCCTGGGCATTTACCTATAAGACAGGTACCAACCTGATTGAGACCGTCACCAACCCGCTTCTGGATACAACTACCTATGGTTATACCACTGATAACAATCTTTCTACCGTCACCAAAACAGTTAACGGCCAATCAAAAAGCCGCATCTTCAATTATATTACCTCGACCAGCACATTTACCCTATCCGATTTTAACGGAATAACCCGGACCACAAAATATAATTATCGCCTGAGAACCTGGGAAAACCGGATAGACGCCTTAAATAATACCATCAGCAATACCTTTGATGGCGCTCGGAATCTCTTGAGCCAGACCGATACTAAGGGCTCAATTACCAGATATGCCTATGATACCCGCGGCAATATAATCTCATCCACCGATGTGGCCGATTGCACCACGCAATATAGGTATGAAGACCCGGCTAATCCTGACCTGCCCACCCAGATAACAGACCCCCGTAATGTCTCCACCTATTTTGAGTATGATAATAACGGCAATATGACCCGTCGTGCCGAGGCATTGGGCTTGCCTATTGAACAGGTTACGGTCTGGGAATACTATACGATTACCGATGGTAACCCAGCAGCCGTCGGCAGGGTGAAGAAAGAAACCCGCGCATCCGGCGACCTGAATTTGGTCACTGATTTTTATTATACCACAGGCGGCTATCTCTATCAGAAAGTAGTTGACCAGGCCGGGCTGAATATTGTCTATCAGACCGATTATACTGTCCTGGGTCAGGTCTGGAAGACCTATTGCCCGCGCAGTATGCAGACCAATTTTGAATATACCCACGACTCCCGCGGCAACCAAAAAACCATCCGGACTTATATCAATCCGACTACCAGTTATCTCACGACCCTGGATTACGACCTGATGGACCGCCTTACCAGCCGTAAAGAGGACGACGGCGGACTGAATATAGCGACCGAATACCAGTATGATAATCTTGGCCGTCTGCTCCTGACCACCCTTGACCCGTCTGGCTTAAACATTCAGACGCAAAACGTCTATGATGACGCAGGACGCATAACGCAGGTCATTGACCCTGAAACCGCCACGACCTCTTATACCTATTTTAGCAACGGCTGGCTGAAAACCACCACCCGCCAACTTACTGATAGTGAATACGCCAGCACGGAATATTCGTATGATGGGAATGGTAACCGCAAAGCCATCACTGACCCCCAGGGCCACACGACCGTCTATACCTATAATGCCAAGAACCAGTTGACCGGTGTTACTGACCCGGCCAACTACACAACGACTTATGATTACGAAACCTGCGGGTGTTGTGCCGCGGCCTGGGTTACAGACCCCAGAGGCAATACCACTTATACCAAGTATGACGAACTCAAGCGGGTAAAATTCGTCCGCACCCCGGAACAGAATATCACGACCGCCTATATCTATGACAAGGCCGGACGAAACACACAGGTCATCGGCCCGTGGAAGGATGCCAACCAGAACGGAACCGCAGATGACGCTGATTCAGCCAATGTCAGGTATTCCGCATACGACAAGGCAGACCGGGTGATTGAATCCTGGGTAAATTCCCATCCCAAAACCTATTATCAATACGACAAAGCCAGTAACATCACCCGTATCACGGATCCCGAATCCCACATCACGGAATCAACTTATGACCGTTGCAGTCACCTGCTTACCATGACTGTTGACCCAACCGGCTTGAATGAAAAGACCAAATACGGATACGACACCATCGGACGGCAGACCGTGGTTACTGCGGCCTATGGCACTGCGATGGCAACCGAGACCGTTTCTATTTATGACAAGGCCTCAAGGGTGATTACCTCTTATACCGGTTCCGTGCTCTACGCTACATCTTATCAATACGACAAACGCGGGCAACAGACGGCTGTTACTGACGCAGAGGGGAAAACCACCCGGCATTTCTTTGACAAAGGCGGACGGCTGATTAAAACCCAGGATGCACGCGGTTATGATACGGATTACGTCTATAATAAGGATGGGCTGAGAACCAAGGTTACATATTACCACGGTTCTACTGCCATTGACACGACTTACACTTATTATAATAATCACTTATTGTGGGTTACAACAATGCCTGGTTACAATGGGTTACAAAATGTTACAACCAATAGTTACGATGGCAACGGGAATCTGACCAGCAAGACAGATGCCAGGAATCAGACAATAGTTTATACGTATGACTTTAATAACCGGCTGACCGGCAAACTGGCAGACCAGCAGACCTATTATACTTATGATTCAAGGTCAAATCTTTTGACTGTGGTTGATGCCAATAGTAATATTGTCAATCTCTATGACGACTTAAACCGTCTTATCACGCAGACCCAAACCACAGGGACACTTTCCAAGACCATTGGTTATGGATATTACGAGGACGGCACCCGCTCCTCAATGCTTGACCCTGAAGGTAATAATATCGGTTATACTTATGATAAGGCAAAACGGCTGCTGACGGTTACAAGAAATAGTGTTACAGAGGCGGCTTATCAGTATAACACCCTGGGGCTCAGGACTAAACTCACGCTTGGTAATAATGCGTTTACGGATTATACATATGACAGTGTTACCCTCTGGCTTACCGGCGTATATAACTATAAAGCCGATGGTATTACCATCGTATCCAGTTTTGTCTATACCCACGACAAGGTCGGCAACCGCAAGACAATGACTTTATCAGATGGTTCTGTAATTGCGTACGGTTACGATTCCGCTTATCAGCTTATCAGCGAGGTCCGTACGGTTCATTCGGCTTATCAACTTTCCTGGGGATATGACAATGTCGGAAATCGTATAACCCAGACAAAGAATGCGCTCCTAACTCTCTACAATTATAATGATGCAAATCAATTGCTAACAGAAATAACTGGCTCAACTGTCACAACCTATCAGTATGACAATAACGGTAACTTAACCGTCAAAACCGACCCAGCTGGCACAATCACCTTTGGCTATGACTACGAGAACAGGCAGACCTCCTTTAACGCCCCGGGCACGACCAATGATGCAACCTATATCTATAATTCATCCGGCGCAAGAATCAGCAAGACAGTAAACAGTGTAACTGAGAAATACATCTTAGATGGCGTGAATACAATTGCTGACTACGATGGCAGCAACAATCTTAAGGCAACCTATGTTACGCCGTTTCTTGACCAGAACTTACTGACTGTTCAGGTAGGTGATAAGTGGTATTATATGCACGATGGGTTAGGCAGTGTCCGGAGTATAATGAAAGGCAATTCAGAAAAGAAGTCGTATGACTATTATGCCTTTGGCGAGATGCGTGATGAAAAGACATTCGGTAATCTCCAGGGGTTCTATAACAGGTATAAGTTCACGTCCAGAGAATGGGACTCGGAATCTGCCAATTATTACTACAGGGCAAGATACTACACGCCAACAAATGGAAGATTTACAGCCAGAGACCCGATTGGATATTTAGGCGGGTTGAATTTGTATAGTTATGTAAAGAATAATCCGGTGAGGTATACTGATCCTTTTGGATTTGTAGCATGTACGGATAACGTAGTTCCAGATATTACGGCAAGTGGTATAGGAGAGGGCCAATATGTTTTTATCGATCCACTGGTTTCTAATGCTTTCTCCAGACCTGATAATGTCCCTTCTGATGCTGATGCTCCAGTTATAAGTGGACCAGTAGTTCAAGGAGGGCAAAAAACGGGATGTAGACAAGTTTTCAATGATGATGGTCAAGTAGGGATAATATGTGATACACGAGATGCGGCAAAATCAACAGGTAATCTCCTGGGTTTTATACTTGGGGGAAGTGCTCGACTTACGGCGAGAGTTAACGCTAGAAACAAGGCTCAAGGGATATGTAATGATAAGTGTACGCCATGTGATTGTCCGGGAGCGTATGATGTTTGTGTGGGAGAGATAACTAGTGCTAATTATGAACAAAACCCAACATATAGTTATTCTGACCCGAATCAAGCATCATTAGCGCCTAAGCCAGGACGGAGGAGAGGGCCGATACAAACAGTTAGCGCTCAACTTACTTACACATGGAAGGAAACAGGTGTTTTTGGTTGCAAGTGTAAATGTGAATTCTCGTTTTGGAAATGGCTTTGGGTTCGTCCAGAGGAGGTGATGTTAGAAATGATAGATGAAGCTACATGTGTAAAATAGAAAACAATAATAAATAACTATACTTAAAATGAAAATAGATAATTGATATCTATGAAACTTAATAAAAAGTGAAAAGAATAATTTTAGTCGGCGTACCTGTAATATTTGTAATTAGTTTAATGGTTGTGGTTATATTAGTTTGGCCTGTCAAGTTAAAACACGGGGAACTCATTACAGTATTAGCGTTTTCTCCCGACAGCAGCGTTATTGCTTCAGGAAGTGCTGACCATACAGTTCGTTTATGGGACGTGGCTACTGGCAAGCAAATACTTAAGATTAAAGGGATATGGTATCCCAGGCAAATTGAGTTTATTGGCAATGGGGAGACGTTAGTATCCGGAGGATGGGGAGACCCTGTCTGTTTTTGGGATGTAACTACAGGAGTAAGGAAATTTGAGATTCCACATGATTCCATAGATACCTTTGCCATATCCCCTAAGGAGGATTTTATTGTAGCAAGCGGTAACATAAAATATGCGGATATTAAGGTATGGGATTTAAGAATGCGTAAGGAAAGGTATGTGGTAAAAAGTAAAGACATGCAAATTTATAATCTGTCTATCTCCTATGACGGTAAGTATTTTTCCACGGCTGGTTCAGATATGACATTCCGTATATTTGATATTGAGACAGGTAAGGAGATTTATCAGCATAGTTTGAAAAAAGACAGCAATATAAGTTCATGCAAAGCAGTATTTTCCACTTCTAATAATATTGTAGCTCTTGGTGTTAGCGGTCCGAATAGCTTCGTTTATGCCGATGAGATTGGTTTAATTAATATGGGAGGGGATAGACCAAATCTTGTTCTTTTAGATGTAGCAAACAAAAAAGAAATATTAAATATTGGTGGTGTTATAGATTTAGAATCGTTTGCGTTTTTACCG
>JBBTIZ010000063.1:0-1362 GCA_038059695.1 Planctomycetota bacterium
GCGTACCCTTAGATGATATAGGCGCTCCGGAGTGTTGGTGTCCATAGACCCCATCCGGGGGTGTAAAAAGAGGAAAAATGGCTTATCTGAGGACTTATCAATGTCATTCTGAGGAATGGCGCCATCGGCGCCAGAAGAATCTCAGGATAAACCTTGTCCTAAAAAGGTGAAAATGGTAGGATTAAGAAGTTATGAAAAAGAAGAAGTCGCAGTCCGATTCCAAAGAGTTGTCGCTATCCAAGGGTGTAAATAAGAATCAGATTATTCTCTACACCGCGCCGGACGGCGATGTTAAACTGGATGTGTTTCTGCGGGATGAAACCGTCTGGCTGACCCAGGCGCAAATCGCCTTCCTTTTCCAGACCGACCGGACGGTTATCACCAAACACATCGGTAATATTTTCAGTTCGGGCGAATTGACTGAAGAAAGCAATGTGCAAAAAATGCACATTCCTCCTTCGGATAAACCGGTTAAATTCTACAATCTGGATATGATTATCGCCGTGGGATACCGGGTCAATTCCAGGCGGGCCACCCAATTCCGCATCTGGGCCACCAAGGTCTTGAGAGAATACATCACCAAGGGATTTGTCCTGAACGATGAGCGGCTCAAACAAGGCAAACGCATTTTCGGCAAGGATTATTTCCGGGAATTGCTGGAGCGGGTCCGCTCCATCCGGGCCAGCGAGCGCAGGATTTATCTGCAAATCACAGATATATTCGCCGAGTGCAGTATTGACTATAACCCCGATTCTCAAACGACCAAGGACTTTTTCGCTACCGTGCAGAATAAGTTCCATTTTGCCATCACCGGCCAAACCGCGGCCGAGATTATTGACGCCAAGGCGGATAAGAAACGGCCGTTTATGGGGTTGACTACCTGGAAAAATTCCCCTAAAGGCAGAATCCTGCCGGCTGATGTGGTCATAGCCAAGAAATATCTGCCGGAAAAGGAAATCAGGAAATTGGAGCGGACCATATCGGGATTCTTTGACTACATTGAGAATCTTATTGAAAACCGGCGGGCTTTTACTATGGCCGAGTTTGTGGATGGCGTCAACAGGTTTTTGAGCTTTAACGAGTACAAGATACTGGGCGGCAAAGGGGCCATATCCAAGGAAGCGGCGGATAAAAAAGCGCTGGCCGAGTATACCCAATACAACAAGACCCAGCCGATTGAGTCCGACTTTGAAAAAGAAGTCAAAAAGTTACTGAAAGATAAGGAAAAATAAGGGACATTGTTACAGGGCATATCTATATAGTAAACATACACATAGTATAGCATACTCTTAGATGATATAGGCGCTCCGGAGTGTTGGTGTCCATAGACCCCATCCGGGGGCAAAAAACCAAGTATTTGTT
>JBBTIZ010000064.1:0-20069 GCA_038059695.1 Planctomycetota bacterium
AGTCGCACCAGCGCTATTTCCCGTTCAAGACCCGGGACGGCAAACTGCTCAACCGTTTTATCACGGTCTCAAATATCACGGCTAACAAGGAAATCAAAGAAGGCAACGAACGGGTCATCAAGGCCCGGCTGTCGGACGCCCTCTTCTTCTGGGAACAGGACCGGAAAACCCCGCTGGAGGAATATGCCAAACGGCTGGATTCTATTGCATTCTTAGGCAAACTCGGCACAATGAAGGAGAAATCAGTCCGTCTTAAGGAACTGGCCTTATTTATCTCTGAGGGCTGGTGTGATAACAAAGCCAAACAAACCATCGGACGCGCGGCAGAGTTGTGCAAGGCAGACCTCCTGACCGGGATGGTCGGTGAATTCCCAGACCTGCAGGGTATCATGGGGTACGAATACCTCAAGGATAAAGAACCCGGGGTTGCCCTGGCTATAAAGGAACACTATCAACCGCGTTTTGCCAATGATCAACTGCCGGAAAGTAAAGCAGGTATCTGCTTAGCATTAGCTGAGAAGTTTGATAATCTGGTTTCGGTATTCAGTATCGGAGAAAAACCGACCGGTTCTTCTGACCCTTACGGATTAAGGCGACAAGCGCTGGGTATTATCAAAATAATTATAGCCAATAAACTCAACCTATCATTAAACAGCATCTGGAATAAAGCCCTTGGGTCGCTTATCGGCTCGGTTCGTCCGTTTGCCGATGAAGTTGCCAAATTACCTTATCCTGAGGTGCAGGAATTCTGGAAGGCCGTGGCGCACACCCACCAGATACTTGATAACCACAGGAATCAGATAAAGAACGACCTGAATAAATTTATAGAGGCCCGGCTTTACCAGATACTGGATGAAGAAGAACATATCAACCAGAATATCTTTAATGCGGTTTTATTCTCCATCGCCGGGCTTGATAATCTTTATCTGTTCCAGTCAAAATTGAATGTCCTCGTTAAACTCTCCAAGGATTCTATTTGGAATGAATTAGTGGAAGTGGTAGAAAGAACCCATAATATCAGCAAGAATCTTAAGGTGGAGGGCGATATCAATGAGACGCTACTCAAGGAAAAAGAGGAAATAGAACTCTGGAACGCCTATAAAGATAACGAAGATGCCATCCAGAAACTGATAGATGCCGAACAATATGAAGAGGCGTCTCACCGATATCATCAGGTCTTTGCCAAGCCGGCCCAGACCTTCTTTGAGAAGGTCTTTGTCAACGTAACAGGCGATGCGGAAAAAGATAACATTCGGAACAATCGGCTCTTACTCCTCAAGAAGATAAACCAGTTGTATTCATCCGGCATTGCCGACCTGTCCCGAATCCCAAGGAAGTAATAAATGGGGCGCGCCTGATTACAGGCACGCCCCATCTCCCATTATATCATTTCGCAGTCTTTTCCCTGGAAGACATTATCGCCGACCTTGCAGGTTGTCGGCTTGAGCTTGAAGTAGGTGGTGACCAGGAAGAAGAGCAGCAATAGCGCGCCGATTATCACAATCGTATCCGGAATAATCCTGAGGAACCCCAGCCATTGGACCAGCGGGGTGTTATAGAAATCAGCGCTCCGGGCCGCCCATAGGCCGTTCTTGTAACTTGACACGGTCTGGGCAATGCCGATAGGCAACAGCATGCCTAACGTCATAATAAGCAACCCGCCGTTGAGCAGGTAGAATATCACCTTAATGAACTTGTCGTTCCAGAATTCCGTCTTGACCAGCCCGCGCCAGGAGAAGAGCAGCAAGGCGATAGACAGCATCCCGTAAACGCCGAACAAAGCCGCATGACCGTGATTGGCTGTGAGATAGGTCGCATGCTCGTAGTAATTGACCACCGGCAGGTTAATCATAAACCCAAATACGCCGGCGCCCAGGAAATTCCAGAATGCCGAGGCGGTCAGGAACATCAGCGGCCAGCGGTAAGGATAATCCTTGCCAGCATCATTGATGGTCTTGTATTCCATCCAGCCCCGGACCACCAGGAGAATCAGCGGGATGGGCTCAAGCGACGCGAAGACCGAACCCAAAATCAGCCAGTAAGACGGGCCGCCGTACCAGAAATAATGATGCGCTGTGCCGATCAGGCCGCTGGCAAAGACCAGGATGGCGGTCAGATAGGCCACCTTCATCGCGGAGAGTTTGTCAACCAGTCCGAGCGCCACCATAAACAGGGCGATGATGGCTACGCCGAAGAATTCAAAGATGCCCTCCACCCAGATATGGACCACGAACCAGCGCCAGTAATCGGCAACGGTCAGGTGCGAGCCGCGTCCGTAGAACAATCCGAAGCCGAAGAATGCCACGACCAGAATGGCGCTAAGAGTATAGAACATCACCAGACCGCTGGCGTCCTTGTTCGGGCCGAAGAGTTTGCCTTTCAGCGCCCGGTACACGATAACCAGCCAGAAAATCAGTCCGGCAAACAGGAGAATCTGCCAAACCCGGCCCAATTCCAGGTATTCCCAGCCCTGATGCCCAAACCAGAACCAACTATTTCCCAGCAATCCCTTAATACCTAAAACGCCGCCGGCCAAGCTGCCCAGCGCCACGAAAATTATGGCGCCGAAAAGAAGATTAACCAGCAGACCCTGGCCTTTCGGCTCCTTGCCGCTGATAAGCGGCGCCACGTATATAGCCGTGCCCACCCAGGAGGTGGCAATCCAGAATATGGCCAACTGCAGATGCCAGGTCTTGGCCCAGCTGTAAGGAATAAATTTACCGATAATCGGGATGTAAAATGTGCCCGGATGGGTGGTGTAATGGGCCAACAGTCCGCCCATCAGGGTCTGGAGTATAAATAATCCGATGACCACCACGAAGAACTTGGCCGCCTTCAATTGACTGCTGGTAATAGGCAGATTAATCAATTCCCGGCCGATTGAAACGCCTTTGGGTTCGCCGTAAAAGAACCGGTAGCGGTGCACGATATAAATAATCAGGCCCAGAACGGCCAGCAATCCTACGATGGAAATGACGCTCCAGATAAAGGCCTCGGACATCAGGGTGTTTCCGGCCTGCTTATCCGGCGGCCAGTTATTGGTATATGTAAAAACCTCGCCCGGTCGATTGGTTGACGCCACCCAGGCGGTCCAGAAGAAGAAACTGCCGATGGCATTAAGTTCGGCTTCCTCTTTAATAGTATCAGGCAGGAATCCGTAATCCTTATCGCCATTCTTAAAGGTATTTTTCCAGTAATTCTTTATTTTCTCAAGAGCATAGGCCTGGGAGGCGGTTAATTCAAGAGATTTATCTTTCGCATTATACCTATTCTCCTTAATCTCAGCGATAATAGAATTCTCTATCCCGAGCTCAGAACTCTTGTAATTATATGATGCATTTTCCGGCTTATTATAGAACTCCGCTATATATGTAACCATCAGGTGTATGGTAGTAGCCGAGAAATCCATTCCGCGTAAAGTGCCGTGGCCCCAGACGCTGCCATGGTCCATCAACCCGTGTTTCTGGTAGGCATCCTGCCCCAATAATAATTCCGCCTTGTCAAAAAGCACCTTGCCATTAACCACCACTTTTTCCGGATAGGGAGCCAGTTTATCCATGGAAAAATACCCACCCAATAGCAAAACCGCCATAGAGATGATAAAACTCAATATGGCGCCCCATTTCAGTCCTTTCATTACCATCTCCTTTCTTATGGCGCCGTAGGCGCCATTAGACCCCGCCCCGATGTGACATCGGGGCGGGGCTTTTCAATTTATACAATTACGATTTTATCATTATCAACAGCATCTTGAACCGCTTAACCGCTTTCAGGGCGTGCGGCTTATCGGCCGGCATAATAATTGTTTGGCCGGCCTTGAGATGGAACGGTTTGCCGGAAATATGGATATCAACCTCGCCGTCTATGATATTTACCATGGCGTCAAAGGGCGCCACGTGTTCGCTCAAGCCCTGGCCTTCGTCAAAGGCGAAAAGCGTGACAGTGCCGGTTTTCCTGTTAATCAGGGTCTTGCTTACGACGGAACCGTTTTGATAATCCACCAACCCCTTTAGGTCTAATATTTCCGGTCCGGTCTTTTCAGTCATATTTACCTCTCTTAATTGCTGTTAGATATCACGGCCCAAAGGGACGGGATAACGTTACAGCAAGTTAGATCCCGCAGAATTGCGGGACTTTCCTTAACTTCACGTATTGTGAAAACAGTCGCTGATTATAGTAAAATCCGGACCCAGTTTACGTCTCACTTAATTCGCTAACGCGGTCCCCGAATGCTTTCGGGGTTCTTAACCTCTCCCTGGATACTGATGGTAACTTCTTTGGTCGGAATCTCCCGTCCGGAAGCAGCCAGGGCCTGCTTGACCAGATGCACCAGACCGAAGCAGCACGGCACCTCCATATGCAACAGGGTAATTGATTTGATATCCGCTGTCTTGAACATCTGGGTCAACTTATCAAGGTAAATCTTGGTGTCATCCAGTTTGGGACAGGCAATCAGCAACGCCTTGCCTTTAAGAAAATCCTGATGGAAATTGGCATAGGCATAGGAAACGCAGTCCGCCGCAATAACTAAATCGCTGTTCTTTAAGAACGGCGCGCCGGGCGGCACCAGCATCAATTGAACCGGCCACTGGGCTAATTGCGACTCGGCCCGGGCTGACGGCGCTGATTTTGTCGCGGCCTGTGGCTTGGGCGCAAACGAACGCACGGATGACCCCGGACAACCACACGGTAATGGGTGCGCCTTACGCTCATCATCTTCCAGCGGCACCTTGATGTGTTTCTCATTAAGGAAATCTATGGCCTGTCGCAGGTATTCCTCCTGGTTATGGTCTTCAAGATGTCTGAGGTGGGCTTTAATCGTATTGGCGCCCTGCTTAACGATATTCACCATCACAGTTTTCTCTTCATACGGCTCGGCTTCCCGCTCTTCGGTGCTAATCGCGCCTTCCGGGCAATGGCCGATGCAAGCGCCCAGGCCGTCGCAGAACAGGTCGCTTATCAAGCGGACCTTGTTATCAATTATCTGCAGCGCGCCCTCCGGGCAGTTGGGGATACACTCGCCGCATCCGGTGCATTTATCCTCGTCAATCCTGATTATTTTTCTCAGCGCTTTCTTTTTGGTTATTATCTTCTCCATACCCATAACTCCTTTCATTCAATATAATAAGGATGACCAGTTTGAGTTGCCTGTTGAATCAGGTAACGATATTCATTTACAGAAATATTATTCTGCCAGAACCCGGTCAGCCGTGCCAGAGTGGTTCCCAGCAGAAATACCAGGACAATAATAACCGCATATGTCCACCCGGACATCCTTCCTTTACTTCTACCAACTGACAGGTAAAGCGTATCCGACACCGGACAGGCATCAACGCACTGCAAGCAGGCATTACATTCATCAGATAAAACAGAGGTTTCTTTATGCACCAGAATCTGGACCGGACAAACCTTGGTGCATTTCTGACAATTAATACAGGTATCCTGGTTGCGGCGAATCTTCAGGGGACTCAACCAACTGAGCGCTCCGAGTAAAGCGCCATAAGGACACAAATACCGGCACCAGAAACTGCGTATCAGAATAGATAGCACTACCAGTCCTGCCAAAACTAATAAGGTTGTCATGGATATCTGGGTAAAGAATTTAAGCATCTTGATATCCGCCGCCTTGTTATAGGTGCTATAGATAAACCTTTCCAGATAGACCACATTCATCTGAACCATTATGCTCCATAGGAAGAACAGAAGGATAAGATACTTAAGCCCGCGCAAAGGATAATCCAGCCAACGGGGTAATGTCAGGAGTTTTCTAAAGAGTAAGCCATGAACTTTTGCCAGATATTCTGAAGCCAGTCCGGCCGGACAGACCCAACTGCAGAAACCCCTCTTGAGGAATAGTCCGGTTACAATAATTATCAGAAGCAATATCAGCCCTGCGGGATGAACTTTGTTGAACACCCCTGTCAAAAGCCAGTATTTCAAACTGATTAAGGCGCTGATGGGCAAAAATGCCTCTACCCCAGCAGGCCTTAAGACAGATGGGGTAATGCCTTGTTCAACTTGTCCAATAAAGACGCTAAACTGGACGCCAATCAAGATGCATAAGGCAGCAAATCCAAGTTGTATCGCCCGCCGGTATGGCTGGATATTAAACGTATTACTCTTTTCCATTGGCTTACACGGATTCCACCGCTATTACTTCAGGAACCTCCTGTTTAAGGCGACGCTCTATGCCTTCCTTTAAGGTCATCTGAGACATCGGACATCCGCCGCAGGCGCCGGTGAGCCGGACCTGGACTATGCCGTCTTTCACATCCACTAACTCCACATCACCGCCATCCATCTGGAGTGACGGCCTGATTGACTCCAATGCTTTTTCAATTTTCTCTCTCATCTTTACACCTCTCCTTATTTTACGAATTTCTTACAGGAGCGCCATCTGCTTTAAGCAACAGTTTCAGATGCTCGTTATCAATATCCTGCCGATGATGCACCGAAACAAGATATTCAACCTGCTTTATAATCATTTCATTTGTTCCCATCTCTTGCAGAATATTTCGGGCAATCCTGGCCCCGGCTTCTGAATGCACCTTTACTTTAAACGGCTGGTCCGGAATATTACCCGCATAACCGCCGCCGTATGGGGCAGCATAACCGATATCGTGCAGATAGGCGGCAGTAACCAGGATAGTCCGCTCCTCGGGGTCATTGATATCCTGAAGTAACATTTTCATATTATCAACAACCGCCAACGTATGTTTGTAATACTGCGGCACGGTTCCGGCAAAGAGTTGCTCAATCTTTGCCTTCAGCCCCGCTTCATCCAGCCCGATAATCTCTGGTTTATTTTCCATAAAACTAATTCGTCGCCCATTCATCCTTTATGATTTCACCCTGAACGCCTACCACCAGATATTTTATCGGCACCTTTCGTTTGGCAGAAGCCGCTGCCTGTTTAGCCAAAGTCAACAAACCCATACAGCAAGGCACCTCCATAATCATTACAGTCAGGGTATTTATCTTGGCATCGTCAATCAGCGATTTTATCTTCTCCTCGTAGACCTCTTGTCCTTCGTCCAGTTTCGGACAGGCAATCGCAATGGATTTGCCTTTCAGATACTTTGGATGGAAATCGCCCAGCGCATAAGCCACACAATCAGCGCTCAGCAGCACATCTGCGCCCTGATAATAAGGCGCGCTCGGCCCAACCAGATGCAACTGGATTGGCCATTGCCTCAATTGTGAAGCAACATCCACGGCTGGCGTTCCCTCGGCTTCCTTCTTTCTCATATCAACCATCCTTGAGCCCGGGCATCCTTCTAATGCTCCCATTTTTATGCTCCTTTCTCTAATCTGGCGATAAACGCCTCATAATTTTTAGGCGCATCGCCAAACTGTTTATCAGAATTATTAAACTTGGAAAATAGCTCTCCGGTCTGAGTAGTGCTTAAATTCCTATCCATCCACGGATACAAGATTTCATCCTCCTTTTTAATATGCTCGGTCAGTAACTCCTTGTAGGCATTGAGATTCTCCGCAATAGTTTTACTGTCCTGCTTATCTAAAGCATCAACTATTAGGCGGACATATCCCCGGCCGGTCTCGTGGTCCTGGTGTATCACCTTAAGAATATCCAGGTTCGGGTCAAAATACTTAAAAAGTATTTCCTCTTCTTTGGCGTGGTGATATTTATCCGCATAGGAGCGGATAAAAT
Source organism: Planctomycetota bacterium (assembly GCA_038059695.1). Lineage (GTDB taxonomy): Bacteria > Planctomycetota > MHYJ01 > JACQXL01 > JACQXL01 > JACRIK01. The sequence goes on from JBBTIZ010000064.1 coordinate 7,673, forward strand.
CAACGCCGGCCAGAATTAAACGCCTGTCTTTTTCTGACTTTATATCCAGATTATTAACCATCGCCGGTATAAACGCCAGCCATCTCTTGATTAAAGTATGTTCATCCACCAATCGTTTCATCGGCGGCGAATACTTTATCTCGCTGGGCTTTTTCCCTTCGGACAATGAATCCTCAGGACGAACCTGTTCTTTTTTCTTCTTAACCGTCGGTATTTTTACCTCTTGGTCCGGATAGATTATTTTAGTGATGCGGGCCATTAATATTTCTTCATCCTCAGCCGGAAGATTATGAATCTGGACAATATCTTTAAGTAAGCAGGTTCCCACGCCACAGGTTGTGCAGCCAATCTTATACTCGTTAAGAATGTCCGCCACCGGAGGAAACTGTTTAATAACATCCTTGATTCCTTTATTCAGATACTCTTCAATCATCTTTATATTCATCTAATTTATATGCTGGTAATGCGGCGTAAAGCAACAATACCCTATTTTATCGCATTTCTTCTTTATCTCAGCCCAGTCCTCCGGCTTAAAGGTTTTAAGAGCCGCCTGATAAAGGATGTTGTCTTCCTTGAAGATGTGTTTGGCCAGTTCACGCACGATGTATTCACCTGCATCCTCAAGACCCTTAAGAAATTTCTCATAATTATCAGGCGGGTTTTGGGTTATTTCGTATAACGACTTTTTCCGTTTCCTGAGTTCCACGTGCTCCAATTTCATAATCTCCGGCGGTTCGGTAATCCCGTATTTCTCCAGCATCGGGAAAATCACCTCTTCCTCGCGCTGGTAGTGTTTTTCCGCCTCCACCAGATGATGGGCGATATGCCCCAAATCTGCAATCCTTCTTCTCACCCCATCTATAGTCCCATTATTCTTGGCCATAGCGATTATTTTCTCCAGTTTATCCAGGTATCCCAAAATCACCTTGTGCTCCTCCATCATCGTATGAATCGGATGGCCCTGCTCCGGTATAATTTGGTCGGTTTGAAGGTTCTCCGCCATCACCTCCAAATGCACATCGCACAATTTCATTATCTCATCGCGGGACATTCCTTCCTTGATGAGTTCCTGTTCCAATGCAGCCATTTCGGTTGGCCCGATTCCCTTCAGGGCTTGTTTGGCTTCATTCTTAATAGCCGAAATATCTCCGCCAGAATGAAGTTTCCTAAACACTTCTTTTATCCGGGATTTCTGGTCAATATTACCGGGACACGCTACTTTCTTAATCTGGACCACCCAGTCCTTTGGTCCCTGCTGTTTATACTCCCACTCAAAGGTATTGGGATATTCCGCCTGGAACTGGTAGCGCAACGGTTTGGGGTCGTGGTCATTGGTAATCTCCAGGGTCCGGCCGGCCTTGAGACCGTTCCAAACCTCAAATATTTTGTCGTGCCTCTCAAAAGGATGCATTGACCTTAAATCCAGTTTTTCTACGGTTGTTTCTATCATAATAGCACTCTCCTTTTAGAGCCAGTTAGGAATTCGCCGATAAATATCGGCGAAGACCGTTACTGGGTCTTATCCCGACCATCCGGAGGCGTCGGGACCTGTTTATTAAGCATTGTTTTCTTGCTGGTATCGCCTTGTTCAGTGGCGCAGGGCGCGGTTTTCTCAATCTCTTTCAAATCCCGACCGATGCAGTATTTGGCATACTGGCACCATTCGGCGCAACCCAGGTCAAGTTTGGGGTTCCTGAAACGATGGTTGCACTTCTTACAACGCCTGTAAACATCATCCTTCCAGAACTCCACCTTGGCCTGGCAATTAGGGCACTCCACATCGTAGATATCATCCATCTTCCAAAATTGCCTATCCTGTCCCGGACACTGTGCCATAGTACACGTCCTTTCTCTGCTTATATTATAACATAGATATAGAAATCCACCTTGACTTAAGTCAAGAATAGAAAAAATTACTTGTAGTGCGTAAAGCGAATCTATCTATGGTTTATATCTTTGCCCCGGCTGCAATTTCCTCAAAACGGGCTTTATTAAGAATGGTGATTCTGTTGCCTGCCACCTTGATAACCTTTTTAGATTTTAATTTATTGAGAGTCCGGGAAAGCGTTTCGCTGATAGTTCCAAGCCGCGCGGCCAGTTCCTTCTTAGTAATAACCAGTTTTATTTCTATTACCGAACGCTCACCTTGTCCGGCCGCCAAATCCATCAGGTATTTAGCCAACCGGGCCGGGACGTCCTTAAGAGCGAGTTCCTCTATCACGGCCACCAGATGACGCAAATACTGGGCCATTGAAGCCAACATATTCAGAGAAATCTGAGGATTGTCCCTGATGAGTTTAATCAGATCGTTCTTGAATAGGAAAAATACCTCGCTGTCCGTTATGGCCGAGGCATTAGCCGGCGAAAACCCTTTGGTGAATGCGGCTACCTCGGCAAAGGTTCCGCCCGGTGCCACCAGATGCAGAATCTGCTGCTTACCGTCTGAAGAGAGTTTATAGACCTTGACCTGGCCCGAGATGACGATATAAAATCCCTCCAGTTCCTGGCCTTCGGAGATAATCAACTGCCCCTTGCGGAACTTGCGCCTGATAACCAGCCGGCTGACCCGTTCCAAATCCAGAGGGCTCAGGCCTGAAAATAGCGGCACCTGCCGGATGACTTGCTCATATTCTTTGCTATATTGATTGCGATAGTCCGGATTTTTCATTGATTTTACTATACAAAATATTCTGGCTATGTTAAGAAATAGCAACTATTCATTTATTATGGAGTGCGCTCTATGAACCCGATGAAGAATTGTTTCCTCTTCCTATCCAAGCGAATCTTGCTGCAGAAACTGCTTTCCACTTCTGGCCCGTGTAAAATAATCTCCAGAAGATTCGTCTCGGGCGAGACCCTGGACGAATCAATCAACGCCGCCCGGGACTTGAATAAGCACGGCATCCTGGTCACTCTGGACCATTTGGGCGAAAGCGTCTGCGACGAGAAATCCGCCCTGGAAGCCGCTGATGAATATCTCCAGATACTTGAACGGCTCAAAGCAGCGGCGGACAATAATATCACGGTCTCCCTTAAACTCACCCAGATGGGCCTGGATATCAGCGATGACTTCTGCCTGGATAATATGCGCCGGATTATGCATAAGGTGAAAGATTACCAGAAAAAACTTACTATTGATATGGAAGACACTCCTTACACGGACCGGACCCTGGATATTTACACCACTTTACTCAAGGAAGGATTTACCGGCACCGGAATCGTTATTCAGTCATACCTGAGGAGGAGCGAAGCGGATATCAGGAATCTCTTGCCGCTCGGGCCGCATATCCGGCTCTGCAAGGGCGCCTACAAGGAACCCTCAAAGGTCGCCTTCCCGGATAAAAAGGATGTGGACAGTAATTATACCAACCTGCTGGCCATTATGTTCAGCAAAGACGCATTGGCCAAGGGCACCTATCCGGAAGTGGCCACCCACGACGAAAAGATAATTAACTGGACTATTGACCACGTCAGGCAGAACAATATTCCGGCGGATAAGTTTGAATTTCAGATGCTCTACGGCATCAGGCGCGACCTGCAAGAAAAACTGGTTGCCCAGGGCTACCGGATGCGGGTCTATCTGCCTTACGGCACGCATTGGTATCCGTATTTTATGAGACGCCTGGCCGAACGCCCGGCCAATGTCTGGTTTATGGTCAAGAATATGTGCTACAGATAAACCAATGAAACCACAGATGCACACAGATATACACAGATTACATAAATTAAGCGCATAAAGAGTAATAAGTATTATGTCAACTGACTTTTTAGCATATCCACCAAGTTTCGATTCTAATCGACTGGCTAATTCATTTCACGTAGACAATGGTGAAATAGGTGTTTTGCCCCTTGATGTACCTGAATTTCTTGCGGCTTGCGGAAATGACGGCATTGCCATCCTTGGGTGGGAAATGTGGCTGTCCGACTACCGTGCAGCATTTGAAGGCAATCCTATCCCACAAAAAGGCTCTTGGTGTGGTTTAATTCCGTGGAAAGGTAAAAATACCACAGTAGTGGTTAGTTACTCTACGAAATCACGCCGTTTTCTAGAAAGTTGGAACAAGTATGTACAGCGGACTATTACAGAAACGCAAGGACAAATTAACGAGATAAATATAGATAATGAAGTCGAGACGCAGTATATCCCCTCTGTCAGATTCAATTTTACATTAAAGAAAAAGTAATCTATTGGGACCCCACTTTGTGGTCTTTGTGCCCTTTGTGGTGAAAATCTGTGTTTATCTGTGTGTATCTGTGGTTGCAACTGCCTTGCCGTAATGTCTCTTCAGCCAGAAGAACAGAATTGCGCCGACTACGAACAGCCCGACGCTGACCCATTGCGAGTAGGATATGCTGGTGATGAAACTCTTATTATCGCCCCTGAGAAATTCTACCGATAATCTTTCTATACCATACAACATCCCGGCATAGGCAATGATAAATCCGTGTTTCGGCTCAACCGGGTTGCCTTTATCGTCAAACCGTTTCTTCCTGACCCATATAATAGAAAGGATAACAAAGAACACCACGACCAAGAGTGATTCGTAGAGTTGGGCCGGATGGACCGGTAAACTCATCAAAGCGCTATTAGGAATCAGTTCCTGATGCACGTGGTCAATAAAAGCCGGACTACCGGTAATTTCGCCCTTGGCATTGCTTATCATCGGAAAACTGACCGACCAGGGCAGGTGCTGGGCTATCTTGCCGTAGCAACAACCGTTCAGGAAACAGCCAATCCGTCCGAAAGCCAGGCCCAGCAACATCCCGGGCATGAGCAGGTCGCCAATTTTCAGGACCGAGATTTGATTCTTTTTAAGATAGTAAATAATGGAAAAGATGGCCAGAATCACCCCGCCGTAAAAGACCAGCCCGCCGTGCCAGACGTAAAATACACCCCAGTCATAAAGAGGTAAGCCATTTAAATCTCTATCGCTCCTGTGCATCAAAAGATAAATAAACCGGGCTGAGACAATAGCCGTGATGAACGACAAAATAATAAGTTTAAAGAACACAGCAAAAGCGAAAAGCGAAGATGGTTTTTCCTGTTTCCGGTTTTTCCTATATTGCATTGCAAAAGGAATAAAGAATCCGATAATCCCGGCCCAGATATTCATCCCGCCGTCGGTCAGGTCAAAGAGGGCGAAATCAAAGTTATCGGTAAAATAAATGATGTGCAGAATCCGGGCGCCCACGATACCGCTAATCATCGCAATCAGGCCGATATCAAAAATGAGTTCGCCGGAGATGTTATCCCGGTCGGCCCGGCGCGAGGTGATGTATATGGCCGTCAGGAACCCCAGCATGACCATAAACCCGTAGGAATATATGGGCAGATGGATAAACGGCAACTCAATTAACTTTGGATGCATTTTGCAGATAAAACAATCTATACTAAGAAATGTCAAGAAAAATGTCTAACCACAAAGATGTCATTCCTGCGGAAGCAGGAATCCAGACCTTAATTCTTCGTCGGCCTCTTAACCTGATTTTCCCCCTCAGTTAAATCCGTTTAATCCCGTTGTTAAATATCTTGATTGTTTATAACAAGTTGTTATTATAACGATATGAATAATAATTTTTTGGGTGTTAAGCAGGTACCGTTAGATAATGCACGGTTCGTGGTTCTGCCTCTGCCGTATGACGTCACCACCAGTTATATCAAAGGCACGGCCCGCGGACCCAAGGCCATCATTGATGCCTCTACTCAGGTGGAAACCTTTGATGATGAGTTAAGAAAGGAAACCTGCCCCAAGAATCCGGTTCACACCCTGCCAATCCCGCCCCTGGATTTCCGGGCCAAGGCAGACAAACTCATCCCGGCGCTGGGCAATTATATGAAGACCTTGGTAGGGAAACTATCTCGCGGACAGACGCTTATCTCGCTGGGCGGCGAGCATTCGCTCTCGTACCCGATTGTCAGCGCTTATCAGGGAATCTATAAAGATTTATCGGTCCTGCATCTGGATGCCCATTCTGACCTGCGTGATTCGTATAACGGCTCAAAATATAGCCACGCCTGCGTGATGAAACGGATTTATGACAGCATGGTTAATCCTGCCCGAACGACCTCAAGGTCGGGCGGGAGCATAGTCCAGGTCGGTATCCGCAATCTCACAGCCGATTGCCTAAAACTGATTAACACCCGTATCCCGCATCACGCATCGCGTATCCCGAATCTCACCACCTATTTCGCCCACACTCGTCCCGACTATCAAAAATTAGGCAAATCGCTCCTCTCTAACCTGTCCGACCACGTCTATGTAACTATTGATTTGGATGTCTTTGACCCGTCAATGATGCCGGCATTGGGTACGCCCGAGCCGGGCGGATTGGGTTGGTATGAGGTTCTGGACATCCTGCGTCCGGTATTCCAGAAAAAGAACGTAGTGGGCTTTGATGTGGTGGAACTCTGCCCGATAAAGGATTCTATCCATTCCGACTTTACCGCGGCAAAACTTATATACAGGTTGATGGGGTACTTGAGTAAACAATCACGCCACAGATAGACCACGACAAGACTATCTCTTCCCCAGCATAAAACTAAAGATAATCATCTTTTGGATATTGGATGTGCCTTCCACTATCTGGAACGACTTGGCATCCCGGAACATCCGCTCGACCGGATACTCGGATGAGAATCCGTAAGAGCCGAAAATTTTGACGGCCAGACCGGCCTGCCTTATCCATCTCTTGAGAACGCGGTTTTGGATTAGTGATTATGGCGATGATGCGTGTCGGGCAGGTGCTGGTGGTCATGCTCTAATTCGTTATGGATATGTTCGTGCGCGTGGGATTCGTAGCATTGGTCGTTCCGCTCCAGCGAGAGTTCATGACTGTCGTCATGGTCATGCGTAGCATGTTCGCGGTCACTGTCCGCCATTAGGGCGAGACCTCGCTGCGGCGGGCGGTGGTCGTGGTCATGGTGTATATCATTGTGGATATGCGGATGGAAGTGGCAGGTGGCACTGTGGCTATGTGAATGGAGATGATTTTCGCTGGTTATCAGCCGGACACCGATTATCATAAGTATCATTCCGGGTAACATTACCCAGCCAATCCATTCGTTAAACATAAGCAGAGCGGCAATGGCCCCGATAAACGGCCCGAAACTGAAGAATGCGCCGGTCCGGCAGGCGCCTAATTTCTGGAGCGCCTTAATAAATAATACCAAACTGATGCCATAGCCCAGGGCACCCACCAACAGCGCCAAAAGTATGTTGCTGTCAATCGTTATCTTTGCCCCGATGATTAAACTTATGATAATTGAGATACTGCCGGCCACCAGTCCTTTGATGATGGATATCTGAACCGGATTTTTGTCCGAGATATGACGGGTCAGGTTGTTGTCTATACCCCAGCAGATTATCGCCAGGATAATCAAGACCGGGCCGGTCGGGTTGAATCTGGCGGCCGCGCTGTCCCAGGTCAGGAATATGCCGGCCAGGGTCATAGATATCAGCGCCAGCCAGATATGTTTGCCGGCGTTTTCCCTGAAGATAATGACGGCAATCAATGCCGTAGCCACGGCTTCAAGGTTCAATAATAAAGAAGCGGTAAACCCCGATGTCTGGGTCAATCCGAGCATCAGGCAGATAGGCGCCAGGATTCCGCCCGAAATTATCGCGCCGGATAACCAGGGTATATCCCTGGCTGATAACGATGCGTCCCGATGCCCCGAAGGGATACGGGGCGCTCCGTTCGTGAGCATCGGAGCGGCTGGTTTTTCACCGGCCTTGCCCTGTATTCTCAGAATTGATTGGGTGACGAGCCAATATAAAGTTAGTCCGGCAAAGGCGCCCAGATAAAACAGTCCGGCCAAAACAACCGGATGTATATCGTCTATCAATAATTTGGCAAATGGCGTGCTCAGCCCGAATAACGAGGCGGCAATAATGGCAAATAATACCGGTTTTTTATTCATCAGGGTGTAATCTTATTGCCCCGGAGGATTATCTTATCCCGGCCGGGTTACCACAATTGCATATAAACAAGTTTCTTGGGTATCTCCACAAAAGAACTCCAGAAGAGAATGACAAACCAAAACGCCGAGGCAATCTTAAGTTGCATATTCTCAGACCTGCGAAACTTGAACAAGACCAGCGGCAAGAGTATCAACAGATAAATACCCCAAATGACGAAGGTAGTCGTTAGCCGCGCGCCTGACCAGACGTCCCAGCAATCGGCCTTTATCCCCAATTCAGGTGTTTCGCCGCCAAAGATAGGCGCATAATAAACCGTAAGCAGTATCACATGCCCAAACCAGTTAATATAAGCAAAATTAGCCCATTGCAATATGGCCGGATGGGCGATGGCCTTATATCTTATAGCCAGGATAAAAATAACGCCAAGGATTACCAGAAAAGGAATATTGCCATAGCCGATGGAGACGCCGGTGGTAACCCCAAAATCCGCCTGGAGCGTATCGCCCATCTCGCCGTAGAAATCCCACCAGCATACCCCGGCGCATAATCCGAGGATATTCTGCCAGAGCGGTGTTTTGCCTTTTATACCGGCATAGAGAAAAACAAGCGCCAAAAACCCGTAAAAAATGCCAACCGTTATAACCAGTCCAAGCATTCCTTTCTCGCCTAATTTATAGGCCTGGCTCAGGGTAAAATGCGAGAAATAAAACATCGCAAACATAATAATTGTGGCGGTTAAGAACGGGTAACGTTCAAACCAACCGGCCTTGTTATTTTCGGTCATAGATACCTCCTTCTATAAATTAGTAGATTATTTATATTAACGCTTTCCCAGAACAAAGGACGATATAGCCCCTCGTTTCACTCGGGATAACTCGCTGTAACGCTCCTTCGGCACTAACAGCGAGCAATAATTCATTGCTTAACCTGTAAGTAAAATCTTCCTGTTTTTATCTTTTTCCCAGAACAAAGGACGATATAATCATCTTTTGGATATTGGAGGTGCCTTCCACTATCTGGAATGACTTGGCATCCCGAAACATCCGCTCCACCGGATACTCGGATGAGAATCCGTAAGAGCCGAAGATTTTAACGGCCAGGCCCGTGGCATTGACCGCGGTCTCGGCCGCGAAATACTTGGCCGTGGATACCTCCAGCGAATTACGCACGCCTTTGTCCTTGAGCCAAGCAGCCCGATAAACCATCAGCCGGGCGGCCTGGGTCTCCACAAACATCTCGGCTATCTGGTCCTGAATCATCTCAAACTCGGCAATTTTCTTGCCGAATTGTTCGCGTTCGTTGGCATACTTAACCGAGGCGTCCAGCGCGCCTTGGGATACGCCCACGGCCCTAACCGAGCAACTTAAGCGGGTATCATCCAGCATTGACATACATATCTTGAATCCGTCCCCGGGCTTGCCTAACAGCGCGCTCTTGGGAATCCTGGCGTCTTCAAATATTATCTCGCCGGTCGGGGCGCAGTGCAACCCTAACTTGGTCTCTATGGCTTTGGTGGTGATGCCTTTGATATTCTTTAACTCCACGGCAAAGGCAGACATTCCTTTATGTTTCTGGGCCGGGTCGGTATAGGCATAGACAATCCCGATATCAGCCACCTGGGCATTGGAAATCCAGGTCTTGGCGCCGTTGAGGAGGTAATGGTCGCCCTTGTCCACGGCCAGCGATTTCATTGAGGCCACGTCAGAGCCGGAATTCGGCTCGGTAATGGCAAAACAGCCCATCCATTCGCCGGACACGAGTTTGGGCAGGTATTTTTTCTTATGCTCCTCGGTGCCCCAGTTAAGAATCACCTGGCCGGGCCCGATGGTCTGCATATTAAAAGGCAGACCGTAAGAGGCGCTGACCCGGGCGATTTCCTCGCAGATAACCAACGTATCCATCATCCCGGTCGGGCTGCCGGTGCCGCCGTATTGCTCTGGGATGATGCCGGCGAAGAATCCCAGTTCGCCCATCTTGCGGACGATTTCCGGGCGGAAGCGGTGTTCCTTTTCGTCCTGGTCCATTATGGGCAGTATTTCCTTCTGGGCAAAATCGCGGGCCATCTTCTGCATCGCCTGTTGTTCTTCGGTCAGTTCAAAGTCCATATAACACTCCTTTTCTTAGAGTATAAATTAGCCACCAAGTCACTAAGGCACAAAGAAGAAAACCAAGAACTTAATTCTTAGTGTCTTTGTGTCTTCGTGGCAGAAGTTACAAAGTATTGTAGAATTATAACACCTGTTTAGGAGTAAACCAAGAAAATAGGAACTTTTTAAGATTAAACAAACAAAACTATTGACTTTTATGCCGGTTTTTAATATAATTATCTATCTGAGTTGTCTTTATTATTCACGGGATTTCTTGTCTAATCTATGAATCTATTAGATTTTGAACAACAGAATATTCCTCTCGGCATCAAGGACCCGTCCAATGGAGGAAAATACTGCACGGTTCTGAAACTCCGCGGCACCATTGATATTACCACGCACCAATTATTCGAGAACACCTTAAGCGAACTGCTGGAACAGAATGCCAAACGGCTGATTCTGAATATGTCCAACCTGAAATACATCTCATCTTCGGGCACCGGATTGTTAATCAAGTATTACAAAAAATACCGCGACACCGGCGGCGATATAAAACTCTCTCATCTGCCGCCTTCGATATGGAAGACCCTGGACCTAATCGGGATAAACAGCGTGCTGGAGATTTTCAACACCGACAAGGACGCCCTGGTCAGTTTTAAGGATAACGAACGTTTTAAGGAAACCACCAAGCAAACCTATCCGGCAAAGTTCCAGTGCCCGTCCTGCAAAGCGTTGCTGGAAATCCCCCGGCCGGCCAAATACCGCTGCCAGTACTGTAACACCTATTTTTCGGCTGATAAAGAAGGCAAGGTCAAGGCATTCCTGTCCCGCCGGCCTAAGGTGATAGAACTAAAACTATCAGATTCAGCCGATAATCTGCTTTGGCTGGAGTCGCTGGTCAAATCCCAAACGCAATGGCTGGGATTCTCAGATATGGAAACCCAGGAACTGACCGAGGCAATGAGCGAGGTCTGGAAGGTCTGTTCCGAGAAGAAAAAACACCCCTGGCACGCCTTCCGGGTAACATTAATAATGGAGGGGAATACTCCTGGCGCTCCGGTTTCGGACATGCCTACCGGACAGGCAGGTAAGATTACCGTCGGCATTATCTCTTTTGAGAACCTCAATGTCTCCAAGTCAATTATGAGCAATTCCGCCATCCGCCAGAAAGTAACCTCGGTTGAGATTCTGCCTCTGCTTCCGTCCGGGGAATTGATTAAGCTAAGCAAAGCAAGAAAATAATATGCTGTTCAACTGGTTCAAGAAAAAAGATAGGATGGTGCCATTAGACCCCGCGCCGGAGCAGGTCAAGACAGGCAAACCCGAACATAAACCATTTACCCGTTCCGCCCTAACGGGAGCCAAGAAACCGGCCCCCGCCGCTCCCCGGCAGACTCCGCCGGGGGACGCCAAAGACACCACCAGGATAAACACATCCGAGAGCACAGTTATCCGCATCGGTAAATTAGGCGAGGTACTCCTGCAGTATAATATGATTTCCCGGGAGAACCTGGAAAAAGCCCTGGCCATCCAGCAACAGTCATTTGTCCCGTCCGGGCCTCAGGACAAGGCCGTCCAGAAGCGAAAAATGCTGGGCGAGATTCTTATAGAAAATAATTTCGTCACGGAAGAACAACTCCTATCTGCCTTTGCCCGCCATTGCCGGATTCCTTACATTAAACTCAACAAATACGGACTGCCCAAGGAAGCAATCAAATCCGTGCCCGAGGATTTAATCCTCAAGCATAAGGTTATGCCGGTTGATAAGATAGGTTCAATACTGATGCTGGCCGTGACCGACCCTTACGATACCAACGCCGTGGAAGAAGTTAAGGCCAGGACCGGCTTAAAGGTAAAGTCCATCCTGTGCAAACAGAGTGAATTCGCGGAAATGGTCAAGTTTTACTATCCTCATATCCAGGATGACTCCCAGCCGGCGCCGGCTGATATTGCTTCGCAGGTGGCGCCCGCCGCGCCCGAAACTCCCCCTGTCCCGCCGGTGTCCACCCCGGAACCGCGTGTCGGGGAAGAAACAGCGGTATTTAAGATTGAGGAATTACCCTTCCCTGAACCGCCACCGACCACCCAGAAACCAGAGGAAACTATTGCTGGAAATGTTCAGGAAATACCCCAGGGAGGCATTCCGGTTGAACAAGCGACTCCTCCTACAGAGCCGGTTAGCAACGCCCATCTGACCGGGACAACCTCAATGCCGGAAGATAAAAAAGAATCTTTCCTGGGCGGAAGCATTGAAGACCACAGCAGTGACCGTGAACATGCTACGCATGACCATGACGACAGTCATGAACTCCTACTGGAGCGGAGTAAACACCGCAGTGACCGTGAGCACCCCCTGAACGAAGTGATGGTCGGGAGCACGCCAAAGGC
>JBBTIZ010000064.1:20169-22848 GCA_038059695.1 Planctomycetota bacterium
TTAATAATATATGGCTTTAGCAGACAAGAAAATCGGACAAGTCCTGGTCAAGGAAAATTTCCTGACCGAGGAACAATTACTATCCGCTTACGACCACCAGACGACCAAGAAAACATCTCTCAAGGAAGCCCTGATAGATTTAAAGATGATGACTGAGGATGATATGAGGGCGGCCATGGTCAGTTGCTTCGGATTCCCGATGATTCGGCTCCAGGATTACCAGATAGACCAGGACGCCATTGCCAAAATACCCGAGAAAAAATGCCGCCAGTATCTCCTTATCCCGATTTCGCTGATAAATAACCTGCTGACCGTGGCCATAGCCGACCCGTTTAACCTGATGGCGCTGGATGATATCGCCTTGGTCTCTAAATGCGAGGTGATTCCGGTGATGTCCGACGAAAAGGACATACTCAACGCCATTAACCAATATCACAGCAAGGAAAAAACCATCCAGGAAATGCTGCCTGAACAGGCCGCCCCTTCGGAAAACCTGGCCCACCTGCCCGGGGCCGGCGGCTCAGGAGACGAAATTGTCATCTCCTCCGAGCCGGTAAACCAAGGCAAAGGCGCTCCTGAGATAGACGAAACCCCGATTATTAAACTGGCCAACCATCTGGTGGCCACGGCCATAAGAAAAAGAGCCAGCGATATCCATATTGAACCGCGCTCCAAGATGATCGGCATCCGCTACCGGGTCGATGGAATCCTGGCCGAACAGGAAGGATTGCCCCGTTCAATCCAATCAGCCCTGATTTCCCGCTTCAAGATTATGTCCAAAATGGATATTGCCGAGCGGCGTCTGCCCCAGGACGGCCGGATTAAAATCGTCTTCGAAGGCCGCGAGATAGATTTGCGGGTCTCATCTCTGCCCACCCGCCACGGAGAAAAGATTGTTATCCGCATCCTTGATAAGGGCAACCTTAATGTCAAGATGGAAAACCTCAACTTCAGCGCGCAGAACCTGAACCATATAAAAAAGGCGCTGGACCTGCCCTATGGCATGATTCTGGTTACCGGCCCGACCGGCTCAGGCAAAACCACCACGCTTTATTCAGCCCTGGGGTACATCAATTCGCCGGACCTGAATATCATCACGGTTGAAGACCCGATAGAATATGAAATGAATTTAATCAATCAGGTCCAGGTCCACCAGGAAGCCGGATTAACCTTTGCCTCGGCCCTGAAGTTCATACTCAGGCAGGACCCGGACGTGATTATGCTGGGCGAAATCAGGGACACCGAGACGCTCAACATGTCTATGAAAGCCGCCCTGACCGGACATATTGTTTTGAGCACCCTTCATACCAACGATGCGGTCAGCGCGGTTACCCGCCTGATTGATATGGGCGGCGAGCCGTTCCTGATTGCCTCGTCAGTCCAACTGGTCGTGGCCCAGCGGCTCCTAAGGAAACTGTGCGAACACTGCAAGGAGATGCATCCGACTACTCCTGAAGTGGCCGAACTATTCAAATCCGCGGGCTTTACCAATATACCCAAAACCGTGCCCAAGACGCGCGGTTGCAACAAATGCATGCAGAGCGGCTATATGGGCCGGATTGCCACTATTGAAAACCTGGTTGTCACCGACGAAATCAGGGAACTCATTGTCAAATCAGCCAATGCTAATGTCATAAAACAGAAAGCGCTGGCCGCCGGGATGATACCCATGCGCTATGACGCCCTGAGCAAGGTCATCGCCGGCGTCTCTCCGATAGAAGAAGCCCTGAGGGAAACTATTTAACGTGACCAATCCGCTGAAACGATTATACAACTGGGTTCTATCCTGGGCTGAATCGCCCTGGGGCGCCTGGGCATTATTCGTCCTGGCCGTTACCGAATCGTCATTCTTCCCGATTCCGCCTGATATACTCCTGATTGCCCTGGGGCTATCTATCCCGGCCAAATCATTCCGTTATGCCCTGATATGTTCAGTCGGCTCGGTCCTGGGCGGCGTCATTGGCTATTATATCGGCTACGGGCTCTATGAAACCGTAGGCAGTTATCTGGTCAACCTCTATAATATGCAGGATGCCTTTGCCAAGATTAGTTTAATGTATCAGGACAATGCCTTTATGGCCGTGGCCATTGCCGGATTCACGCCCATTCCGTATAAGGTCTTCACCATAGCGGCCGGGGTTTTCAGGGTTAATCTGGGAATTTTTATCATTGCCTCGGTCTTAAGCCGTTCAGCCCGGTTCTTTATCGTGGCAACTATCATCCGCTTCGGCGGCGCGCCGGCCAAGAAATTCATTGACCGCTACTTCAACCTGCTGACCATTATCTTTACGGTCCTGCTTATCGCCGGATTCCTGGCGGTAAAGATGCTGATGAAGTAGGCCATCTTGAATCTTATATCCAGCATCCTGTATCTACGTAATCTGTGAACTCAGCAGAGACCGCGATAGCGAACTCAGCAGAGACCGCATCCAGTGAAGATGTCATTCCCCCGTACGGGGGAATCCAGATTTTAATTCTTAGTGTCTTCGCGCCTTTGCGGCTTCATTCTAATCCCCCTCTTTCCCCCTTTGTAAAAGGGGGATTAAGGGGAATTTTTTACTCCCCCTTATGGCGCCGAAGCGCCATGGCGACAAAGGCGCCATTAAAGGGGGTTAGGGGGTTGTTGCCCTACACTATATACCCGATGACATACGGGTTGAATGTAATACTCACATTTCC
>JBBTIZ010000065.1:0-1204 GCA_038059695.1 Planctomycetota bacterium
TCGTGCACCTGCAATATCATCCGGGTCTTAAGCGATTCCTTAATCAGCCGGCGGTGGATATTTATCATGGCCAGTTTCATTAGGTCGGCGGCTGTGCCCTGGAGCGGCGCATTGACCGCCACCCGTTCGGCAAAACTGCTGACCGCTTTATTAGGGTTATTTATTTCCGGCAACTGTCTCTTCCGGCCCAGGAGCGTGGTAATGAATCCGTTCTGATGCGCCTTTAGGATGGAGTTATCAATATACGCTTTGACGCCCGGATACTTGGCGAAGTAACTGTCTATATATGACTGGGCCAGGCCGTGGCTGATATTGAGTTCCGTAGCCAGTCCGTGCGAGGACATTCCGTAGATGATGCCGAAGTTGATGGTCTTGGCCAGGCGGCGCATATCGCTTGAGACCATATCCTCCGAGACCGAGAATAATTCCGAGGCGGTCCGGGTGTGGATATCCTGATTGGTCTCAAAGGCGTTGAGCAATGACTTGTCCTGGCAGAAATGGGCCAGGAGACGCAGTTCAATCTGGGAATAATCAGCGCTGATTAAGGTAAACCCTTTGGTCGGGATGAACGCCTCGCGGATGCGCCGGCCTTCCTCGGTCCGGACCGGGATGTTCTGGAGATTGGGGTTGCTGCTGCTCAGGCGTCCGGTGGCCGTAACGGTCTGGTTATACGAGGTATGGACCCGGCCGGTCTTCTTGTTGACCAGCAGGGGCAGGGCGTCTATGTAGGTATTGACTAATTTGGAGAATGAACGGTATTCCAGGATTTTGGCCGGCAATTCATGCTTATAAGAAAGCCGGGTTAGGGTTTCGTTGTCCGTGGAAAAACCGGTCTTGATGCGCCGGGCGCCGAATTCCTTGAGCAGGGGAGCCAGGACCTCCTGTAATTGCTTGGGCGAATCAATATTGAATTCCTTCTCGGTTGATTTGTATATGGTTGCCTTGAGCCGGTCAATCCGAACCTGGAATTCCTTTGATAACTCGCCCAGGAATTCGGTGTCTATCCTGATTCCGGTGGTTTCCATATCAGCCAGGACTTCGACCAGCGGGATTTCCAATTTCTCGTAGAGTTCCTGCAGTCCTTCGCTTTTAATCCGGGGCAGGAGAATCTTACTTGCCAGGAAGGTGATGTCCGCATCCTCGGCCGAATAATCCCTGGCCTGGTTGACCTCGACCTGGTTAAAGGTGATTTCCTTTTTGCCGG
>JBBTIZ010000066.1:0-3207 GCA_038059695.1 Planctomycetota bacterium
CTGGTCAATCAGGGATTTTTCGTCTACAAAAAGATATTCTATCGGGTCTTCTATGGTGACCACGTGCTTGCGCCAGTTCTTATTGACGTAGTTAAGCAAAGAGGCAATCGTGGTGGACTTGCCGCTGCCGGCGATGCCTGTAACCAGGACCAGCCCGCGAGGGGTAGTGGCTAATTTCTGCAACGGTTTCATCGGTAGTCCCAGTTCTTCCAGGGGCGGGATATTGGAGTGGATATACCGCATAGCCATTCCGATAAAACCCTTTTGCCTGAAGATATTGACCCGGAACCGGCCCATGCCAAACACCTCGTAGGCCGTATCCACTTCGCCTTCGTCCACGAACTTCTGCCTTAATTTCTCGGTGGTGATTTCCATGAATAGTTTCTCGACCATTTCAGGGGTGAGAGGGAAGGTCTGGGGCAGGACTTCTAACTTGCCGACTACCCGGACCATGGGCGGCGCCCCGACCTTAATGAATAGGTCGGAAGCGTCCTTGGCCACCACTGCCGCAAGTAATGATTTGATATCCAACTCTTTTTTATTTTCAGACATATTTGATTCCTTTCAGTTTGGCATTCTTACTGTAACTTATTATAGATATTTTTTTAATATCTTTCCAGTATATGAGCGCTCATTTTTAATTATTTCTTCAGGCGTGCCTGAGGCAACTACAAAACCGCCGGCATCACCGCCTTCAGGTCCCAGGTCAACGATATAATCAGCCATTTTGATTACGTGCATATTATGTTCTATGACCACGACGCTGTTACCGCGGTCTACCAGGCGATTGAGGACATTGAGCAATTTGTTAATGTCAGAGAAATGCAGGCCGGTGGTCGGTTCGTCAAGGATATAAAGGGTTTTATTGGTGGCGGACTTGCCTAATTCGGATGATAATTTGACTCTTTGGGCTTCGCCGCCTGAAAGCGTGATGCTGGATTGTCCCAGGGCAATATAACCTAAGCCCACATTATCAAGGGTCTTGAGGATTTGCACGATATGCGGGAAATTCTGGAAGAATTCCACGGCAGCTGAGACCTCCATCTCCAGGACATCGGCGATATTCTTGCCCCGGTAGGTGATATCCAGGGTCTCGCGGTTATATCTTTTACCCTTGCACTGTTCGCAGGTGATATAGACATCGGGCAGGAAGTGCATCTCAATGAGTTTGGTGCCCTGGCCCTGGCAGCCGGCGCACCGGCCGGCCTTGAGGTTGAAACTGAACCGGCCGGACTGGTAACCGCGCAGTCGGGCCTCTTTGGTCATTGCAAAGACCTTGCGTATCTCGTCAAAGACGCCGGTGTAGGTGGCTGGATTGGAACGCGGTGTCCGGCCAATCGGGGACTGGTCGATAATGATTACTTTATCAATCTGTTCTGCGCCGATGATGTCGTCGCATTCGCCGGAACGAATCCGGCTCTTATAAATCTTCTTCATCAGTCCTTTGTAAAGGATTTCATTGACCAACGTACTCTTGCCTGAGCCGGATACGCCGGTCACGCAGGTAAAACAACCTAAAGGTATGGGCACATTGATATCTTTCAGGTTAAATTCTCGCGCCTTGACTATGGTCAGCCAGCGGTGGTCTGATTTACCCAGCCCCTGTCCCCCGCCCCGATGGGCGAGGCCCGACAGGGACACTGTGTGGCTCGCCAGAGGCGGCGAAATAATCGGGACGCCGTTGCGACTCCGCGCACAGGGGCTGGATTTATCATTCTTGCTTTTAGTATTTGTAGTAATCGGTTGAGGGAATAAATTACGGTCAAAACGCCTTTTCTTGGGCAGTTCTATCCTTAATTTGTTGGTTAGGTATTGCAGGGTTAGGGAATGGTTATTATTATTTTCCCCGGGAATTTTGTTATTAGAGCCAGTTAGCGACGCAGGAACGTTACTGGCTCTTATCCCGTAGGGGGATGATTTTATATTATTATTAGATGTGACCTGACCGTTGGCGCCGAAGCGCCATGGCGCCCTTATGGCGCTCATCAGGACATCTTTTGAGGGAGCGGCGATAATAACCTGTCCGCCCCGGGTGCCGGCGCCCGGCCCGACATCAATCAGGTAATCCGATGCCCTGATAGTATCTTCATCGTGTTCCACCACAATGATCGTATTGCCCAGGTTTCTTAATTTTATCAGGGTGTTGAGCAGGCGCTGGTTATCGCGCTGGTGCAGTCCGATGGTTGGCTCGTCAAGGACATAGCAGACCCCGACCAGGCCGGAGCCGACCTGGGAAGCCAGCCGTATTCGCTGGGCCTCGCCGCCTGAGAGCGTCACACTGCGGCGGTCTAATGTCAGATACGAAAGCCCCACATCAATCAGGAATGAAAGGCGGTTCTTGATTTCTTTCAGGGCCATCTGCCCGATGAGCGTCTGTTCTGCGGTCAGGGTAAGTTTGTCAAAAAAGTGATAGGCGTCCTTGACAGACATCTGAATCACTTCGTAGACATTTTTTCCGCCGATTCGGACGGCCAGTGGTTCGGGCTTCAAGCGCGCGCCTTTGCAGGTCGGGCAGGGCAGTTCGCTCATATATGAATGTATCCGATGCTTGACTGCTTCGCTCTGGGTCTTGTAGAACCGGTTATCCAAGTCAGGAATCACGCCGGTAAAACTTTTCCCCGTTCTGGATTCATCTGCTTGGTTGGTCCCGTACATCAGGATTCGTTTCTTGTCCTCGGGCAGATTATAAAACGGCGTATCCATATCCATGCCGAAATCACCGGCGAATTCCTTGATAACATACGAATAATAAATAGCCATCCGGTGTCCGGATTTGCGCCAGGCCTCTATGGCGCCGTTAGACAGCGATAATGAATTGTCAGGCACAATCAGGTCCATATCCAGTTCCATCCGAGTGCCCAGGCCATTACAGCGCGGGCAGGCGCCGTAAGGGGAATTGAACGAGAAGATGCGCGGGCTCAGTTCGGATAAACTTATCTGGCAGTCCGGGCAGGCAAAGTGCTCTGAGAATACCAGGTCGGAAAACCGTTTGCCTTCCGGCTGGTGCGAGATGATGACCAATCCTTCGCCAAGGCGCAAGGCCGTTTCAACCGAATCAGCCAGCCGGCTCTTTTCTACGCCGCTGGGTTCTACATTAAGCCGGTCTATGACAATCTCAATATTATGCCGCTTGTATTTATCTAATTTAGGGATGGAAGAGCCGAGTTCTATGACCTTGCCGTTGACCCGAATCCGGACAAAGCCGTT
>JBBTIZ010000067.1:0-3273 GCA_038059695.1 Planctomycetota bacterium
TGGTATAAATCCCCCCGAAAGAGTTTCTTTCTAACCAGTTCTTCAATATCCTGATTGGAGGCGAAGATAAAACGGGTATCAACCGGAACTGATTTCTCCGAACCCAGCGGCCAGACCTGATGCTCCTCTAAGACCCGGAGGAGTTTCTGCTGCATACCAACCGACATATTGGAGACATCATCCAGCATCAGGGTGCCGCCTGCCTGCCGCGCTCCGCTTGGCGCAGGCAGGCCTGAGGCGAGTTCAATATAACCCTTTTTGTCCTCCATTGCGCCGGTATAAGCGCCATTGATATGCCCGAAGAGTTCGTTCTCCAGAAGATTCTCAGGCATGGCCCCGCAATTGATGGCTAAATACGGTTTTTCACTCCGAGCACTCTTGCGGTGGATGAGCCGGCAAATCAGTTCCTTGCCGGTGCCGGTCTGGCCCTGGACCAGAATCGGCAAGTCAGTCGGCGCTATTTTATCTATGACGTGATAAACCTCCTGCATGACCAACGAGTTGCCGACAATAGCGTATTTGTCAGGATTCGCCTCATAATGCTTATCCATTGCATCTACTAACACCTCAGGAACCCGAAGGGACCGCGTCCCGCGAACATATTTAGGCGATTCCCGGAGAGAGTACAACTTTTGCAACTGCTGGTAAAGATGGTCAAACTCCCCTATTTTCTCATAAAGCCAATTAGTATCCAGTTTATTCAAAAGATGCTTGACCTGTTTCTCCATAGCCGCGGACCTGTCCGGTTCGTCCTTAAGCGAATAACATTTGCTTAAAAGCAGGGCCGCCTCGCACATTAAACTATTGGATTTCAATTTCCGGGCATCCCGGTAGATGGTCCGTAATAATTTAGCCGCGTCAGCCACTCGCTTATGTAACAGTGAAATAATGGCCAGGTGTATCCGGGCTTCCAGTTTACCAATCGGGAATTTCTCCTCATCGCTGATTCTGATGCATGACTCAAACTCGCCTTGAGCGCCCTGATTTTCTCCTTTTTCCATCAGGTATTCCCCGCGTAAATGATGGTAGTCCAGATTGGATAACCCATAAGTAGCCGGCGGGAGCGCTTGATAGGGCGCTAATTTCTTCTCAATGATCTCCCCGGCCTGGGCCATATCCCTTTTATACAGATAGCAATATGCCAGATTAACCAGGGTGGTCATCTGCCGGGGTTTAGTCATCGGGGATATCTCATCCCCATAAGTGTCAAAATATTCCTGTACTTTTTCCAACTGGCTTAATGACTGGTCAATATTCTTGGTCATAATCAGGTTTGAGGCCATCATCAAAGAGGTGTAAGCAATATCAGCCGGCTTAAATTTATGCCTTAACCCGATTAAATATGCCTTATAAGAAACATCAATGGCCCGGGAATACTCGGCTAAATTAGAGTAGACATACCCCAATTGATTATAGAGCGTATATTCTTCCCGGGGCGAATGAGCCAGGACATTAAGCCGCTGGAGAGCCGATTCACCCCGGCGCTTAGCTATCAGATTCTCGCCCTTCTGCCGTGCGGTTTCAATCTCCCCTAAATAATAAGACAAACTATTATTATTATTCATACGTTTCTATAAAGTCCGGTCTAAACTCCGATACTGGATGGCCTCGGAAATATGATTGAGCTCAATCGCGTCCGCCCCTTCCAAATCAGCAATAGTCCGGGCCACCTTAAGAATACGGGTGTAGGCCCGGGCGGACAAGCCCAATTCATCTATGGCCTGCTTTAACAACGTATCCGAATCGTCGTCTAACTTGCAGAACTTCTTGACCTGTCTGTTATTCATTCGTGAGTTAGTAAGTATCTTCTCATTACTAAACCGCTCCGACTGCATCTTCCGCGCCTGGCTCACGCCCTGTCTTATCCGGGCTGATGAGGTGCCTTCTGTTTTTGACGCTAATTCCTTATAAGCAATGGCCGGCACATCAATATGAATATCTATCCGGTCCAATAACGGCCCGGAAATCTTACCTATGTAATTCTGGATTTGCCGGGGCGTACAGTGGCATTGCTTTCGGCTGTCCCCGTAAAACCCGCAGGGACAGGGGTTCATGGCCGCAATCAGCATAAACTTAGCCGGGTAACTGACCGAGGTGGCGGCCCGGCCGATGGTGATACCGCCCTCTTCCAGCGGTTGGCGCAAACCTTCCAGAAGATTACGATGGAATTCCGGCAGTTCATCCAGGAACAATACGCCGTTGTGCGACAAACTTATTTCGCCCGGCCTGGGGTAGGCGCCGCCGCCCAGCAAACCGGGTTCGGATAATGTGTGGTGCGGCGAACGAAAAGGCCGGACGGTTATCAAGGCCCGGCCGGACGGCAATAAACCGGTAACGCTGTGGATGCGCGTGGTCTCCAATGCTTCCTGAAGTGTCAGATTGGGCAGGATGGTGGGCACCCGCTTGGCCAGCATGGTCTTGCCTGAGCCGGGCGGCCCGATCATCAGGACATTATGCATTCCGCTGGCCGCAACCATCAACGCCCGCTTGACATATTCCTGCCCCTTGACCTCGGAGAAATCCAAGTCATAGTCATCACTCTCTTTGTATATTGTATTGATATCTATGATAGTCGGCTTAATAGAAATCTTCCTATTGAGAAAACCTACTGCCTCTGATAAATTCTTTACGCCGATTACCTCCAAACCATCTACCACCCCGGCCTCGGCAGAATTCTCCTTGGGCAGGATAAGGCCTCTTATGCCTTTGGCCCGACAGAGCATAGCCATAGACAAAGCGCCTTTTACGGGCCGGACCTGGCTGTCCAATGCCAGTTCTCCGATAACCGCATAATCTTTCAGCGAGTCGCTGTTAATGAGTTCTGATGAGGCCAGGATTCCCAGGGCGATCGGCAGGTCATAAACCGGTCCCTCTTTCTTGATATCGGCCGGGGCCAGATTGATGGTTATTTTACTCTGAGACGGGAACCTATAATTGGCATTACTAAAAGCGGTCAGAATCCTGGAAATGCTCTCTTTAACCGCGGCATCGGGCAACCCGACCAAAATAATGTTAGGCATATGCCTGCGGGTGATATCAACCTCTATCTCCAAGGGACAGGCATCAATGCCTTTCACCGCTGCGCTAATAATCTTGCTTATCATTTTATAGCACGCAGGTCTTTGCGGGATGGCGACCGGATAATGGAGCGGGCGACCGGGCTCGAACCGGCGACAACAACGTTGGCAACGTTGCACTCTACCACTGAGTTACGCCCGCATTAAACATTTAAACATATTACTTCACTACAATAATAAAGTCAATATTTTAATT
>JBBTIZ010000068.1:0-4528 GCA_038059695.1 Planctomycetota bacterium
GTAGAAGGTAAAATCATCAGTGAGAATGAGAAGTCGGTCACCCTGGAAATCGGGTATGGAACTATCACCATAAATCGGGTCTATATAAAAGAGGTCATTGCCGAGGAATGGACACCGCCCAAACTGCCTAAGGTATTACCACCTGAAGAACCCGTTAGCCGGACCGAAGAAACTAAGCCGGTTACTCCCACGCCGGTCAGTAGTATCCAGACCTTACTGGATTCCTATGCCAAGAACCCCAAACAGAAAGAGATTAACAAGATATTCGTACAAATACTAAACCTGCCGGAAGATAATGAACCCTGGCAATTGTTTGAGGAATTGGTTAGCCAGAGTGCTGATGAAACCGAATACCTGCTGCTTCTCCTGAAAGAAATTAAGGAGCCGGCTATCCTCAAGTGGGTGATATTATCCTTAGGCAAACTCCAGGTCCCGGCGGCCGTTAAGCCGTTATTTGTGATACTGGACGGTCCGGACGAAATGTTGAAACTGGTGGTTCTGGATGCCTTGAGATATATGACGGATATATCCACTACCCATCTCTTACGCGTTCAACTGCCCAAGGAAAAGTCGCCCAAAATCAAGGCCGCCATCATAAACATTTTGTTTATCGCCGAGGACAAGGAATCGTTGCTCCTGTTGCTGGATTATCTTGATGACCCTGATAACGAGGTGCGTAAAGCCGCGACTAATTTTATTATTACGGTGGCCCAGAAATCCACGGCTGATGAATTGCGGTCCATTGATTTGATGGGCCGGCTTAAGGATAAGATGCTATCTACCAGGCAAAAGGAAACCCGGGAAGAGATTATCAGTATCTTCGGGAAACTCAAAAGCCCCGAAGCCGTGGAAGTGCTTATGAGTTTCCTGACGGACGAGAATGCCGAAATCCGCAGTGAAGCCGCTATGGCCCTGGGCAGTATCGGCGACAAGAAAGCCACTAACTTCCTTTTAGAACGGCTCCAGAAAGAGGAAGACGAATGGACCAAGATGCAGATTATCGGCGCCCTGCAGAATACCAACGACTCTTTGGCCATCCCGGCAATTATTGAGATGCTTAGGGACGACAAGGAAAAGGTCCGGCTCTGCGCGGCCCGGGCATTGCGTAATATGACCCGCCAATCATTCGGTGAGGACTACGGCAAATGGAAGGAATGGTGGGAAAAAGAACAGGCCAAGTAGCCTGACCGGGAGCACCCGAAGGGACAGGGTCGGGCGCTTTTCGGCGCCAGAGGTTAATTATATGTCCTACAAATCATTCAAGGGTAAGTGGCCCGTCACGGGCGATAAGCCGGTCATCAGCATCCTGACCACCGGCCTGATTTGTTTTAACAAGGCCTGTTATGATAGTTTCATTAAACCCACTAATTGCAAATATCTGAAACTTTATTATGACCCCGATGCGAAAAAGATTGCCTTTGAGCCGATCAATCGGGAAGTAGGCGCGGCCGTCTTTCCGGTTAAACTGGTCAAGCCCTGTCTCTTCGGCATAGTTAGCGGCAAGACCTTCTTGAATGCCTGCGGTATTAAATATCAGGCACAGGTCAGGTCTTATCCGGTTCACGAAACCATTATCCGCGACTCCGGTCTGGGATATCAAGGCACCAGAAAAGGGGTTAAAGGGATTGAGATTAAACTTACTGAATATTTCCCGGCAAATTCCTAATTAGCCACTAAGGCACTAAGACACTAAAGGGAACAACCCCCTTTTATTCCCCCTTTGCTAAGGGGGACTAAGGGGAAAACTCCCCCTTATTAAAGGTGGTGAGTGGGTTATTTAATCCTGTTGTTAATTAAACATTTTCTTTTGGGATATACGGGGCCTGACAGAGTATCAGGAGTAATCATACAGGGTAGTAGGGATAATCATACAAGGTAGTAGGAGTAGCCATACAAGGTAGTAGGAGTAACCATACAAGATAGTAGGGATAACCATACAAGGTAGTAGGAGTAATCATACAGGATAGTAGGAATAACCATACAATGTAGCAGGAGTAGCCATACAAGGTAGTAGGAGTAACCATATAGGGTAGTAGGAGTAACCATACAAGGTAGTAGGGGTAATCATGCAGGGTAGTAGGGGGTATCTTACAGGGTGGTAGGGGGTATGGTAAGGGGGGAGGGTGGGGTCGCCCCTGTTTCCTACAAAGGTTTAATTTATAAGGAGATATAAAAATGGGGCTAATCGGTTTTAATGTCCGGCTAAATGCGCCTTATTTTACGGAAATCCCGCCTGAAATCAGGGATAAATGGGTAAACGGGGCTAAAAAAGCGGTTCCCAAGACATACAAAGGGCTTAAAAAAGCCATCAAGACCCAAAAGGATTTTAAGGAAAAGATTGCTGACCCGACCAAGAAGACCATTGCATCTTTTATCAACCCGGAATGGACCTCAAAACACGGTCTGACCTACAAGGATATAATGAATAAGACGCGCGATAGTTTGGCCGGGGCCGGGAAACGTTATTTCCGGGCACGCAAGACGGTTTATGAAAGCGGGAAATACGAAGACAAACTGGAGTTCGGGCAAAAGGAATATGCCCGGAAATGGTGTAAATACCTCGGGCCGCTCCGGGGTTATAAGGCCGGCCATATCCTGGGGCTGTCAACTATGGCCGTAATGGCCCTGACCGGTGCAAAAGGACTGGTTGATTATCTGAAAGAGCAGAAAGTCCGGGTTGAGGGTGGGCCGATAGTCATCACCACACCGGAGAAACTCAACAAATTCAGGCGCAGATTAGACAGCCGGATGGTCCATTGGGGTAGTGAGATAATCACCCAGGGCTTTGAAGAGTGGGTTATCACACGGGCCAATGAGGAGATAAACCGATTGGTCAACGAGTACCTGCCTGCGCCAAGCGAAGCGCGGCAGGCAGGCCGCCTGTCAGATATTGCGCCGTTCACTTCAGGCGGCGTCTCGTCCCGAAATAATCGGAACACCGCAGTGACCGCGCCAGCGAACTCAGTTGCGACTTCGCATATAGATTTTATCGTGGAAGAGATGCCAAACCCAACAAAACCGGGCGAGAGGATAAAACAATTAGGATTGGATATCCAGGTAGCCGTGGAGTAACGGGACGCAGATTGTCAGGTAAATCTGTCTAATCCGCATTCTATTTCTCATCCTTTTGCCCGAATAAAATATGATAAAAATATAATTTTCCACTTGACAAGACCTGCATATAGGGGTATATTACCATGGGGAGAGGATGATGCCCTCGGCATCGTTGATAGCCAAGGATTAGTAATAATATTATTATGGGATATTCTACTATTATTGACAGGCACGCCCCGCAGGGGGCTCTCTGCAAGAACCCCCGAAGGGGTAAGAAGGGTATGGTCTTGGTCTGGACCATGCTGGCCATGACCATGATGTTAAGCACTATTATGGTGGGTATCTCACTCATGGATATGACCTCAGTTGTCCTTGAGAGCCAGATGCAATCTGGCGGCCAGGCCCCGAGCATAGCCAAGGCCGGGCTCTTTGACGCCCTGGCCTGGTTCAGGCGCCAGACCGCCCAGCCGGTAGCCGCCTTTAGTCCCCAACTCGACCTCGGGGTCCTTCCTATTATTAATGATACCAACGACCCGACTATCGGCATCGTCCGCGAGATTGATATGGACCAGAGTTCCAATATCTATGCCCGTTACGAGGTTATCAGCAGCACGGTAACCGATGTTTCATCCCAGCGCGGGTTCATCGGGGTCGGCACTATCTGGAATATTGAAAGTATCGGGTATATTTTTCTAAAGTTAGACCCGGCCCAGCCGTATAATGTCTGGCCCAATCGCGTCCTGGCGCATAATATCCTGGCCGTTGACATCCGCCGGGTGAGTATGGTCTTGCCGGGAGAAGGCGCGGTCTGCGCCGGCGACCCGGCCCAAACGACCTTTGGCAATAACTCCAAAATCATCGGCGGCGTTAAATATGCCAGTGTTTACTCGGCCTCCGCTACCGCGCCCATGATTTTAGGCGGCGCCGTAGTTACCGGCAATCCTACGGCTATGACGCAAACGAACCCCTATAATGACGAGCCCGAGGATGTCTTCGGAATGACCGAGTCAGAATTGCGCTCTATTGCCGATTATTATGTAACCTCAGTTGCTGATTTACCCGTACCTATACCTGACTATAAAATCGTTTTCTATGAAGGCAATGCCACTTTTAATTCCTCTACGCCGTTAAAAGGCACAGGCGTTTTTTATATCACCGGAAATATGACTATCGCGGCCGGTTCCGGCACATCCTATAACGGTATCATCTATTGTAAAGGGAACTATCAGCAGAATGGCACGTCTGTCATTAATGGTTCGGTGATCGCCAAGGACAATGTTAATATCCAGGGCAGCGGCGATAAAGCGGAAATAAATTACGACGCCGGTATCCTGAATCAGGTCCGGACCTATACCGGCCAGTATCGTTTTGCCAAGGGATTCTTTTTGAAGGAGTAAGGTAATATATTAGCTGATTGAGAAATTCCCCCTTATGGCGCCGAAGCGCCATGGCGACAAAGGCGCCATTAAAGGGG
>JBBTIZ010000069.1:0-69056 GCA_038059695.1 Planctomycetota bacterium
CCGAGACCAACGTCAGCGCGCTGACCACGATTAAAAGGATGTATATCTTTCGCATTCTTTATTAATTATAACATTTCTAATCAGCAAAGACAAATAAAACTTTACTTTAACCCCATCAGAAAGTATAGTAACCTACTTATTCCCGCTAATGCGGTGGCTACCCACCGCCCGTTCAGGGCGGGATGGGAAATGAAGGATATTGTTGTACCCCATATGAAGAGCGAATTTGTCCATCTGCATACGCACAGCCATTATAGTTTGCTGGACGGCGCCTGCACCATTGATACCCTGATTGACGAAGCCAAACGCCAGGGCATGCCGGCCCTGGCCCTGACCGACCACGGGAATCTCTTCGGTGCCATTGAGTTCTACCAGACCGCCCTCAAAAACAACCTCAATCCCATCGTCGGCTACGAGGCATACGTCGCCCCGAAATCGCGCTTTGATAAAAAGGGCGCATATTCCGCCGAAGGCGCCTCCGCATCTGCCGGATACCACCTGATTCTCCTGGCCAAAAACGATGCCGGATATCATAACCTGATTAAGTTAGCCAGCAGCGCCTATCTGGAAGGTTTCTACCGCAAGCCCAGGATTGATAAGGAAATCCTGGCTACCTATAAGAACGGCCTGATTGCCCTGAGCGGCTGCCTGCATTCCGAGATTGACCAGCTGATTCTGGATGATAAACCCGATGCCGCGCTGGCTGTGGCTATGCAATACAGGGATATCTTTGGCGAGGATTTCTACCTGGAACTGCAACAACACCGCATCCCGGAGCAATTGAAGGCCATCAACGGACTTCTGGAAATCAGCCGTAAGACCGGCATCCCAGTCGCGGCTACCAATGACATCCATTATTTAAGGAAAGAAGACCGGGCGGCCCACGATATCCTGCTGTGCATCTCCACCAATAAGAAGATCACCGACCCGACCCGGATGCGGTTCTCCAGCGATGAGTTCTATTTCAAGACGGCCGAGGAGATGAAGGCCCTGTTTTCCGAGATACCCCAGGCCATCACAAATACCGTGGCCATTGCCGGCAAATGCAATCTCTATCTTAATCTTAAGGAAATGCATATGCCCCGCTTTAAGTCGCCTGATAATAAAACCAGCATTGATTTTATCAAGGAATTATGCACCAAGGGAATCCAGCAGAGATACCCGGCTTTAGGCGCGGTGGATATAGATACGGCTGACCCCAAGATACCGGTGATTCGCCGGCTTAAAGATGAACTGAATATCATAGAAAAGAAGGGTCTGATAGATTATTTCCTGGTGGTCTGGGATTTCGTCAGGTTTGGGAAGGAGCATAAGGTCTCCATCGGTCCGGGCCGGGGCTCATCCGCCGGCAGTTTGCTGGCCTATATCCTGGGTATAACCGATATTGACCCCTTGAAATACGACCTGCTTTTTGAACGGTTCCTGAATCCGGGCCGCTATGACCCGCCGGATATTGATATTGACTTCAGCCAGGCCGGCCGGGAGAGCGTCATTAATTACGTCAAGGATAAATACGGACGGGAAAATGTCTCACAGATAATCACCTTCGGAACGATGAAAGCCCGGGCCGCGGTCCGCGATGTCGGCCGGGTGATGGATATTCCCCTGGCGGAGGTGGACCACATTGCCAAGAAACTCAGTAATTTTACCTCTTTGCGCGAGTCCATCAAGGCCGACCCGGAATTAAAAGAAGCGGCCGAGAAGCAGAAGAAAATCAGGGAACTGTTTGATATTTCTATGCGGTTAGAGGGCTTATCCCGGCACGTCTCAACCCACGCGGCCGGCGTGGTGATTTCCGACAAGCCACTGGATAATTATGTGCCGCTTTATTCCTCAGGCGGCGTGGCCACCACCCAATACACGATGGAATCATTGCAGGCCATCGGATTACTCAAGGTTGACCTGCTCGGTATTATTACCCTGGATATCATTGACCGATGCACTGAGTTAGTGGAGCAAAACCGGGCTATAAAAATAGACATTAATTCTCTGCCGCTGGACGATAAGAAGACCTACACATTACTGGCCCAGGCCGAGACCAAGGGCGTGTTCCAACTTGAATCAGCCGGCATGCGCGATATCCTCCAGAAACTAAAACCTAATAAGTTCGAGGATATTATTGCGATTCTGGCGCTTTACCGGCCCGGACCGCTCCAGAGCGGAATGGTTGACAACTACATCCACTCCCGGCACCACCCGAGCGAGATAAGTTATGTGGACAAATCACTGGAGCCGCTGCTTAAAGAAACCAACGGCATCATTCTCTACCAGGAACAGGTAATGAGAATTGCCAACCGCATCGGCGGATTCAGCCCGTCCGATAGCGACGACCTGCGCAAGGCCATGGGCAAAAAGATTCCCACGATTATGCAGGAATACCGGGATAAATTCATTAAGGGCGCGGTCAAGAACGGCATTCCCGGCCAGACCTCCGAGAAGATATTTGAGATGATGGAATATTTCGGCGGCTACGGTTTCAATAAATCACACTCTACGGCTTATGCCATGACCTCTTACCGGACGGCCTATCTCAAGGCAAATTACCCGGTGGAGTTCCTGGCCGCAGTCCTGAGTTACAACACGGCAGACACGGATAAACTCTTGGAATACCTTGAGGACTGCAAGCGGCTGGATATCAAGGTCATACCGCCTGACATCAACCGGAGTTTCTCGGATTTCACGGTCCAGGGCAACGACATCATATTCGGATTGAGCGCCATTAAAAACGTGGGCGACAAGGCGGTCGGCTATATTACCGAAGCGCGGGCTAAAGGCCCGTTCAGGAATATCTACGACTTCTGCGAGCGGGTGGACCTGCGCCATGTGGATAAATCCGTCATAGAAGGATTGATTAAGTGCGGAGCAATGGATTACCTCCTGACTACATCATCCGGTAAAAAGCCCAACCGCAACCAACTCCTTAAAGGCCTGGAGCAGATAATCTATCTAACCAACCAGCACCAACTTGACCGGCGCCAGGGTCAGATGAATCTCCTCCAGTCATCTGATAAGGATGCGCCCTACCAATATCCGTCTCTGCCGGATGAGGACGAATTACCTGAAGAGGAAATCCTGCGCTACGAGAAGGAAAGTTTGGGCTTTTATGTCAGCGGCCATCCGCTGGTCAAGTATGAGCATATGCTCAAGGAATTATCGTCGCTGCCCATCAACCAACTCGTTACCAAAACCCCGCCTATAGAAGATGTTAAACTCTGCGGGATTATCTCGCAACTCCAGACCAAGATGGCTAAAGGCCAAAAAGACGGGCAGAAGATGGTGTTCTTTAAGATGCGAGACCTCACGGGCGTTATTGATGCGGTCATCTATTCAGGCGAACTGCAGAAATACCGGCACCTGATTCAGGATAATAAGATTCTTTGTATCAAAGGCAAGTTTGACTCCCGCCAAGGCGAACCTATCCTCAAGGTCAGGGAAGCGGCTCCGATTGAAAACGCCTACGAATTAATGCCTAATTGCGTGGTGATAGATATTTCTTTGACAGCGCTGGATGACGATGTTATCTATGGGCTGAGAGATATCTTGCTGGCGCATCCGGGCAATTGCCAGGTCTTATTGCGGCTCAAGACCATGGAAAATGATATTGCCCTGACTAAGACGTCCAATAATTATTCGGTCTCCATCTCACCCCGATTCAGGGAAGATGTTACCGAATTATTGGGCCAGGATGTGATTAAGTTTAGTATTGATTAATTATGAATGTCAAGACCTTCGTGCTCGGTCCGATTCAGACCTCCTGCTATGTGGTCTATCCAGATGACAACAATAATGCTATTATCGTTGATGCGGGCGGCGACCCGGCTGAGATGGTTCAATTCATCAAGCAACACGACCTCAACCCGATTTATCTGGTCAATACCCACGGCCATATCGACCATATCCTGGGCAATCCCCAATTAAAGAAGGCCTTCCCCAAGATGCAGATATGCATCCATCCGGCCGATGCGCGGATGCTGGCCGAATCCAAGGCCAATCTGGCCACGGAACTGGGTTTTGAATTCTCGGCTCCTGAAGCGGACAAACTCCTGAATGAAGGAGACACACTCTCCTTAGGCAAGGAGAAATTCTCAATCCTGCACTTACCCGGACATACCAAAGGCGGAATCGGATTATTGTATAATCATAAATGGGTAGACGCGAAGCGCCATGGCGCAGCAGCGCCAAATGACGCTAACCTGCTCTTCAGCGGAGATGCCCTGTTTGCCGGAAGTATTGGCCGGACTGATTTCCCGGGCGGGTCGCTTTCAGAATTGGTCAATAATATCAGGGAAAAGGTCTTAACATTACCGGATAATACCGTGGTCTATCCCGGGCACGGCCCCAGCACCACTGTCGGCGATGAAAAACACTCCAATCCGTTTCTTTAGAAACTGTTAGTTATTCCGGTCCAAAGGAACGGAATAGCGTTACAGTTTCTTATCCCGCAGTTAAAAGGATGGATTAGAGTTTACCTACTTGCTCGTCTGGCCGGCCGCCTAGTCTGGCTGGCCCCGTTAGAAGCGTCCACTATTGGGTGATTAGACACACTTATTGTTTTATCACGCTACTACTGTTCGCTTCTAACGGGGCTGGCTTACCTTGGACTTTTTATCCAGGTAATTATTCCAATTGACCTGCTTTTTTATCTCCTCAAGCCAATTCTTGGTGAATTCGCTCTTCTTATTATTGCTGATACTGGACTGGATTTTGTCCTTTTCCGCGTCAAAACTGCCGGCCGCCGGAACCCTCTTTTCCAGAATCTGAACCACATAATAAATACCGTTATCTTCAATCACATCAAATTCACCGCTCTGCCTTTTGAACAGGTCGTCCTTGAAATCGCTGCGGGCCGGTTTAATCAGGGCCAGATTATCATCCTTCTGAAAAAAGGCGGTTCTGGAAACCTTAACGCCCGTTATATCCGCTTTGGTGAACGTATTAAACCATTTCTTCCGCAATTCGTATTTTAATGCCTCGTCATTTTCCTGGCCCTTGATTTCCTCATTAACCTTATCGGAGATATTCTGGGTGAGTTTCTGGGCCGCGGCCTTGGCCGCCTGGTTGGCTTTATATTTGATAAAATCACGGGTGACCTTTTCCTTGATTTGAGCGGTCAGTTTCGGGATATAAGTCCCCTGCTTCTTGAGGAGCCGGAATATAAAGTAGCCTTTATCCGTGGAAATAGCCCGGCTCAATTCATTTTCCTGGAAGGTGTTTATCTGACGGCGGAAAGTATCCGATTTACCCAATTCCTTCTCCAACTCATCAATATTATCAGCCGCCACAAAACCGGTCATCTGGTGATTGAGGTTGAATTTCTGGGCTATCTCCTTAAGGTTGACCTCTTTTTCCTGGAGTTCCAGCATCGTGATTCTTTCTTCGGCTCGGGTAAGCATCTCCAGCGATTGTTCCTTGGCTAACTCAGCCAGTAGTTTATTATTTATCTCATCGCGGACTTCGGGAAATGCTTTGCTCTTGAATTCCTTTTCCCGGTTTTTGTTATAGTCATTCAGCAGCGCCTCCTCGGTCGGCTGGGGCAAACCGCTCTTGAGTTTATCGGCATCAGCCATAATATATTCAATCTGCACCTTTTGCGGCACCTCGTATTCAGCCGAATGCTCCTGAAAATACTGGACCAGTTCGTCCTCATCATTCACCTTGGTCTTTGCCTCATAATCATTCCCGTCAAACGGCAGCCAGGCAATCCTGATTTCCCCGTTCCGGGCCAGGAATTCGTCATAGACCTCTTTGGTGCTGGGAATAATACCAGCCATAACCAGCTCACGGTATTTTCCTAATTTAAGGAATTCAGCCGTCACTTCCTCAAAGAATACCTCCGAGACACGCCAGTTGCTCAGAATCCACTGGTAGCGCTCCTTGGAAAATACGTTCTTATCCCCTTCTTCCCTGGCGCTGAATATATACAAACTATTCTTGATATAATCCACAATCTCGTTTGGGCTGACCTTAACCCCGGATTTATCCGCCAGGGTATCCATCATTAGGACCACCCAGGTAAGTTCATCAAGGTATTCGTCCTTCTTGGTGTTATACAATTCCGCATCCACCATATTAAAAGGCGGGATAAATGAAAGAATCTGATAATCATCCTTAAAACCAAGGAATCGAGCATACATTGGAGCGTGCGCCAGCCAGCATTGTGTCCAAAGCAGACACTGGTTGCGGCGCATCTGGAATTGCTCCTTGCTAATCTTGCGGTTCATTATCTCGCCGGCCATATTCTCTTGTTTACCGCTGTCAAAGACGGACAGCATATCGCCTGTAATGCCGAATGCCAGAGCAACAATAATCACCAGCCCGAACATAATCTTCTTCTCGTGTTTCTGTATTTTTCGCAGCATAATCTATTTCACCTCTTCTATCTTGGGCAGGTCTTTAATGGACGACAGCCCTAACAATTCCAGGAAGTTATTACTGGTGCCGTAAAGCAAGGGCCGGCCCAGAACCTCGGCCCGGCCGGTGATGCGGATTAGTTTCTTCTCCATCAGGCCCCGGACAATGGCGCTGGAATCCACGCCCCGGATGGAATCAATCTCAGCCCGGTTTATCGGCTGTTTGTAGGCGACGATGGAAAGCGTCTCCAGAGCCGCATTGGAAAGAATGCCCTCGTTACGACGTTCGTATAATTTCTTTAAGTATGGATGAAACTCGGGCAAGGTCCTTATCTGAAACCCGCCGGCCACCTCATTTATGGCAAAGGAATGGCCGTTGGATTTATAGGCGGAGTTCAATTCGTCCACGCATTTCTTGATATCGGCCGGAGAAATACTACCGCCTATCACGTCTTTGATGCGGCTAAGAAGCAACGGCTTTTCTGATGCGAACAATAACGACTCTACAATAGATTTAATATTATTTATCTCGGTCATATAGTTCCCTCTGTCCCTCTGGGACTACGGAATAAGAGCCAGTAATGTTACGCCTTCGTTGTACTCAACGCAACTAACTGGCTCTAAATTTTAACTGGGCAAACTTCGCCTTCTTCCCTAACAGCGATTCTATTCTCAATAACTGGTTATACTTGGCCACCCGGTCGGTGCGCGAGGCAGAGCCGGTCTTAATCATACCGGCATTGGTCGCCACGGCCAGGTCGGCAATAAAAGTATCTTCGGTCTCGCCGGACCGGTGGGAAATCATTGTGGTATACTTATTCTTCTTAGCCAGCGCTATGGTATCCAGCGTCTCGGTAAGGGTGCCTATCTGGTTTAACTTAATCAGTATGGAATTAGCCACACCCTTTTCTATACCCTCTTTTAACCTGACCGGATTAGTTACGAAGATGTCATCGCCCACAATCTGGATTTTTCGGCCCAGTGTCTTGGTCAGGAGCGCCCAGCCGGCCCAGTCGTCCTGGGCCATTCCGTCTTCAATGGAGATAATCGGGTATTGGCCGGCCCATTTCTTATAGAGGTCAACCATCTGCCCTGACGAATATGCCTTTTTAGAGGACTTCTTAAATATATATTTATTGTCCTCAAAGAACTCGCTGGCCGCCGTGTCAATGGCCAGGGCCACGTCCTTACCCGCCTTATAACCGGCTTTTTCTATGGCTTTAAGAATAACCTCAAACGCCTCCTCGTTGGCTTTAAGATTAGGCGCAAATCCGCCTTCATCGCCCACGGCCGTGGACGAACCCATGCCCTTAAGGACCTTTTTCAGGTTATGGAACACTTCCACGCCCATTCTCAATGACTCCGAGAACCTCGTAGCGCCCAAAGGCACAATCATAAATTCCTGGACATCCAGGTTATTATCGGCGTGCGCCCCGCCGTTGACGATATTCATAAAAGGCACGGGCAGTATCTGGGCCTTGGTCCCGCCCAGGTAATAATAAAGCGGTATATTCCGGGCGTTGGCTGCAGCCCGGGCGCAGGCCATCGACACAGCCACCATGGCATTGGCGCCCAGCCGGCTCTTGTTGGCTGTAGCGTCAAGGGCAATCATGGCATCATCCAAAGCCCGCTGGTTGGTCACCGGCTTGCCTTTCAGGGCCGGAGAAATAATATTATTAATATTGCCCACCGCGGTCCGGACGCCCTTGCCCAGGTACCGCCTGGTCTCGCCATCGCGCAATTCCAGCGCCTCGTGTTCGCCGGTGGATGCGCCCGAGGGCGCCGCGGCCCGGCCTAATGCGCCGTTGGTCAAAAGTACGTCTGCCTCTACGGTCGGATTGCCCCGAGAATCCAGCATCTCCCGGCCATAAACACAACTTATCTTTGTCATAACATAATCCTCCCAACATGTCATTCCCGCCCCGCTCTACAGCGGGGTGAACTCCGGCGGAATTCCTGCTGGAGTTTATCCCTGCGTAGGCAGGGGCAGGAATGACGCTTAGAGAAGAGATTCAACTATACCATAAGTCCGCATTATATAATAAGAGAATAACCTGTCAAATCTTTTGTGATTATCTTACTTAGGAAGGCACGATAAAAACAGCCATCAGATCTGATTGGATTTCCGGCAGGGTAAATGATTTTGGTCCCTTAGTCCTCACACCCACAATTAAGTCCAAACCCTTGGGAAGTCGGTGTTTATTGAGACGGAATGCCTCGCGAACCAGACGTTTGATGCGGTTGCGTGTGACCGCGCTGGGAAATGATTTCTTGCTGACCGCAATACCCAGGCGGGAATATCCCAGATTATTGGGCAGGGAACGGATAATCAGGCATCCGGTCTTGCTAATCGCGCCGTTTTTATAGGCGCGTTCAAATTCACCGGCTTTGGTAATACGCTCTTTTTTGGATAATCCGAATGGTTGCATAAATATTGAACTCTTATGATTCACAGAACTCCTGCGGGAAATGCACTCTCTGTCATTCCCGTCCCGCTTGTCATTCCGTGCTTGACACGGAATCCAGCGGGATAAACTCCGGCGGGAATCCAGAATAGAAAACTGGATACCTGCTGGAGTTTATCCCCGCCAACGGCGGGGGCAGGTATGACAATTTAGGAAGACATCACTTTGTTATGCGCTCTTAATTTGTATCTTACTTCTTTCCCGAATATCCTGACGCCCCGACCACCCGGGCGCCGCCTTCTTTGAGGTGCTCGAGCATCTTCCGGACCTCTTCCTTTTCGCCTTCCACTTCCAGGACGAACCAGGTTGAGGTATCGGTCAGCGAGCCCTCCAGGATATTGACCGTAATGTTATAGTCGCGGGCAATCTGCCACAGGGTCGGCTGCTGGCGCTGTTGCTCGGAGAACAAGACCTTCACGGTCTGCTTAACCTTAATCTTATTGCCCAGGAAGGCCACCAGGTTCTTGAGCCGGCCGATTGATTCCTTGGTCATCGCGGTGAACTGGACGCCCACGATATTATTGCCGTCATAACGGGCCGAGGGCTTAACCCAGGCCACCCGTCCGTCCGCCTTGAGCGGCTCGCCGCCCAGCATCGGAATGCCCACAGTAAAGGTCATTTTATCATCCTTTAACAAGGTATCCGCGGTCAGAAACCTCATCCCGCGCATACTGATATTCAGGATGGGGTATTGGTCTGACGAGCCCTTGAAAATGGCGAACAATCCACCGCCTGATTCTTTGTATTGCACTATAGCGCCTTTGATGGGTATCCGGGTATCTTTTCTGTGTTCGCTGCCGCGGTCACTGCGGTGTTCGCTTTCGCGGTCTCTGCGGAGTTCATTAGCCATAATTTAACCTTTCTTACTGCCCGTTTGAGCAAAGCGAATTACGGGCAGTTCGATGGCGCCAAGGGCGCCACTTTTCTTTTCCATAGGAACACTCCGACATGCTAGGAGCAATCCCTTATTTATATACTATCCCATTATATATTTTCCTTCTCAAATCACAAGGAAAATATACTATTATAATTTACCTTGTTCGGTGTTTAATTTCTTCCAGATGGCTTGCTGGAGTTTATCCAGTCCTAAATGAGTAACCGCTGAAATCGGAATGATGGTTTTGGCTAACCTGGCCTTATATTTAGCAAGATTCTTCTTTGCCTCGGGCAAATCCATCTTGGTGGCCACGATAATCTGGGGCTTGCGCGCCAAGGTCTTGCTGTAAAGCGTCAATTCCTTCCGAATCCCCCGATACACCGCCGGAATCGGTTCCTCGGTGCTGAAATCAATCAGATGCAATATTATCGTGGTGCGTTCTATGTGGCGCAGGAATTTATCGCCCAGCCCCCTGCCCTTATGCGCTCCCTCAATCAGGCCCGGTAAATCCGCCATTACAAAGGTCTTATATTCAGGGCCCTTAACCACGCCCAGGCAGGGTTCCAGTGTGGTAAACGGGTAATCCGCAATCTTGGGATGGGCATCGGAGACCACATTAATTAAGGTTGATTTGCCGGCATTGGGCAGCCCGACCAGGCCCACATCGGCAATGAGTTTGAGTTCCAGATACAGATGATGTTCTTCGCCAAGTACGCCCTTTTCATACTTGAGCGGGGTCTGGTTAATCGGCGTGGCAAAGGTGCTGTTGCCCCGGCCGCCCTTTCCGCCTTTGGCCATAATCACAAAATCATTCTTATCCTTAAGGTCATTGAGTATATGATTCCGGCCTTTATCCCAGATAATAGTGCCCGGCGGCACATTGATAACCAAATCATCACTGCTTTTACCGAAGCAGTTACTACCCGAGCCCGGCTGGCCGCCTTTGGCGACGAATCTGGTCTGGTGAATCAGGTGATTGAGCGTATTGTAGTGATGATTGGCCCTGATAATCACATCCCCCCCTTTGCCGCCGTTGCCTCCGTCCGGACCGCCCTTGGTTATAAATTTCTCCCTGCGGAAACTGACTGCGCCATTCCCGCCGTCTCCGGCCTTAATATAAATAATCGCTTCGTCTTTAAACATAGAATATATATAATTGTTATCTTCTAATCTTACTACTAAAATGAATTAAGAAATGCCCGGGCTTATTTCTTCTGTAACGTATCGCTGAGTATCTTGGCGCTCACTATGTTACCCAGTACCGGCGAGACATAATCCCTTAAATACCGCGCCACATCGGCAATCGGCTTGGTGGAGACATAGATAATGTCGCGCGGATAAATCACTATATTATTGCGCATATTGCCATTGATGATTTCATTGATATCTATCAAAATAGTCTCTGATTTCTCAACATCCTTCTTTAATTCGCCCCGGATAACCAGGGCATTGCCCCACTGGGCATCCCTGGTCAGGCCGCCGGCCTCGGCGATTATATCCATAAACGAAGTTCGGCCGAAGATTTTATAGACGCCCTGCTTGCCGACCTCGCCCAGGACAATCACCTTTTCACCGGCAAAGTTCTTGACCGTCACCGAGACCTGGGGCGAAACCACGTATTCGGCCAGTTTTTTGCTCACCTCGTCGTCTATCTCGGTCAAGGTCCGGCCCTGGGCCTCAATATCGCCGATAAGAGGAAACGAAAGTTTACCGTCCGGCCTGACAATGATATCACGGGTTAAGTCAGTATGCTGCCAGACGAATATTTCAATGGTATCACCGGAAATGACCTGATAATCCAAGGGTTTGAGTTGTTCCGGGTCATACGCCGAAGGCCGGATGGTCGGCGGATAGACGTTAGTCACGCCGCCGCAACCCAGAGGAAGCAGCCCGGCTAATAATAGTAGGATTATTATAGACCTCATAAGATATATTTATTATATCGTCATTTCAGGATAATTAATCCAGCCCTTTTCTGCGGAGTATTAGACCAACGTAGAATGTATGTTTATATTTCTGAAACTACCCCGTAAGCGGATGGATATTAAAAAGGGGCTGGATAAATCTATTGAAATCTTACTTGCGTCGCCACCCTCTTTTGTCATTCCCGCGTAAGCGGGAATCCAGATAAAAAGGACTGGATACCTGCTCCCCGCTTTCGCGGGGACAAGTTTACCCCTGCGTAGGCAGGGGCAGGTATGACGGGTTGGGGTATACAAGTTTATAGTAAACTATGGAACTGACCAATCAGATATGGAGTATCATCAGGGAAAATAACCTCTTTCAGAGAAAACAGACGATAATTATCGGCCTGTCCGGCGGGCCTGATTCAATGGCCCTGACCAATCTACTCTGCCAGATAAACAGCCGGTTCAAGATGGACTGGCGCCTAATTATCGCCCATCTCAATCACCAAATGCGGGGCCGGAAATCAGACCGGGACGAAAGATTCGCCCGAAATATGGCAGCCAGTTTAGGCCTACCCATCTATGTCAGCCGCAGGAATATCATCCAACTGAGTCGGAAATACAAGCAATCACCGGAAGAAACCGCTCGTTATGAACGCTACCGCTTCTTTGCGGACATCGCCAGGCAGACAGCCAAAAGTCACCGCAAGCAAATAATCTCTGTGGCGGTCGGCCATAATCTTGATGACAACGCCGAAACCGTCCTTTTCCGGATTATCCGGGGCACCGGCTTAAAAGGCCTGCGCAGCATCAGGCCAAAACGGGAACTGTTTACCGGCTCCAAATTCCATCTGGTCCGGCCATTGGCCTTCACATCCAAGAAGGAAATCATCTCGTATCTCAAAGCCCAGAAACTGCCCTATTGCATTGACCATACCAATAAAGACCGAAAGATGCTCCGCAACCGCATCAGGCATGAGTTATTGCCGCTCTTAAAGAAGTACAATCCGGCCATCTGCCAGCATCTGGTACAGTTGTCCGAAACCGCCTCCGCTCACTATGACTACCTGGACAAAACCACCCGGGCCAAGATGCTTGCCTGCGCCGTGCGAAGCGCGGCAGGCAGGCCCCGTAAACAGAATTCGCTTCCTATCAATATGCTGAAAAAGGAGCACCCTATAATCCAGACAGAAATGCTGACCAAGGCGCTGGAGAATATCGCCGGCACAAAGGCAGTGGCATATAATCATTATCAGGCACT
Source organism: Planctomycetota bacterium (assembly GCA_038059695.1). Lineage (GTDB taxonomy): Bacteria > Planctomycetota > MHYJ01 > JACQXL01 > JACQXL01 > JACRIK01. The sequence continues at coordinate 12,861 of JBBTIZ010000069.1, forward strand.
GTTAAAACTGATTAATTCACCCAAGCCCAAAGGCGAAGTCCACCTGCCGGACAATATTATCGCCCGGGTCAAGGCCGGTAAACTCATGATTAAACGTTCTAATAATAGACAAAATTGATTTGTTACTTATAATAACTGCGTGGCTGAGATAAATTAGATTGCTTCGTCGCTCCGCTCCTCGCAATGACAGTACGAACGATTGTCATTGCGAGCGTCAGCGAAGCAATCTCTCTCTTATCTTTGAAATTCCATACGATAGGTTAGTGGCACATAGAAAGGAAAAGACCTATGGCAAAGGCAGCAGCCGAATCCCGTGAGGGAAAGTCATCATCCCCGTCCAAACGCACCGCGGCCCGCCCGAACGACCGAAAGGTCGGGCAGGCAAAATCAAAACAGGCCAACGCCCCGACTCCGGAGGCCATCCAGAAAATGCTTAATAAGGCCAAGCAGCCATCCGCAGACGCAATGTCCATGCACCCCTTCTACAGAGGCAAAATAGAGATAGTCCCGAAGAGCTGCATCCGCGACTACAATGATTTTGCCATCTGGTACACGCCCGGCGTGGCCGCGCCTTGCAAGGACATCCAGGCCAATCCTGAAAAGGTCTTTGAGCACACCAATAAATGGAATACCGTAGCCGTTATTACGGACGGTACCCGCGTCTTGGGATTAGGCGATATCGGGCCGCACGCGGCTATCCCGGTCATGGAAGGCAAAGGCATGCTCTTCAAATACCTGGGCGGCGTTGACGCCTTCCCCATCTGCCTGGACACCAAAGACCCGGATGAATTTATCAAGACCGTCAAATATCTGGAACCCTGTTTTGGCGGCATCAATCTGGAAGACATCGCCCAGCCAAAATGTTTCAGGATTCTTGATACCCTGCGCAAAGAAATGCCTATCCCGGTCTGGCACGATGACCAGCAAGGCACCGCGGCCGTCACTCTGGCCGGACTAATTAACGCGGTGAAAATCCAGGGCAAGAAACTGTCCGAAGTAAAGATAGCCATGGTCGGCGCCGGCGCGGCTAATATCTGCATCGCCCGGATGATTATCAAGGCCGGTGTTAATCCCAAAAACATCATTATGGTCGATACCAAGGGCACCCTGCACCGGGACCGCCAGGACCTGGCCACCGGCCATCCGGAAAAATGGGAGATGTGCCTCAAGAGCAATACCAATAACGTCAAAGGCAATATTCCCGAAGCCATGAAAGGCGCCGAGGTATTACTGGCCCTTTCCCAACCCGGCCCTGGTGTCATAAAGAAAGAATGGGTTCGCATGATGGCGCCCAAGCCCATCGTCTTTGTCTGCGCCAATCCGGTGCCGGAAATCTGGCCCTGGGAGGCCAAGGAAGCCGGGGCTGATATCGTGGCTACCGGACGCTCTGATTTCCCGAATCAGGTCAACAACTCGCTCGGTTTCCCGGCTATCTTCCGCGGCGCGCTGGATGTCCGGGCCAAAACCATCACGGACGAGATGTGCATCGCCTCAGCCGAGGCGCTGGCTAAATATGCCGAGAAAAAAGGATTATCCAAGGAACACCTGATTCCGACCATGAGCGATTGGCGGGTCTATCCGGAAGAAGCCGTGGCTGTCGGCATGAAAGCCATTGAACAGGGTGTGGCTAAATTGATTCTGACCACAGACCAACTGCGCGATAATGCCACTAAAATGATTCAACGGTCCATCAAGATAACCAAGATGATGATGAAGGAAAAGATTATTCAGCTGCCGAAAAAGTAGAAATGGCTCCCCGCGTAGGACTCGAACCTACAACCAACCGGTTAACAGCCGGCTACTCTACCATTGAGCTAGCGGGGATTATCGAAACGTCAATTTATCAACTTTAATCCAGCTAACCGCTGGATACAACCAATCCCGCTAAAGCGGGACTACCCCGCCATTGAAATAGCGGGGATTATCGTATTGCTATAACCGAGGTTTTTCTTATATCAGAATGCTAGTTATTGTCAATAAATTTATATCGGTTTTTAATCCCAATTAATAATAAACTATGAGGGAGCACGCAATGACTAAATCACTTAAAGGCACCAAGACCGAGAAGAACCTCCTGGCTTCGTTTGCCGGAGAATCCCAGGCCCGCAATCGCTACACCTATTTTGCCAGCGCGGCCAAGAAAGAGGGATACGAGCAGATTTCGGCCATATTCCTGGAGACGGCTGATAACGAAAAGGAACACGCCAAGATGTTCTTCAAGCAACTGGAAGGCGGGGATGTGGAAATAACCGCATCATATCCGGCCGGCCAGATAAAAGACACCGTGTCTAATCTCGAAGCCGCGGCAGACGGCGAGAATATGGAATGGACCCGCATCTATTCTGACTTTGCCCAGACCGCCCAGGCCGAGGGATTCCCGGAAATCAGCCGGATATTCGAGCAGATTGGCAAGGTGGAAAAGTTCCACGAGGCCCGCTACCGCAGCTTGGTCAATATCCTCCGCAATAAAGAGACATTTAAGAGAAGCGCGCCGGTCAAATGGCACTGCCGCAACTGCGGATATGTCAGTGAAGGCAAGGAAGCTCCCAGGGAATGCCCGGCCTGCAAGCATCCTCAGGCGTATTTTGAGGTCCTGGGTGAGAATTATTAGAGGCAGTTCGAGCGCAGCGAGTTATCTGCCTCTTATCCCGTAGTCCCACAGGGACGCAGGGATTAACCACAGATAAACGCAGATGGACGCGGATGTTATTCCTGCCCCTCCCCTATGTCATTCCCGCGAAGGCGGGAATCCAGATTCTATTTGACAAGCACCATTTGATTTGATACCTATGGGATTATGAAAAAGGCAAGAGTCATCATATCTCTTATAATACTTATCCTCCTCGGTTTATTCCTATGGTTTATCTTGTCCTTTAACATATCTCCCGAACAAGCGAAAATTTACAATGCTGGAGTTAAAGTCAATCAAGCTAAAAACGTTTCAGAGTTAAAGGCATTTCTAATGGATAAAGATCCGTACATCCGCGGTGTGGCGATTAAATTATTAGCCGATAAGAAAGAGAAAGAGGCCTTACCAGCGGCAATAAACGCATTAAATGATAAAGAACGCTTTGTGAAAATAATGGCGCTTGAAGCACTTGATAAAATAGCGGATAAAGATTCCATACCAGCGTTACTTAATTTACTGGAGAACCAGGAAAGTTATATCAGCCTGGAAGCGGCGTTATTGTTATATAAACTTGGCGCACAGACTGAAGCGAAAACCAAATTATTAAAACTGATTTATGACCCTCAAAACTATGTCCAAGAGGAAGCTATTAACAGCTTAGGGAAATTAGGCGTAAAAGAAGCCATACCAGAATTAAGGAAATGTTTAACCCCCAATAATTCATTACGAATCCATGCCGCTATGGCGTTAGGCCGGCTTAACGCAACGGAATCTATTCCTGAATTACTGGCGATGATGGAACGCGAAAATAGTTACAGTCTTTATTATGTTATTAGTTGCACTGCGACATTGGGCATCACCCAAGAGATAACGCCGATACTAATAAAAAAGATGAATGGCCCGACTCTCGGCGCTCAATATGCTTCTATTAGGGCCTTGGGCGATTTTAAAGTTAAACAAGTAGTACCGGATTTAATCAAATTATTAAACGACCCGAATGACTTAATACGAAGCGAAGCTGCTGAAGCATTAGGCAAAATCGGTGAGCCAGAAGCCATCCCGGAATTAAAAAAATTACTTGCCGATATCGACGGAAGAAACGTACGTAAAACAGCCCAAGAAGCTCTGCGCCAACTCGGCGTGCCGGACAACGAAATAGAAGACGCAAAGAAGAAATAATTTCTCTCCGTGCACTCTGTGTCTCTGTGGCTAATTATCTATCCTGCCAAGCAAATTATATCTCGAGATAATTGACTTCTGCCACGCCAAATTATACGATACCCCCTATGTTTAAACCAGACAAGTTCATCACCGAAAAGATAGCCGAACTGAAGGATAAAATCAAGGGTACAGCCATTATCGGTATCTCCGGCGGTGTGGATTCCACCACAGCAGCCATCATCGTCCATAAGGCCATCGGCAAACAACTCCTGTGCGTGCTGGTGGATACCGGCTATATGCGCAAGAACGAGGTAAAGTTTAACGAGCAGATGCTCAAGGACCTGGGCCTGAATGTCATGGTGGCTGACGCCTCGGACCGCTTCTACGCCGGCTTAAAGGACGTGGCTGACCCGGAAAAGAAACGCAAGGTCATCGGCGAACTGTTTATCCGGGTATTCGAGGAAATCGCCCTGAAGCAAGGCGCCAAATACTTTATCCAGGGCACGATTGCCCCGGACTGGATAGAATCCGGCGGCGGATTGAGGGACAACATCAAGTCACACCACAATGTCGGCGGACTGCCGGCCAAGATTGCATTTGAGATAGTCGAGCCCCTGCGCGATTTATACAAGGACGAGGTGCGCTTAGTCGGACAGGCATTGGGACTGCCTACTGCGGTCTATGAACGCCAGCCCTTCCCGGGCCCGGGACTGGCTGTCCGGATTATCGGGCCGACCGATGCGGCCAAGGCCGCGATTGTCCGCGAGGCCTGCGCCATTGTCGAAGAGGAACTGGAGATGGCGTCCAAGGCCAAACTCATGGTCATACCCTGGCAGTATTTTGCGGTGCTGTTGCCGGTCAAGGCGGTCGGGGTGCACGGCGATGTCCGGGCTTATGGCTATGTCGTGGTGGTCCGGGCCGTAGAAAGCATGGACGGCATGAGCGCCACATACTCCAAGATACCGCATCAGGTCCTGGAGAAAATATCGGTGCGCATCACCAATACCCTGAAGGACGACGTCAGCCGGGTGGTCTTTGATATCACCCATAAACCGCCCGGGACGATTGAATACGAGTAAAGAAGAGGTTACAACCGGTTACAAGACGTTACAAAACGTTACAAGAGGTTGCTTAAGGCTACGGTTTACACTGAGCGCAGCGAATGTGCAACTTCCTGTAACATCATGTAACCCTACTGTAACTTCATGTAACATTATATATCATGCCAAAGATTTATGTGGTTGACAACGGCGGGCAATGGACCCATCGCATCTGGCGGGTCCTGCGCGAACTGGATTGCGACACCAAGATCATCCTCAATACCACCCTGCTTAAAGATATAGACGCGGATGGACTGGTGTTAAGCGGCGGCGCGGCCCGGATTGCCTGGGAATCGCTCAAGTTAGGCGAATGCACCACCTACTTTAAGGAATTCAAAGGCCCTATCTTAGGCGTCTGCGTCGGACATCAGTTAATGGCTTCATATTATGGGGGTAAGGCCGGCGCCTCTGAGATGCCGGAATTCGGGCTATCCAAGATACGTATCTTAGAACCGAACGACCTGTTCAAGGGGTTACCTAATGAATTCAATGTCTGGCAGTCGCACAACGACGAGGTCAAAGCCGCGCCCGGATTCACGGTCCTGGCCGAGTCGGATAACTGCAAAATCCAGGCCATCAAACATAACTCCAAACCGCACTACGGCGTCCAATTCCATCCCGAGGTTAACAATACAGAGCATGGCGAAGCCATATACCAAAACTTCGTTAATATCGTGGCCGGGAAAAAATAGGCGAAGTATCATGTCTTAAATATTTTACTTGACTGATATAATGGCAACTGCTATTATTATTAACTGTTATGAAAGAGATTCAAACTCAGGTGCTTCTAGGTGACTGCAAAGATGTCTTAAAAACTCTCGATAAGAATTCCATTGACCTCATTATCACTTCACCGCCTTATGCCGACAGAAGAATTCAAACTTATGGCGGTATCAAACCGGAAAATTATGTTGAGTGGTTTTTACCGAGAAGTGAACAACTTCTCAGGGCTCTCAAGCCAGATGGAACTTTTATTCTGAATATTAAAGAAAAAGCCGAGAATGGCGAGCGGCATACCTACGTCATAGAGCTAATTCTGGCCATGCGTAAGCAGGGCTGGTTATGGACTGAAGAATTAATCTGGCATAAAAAGAACTGTTATCCGGGTAAGTGGCCTAACCGGTTTCGTGATTCATGGGAAAGATTATTGCAGTTTAATAAAACCGGTAAGTTTAAGATGTATCAAGAAGAAGTAATGGTTCCGGTTGGGGACTGGGCCAAAAATAGGTTAAAACGACTTAGCGAAACAGATAAGACAAGAGATAACTCTAAAGTTGGCAGTGGTTTCGGCAAGAATGTTTCTAATTGGCTGGAACGTGATTATGCCTATCCGACAAACGTTTTACATATGGCTACGGAATGTAACAACAAAAACCACAGCGCAGTTTTTCCGGAGGCATTGCCTGAATGGTTTATAAAATTGTTTACTCGTGAGCATGATTGGGTTTTAGACCCTTTCTTGGGCTCAGGAACAACTGCAAGGGTAGCCAAACGGATGTGCCGGAATTCAATCGGCATTGAAATAGTGCCGGAATATTATGAAATGGTGAAATCCGAGGTTACAGCCGTAGAATTTCTCTTGCATGAAAAGAAAGAACCCTATGAAGTCAATAAGCATAAGCGAAGTTCAAAATTATGTAGAAAATAATATCGGCAATTTCCATAAACGCCGGTTACAAAGCTTAAGCACTCTAAAGCTGGGTAAGGTTCTCAGTCGTAAAAATCCATACCTTTTTAAAGCCAAGAATATACTGACTGCACAGGATTTAGTTAAGACATTACTTGATGCGCATCTATCATCTCAGGAAGAAACAATATTCGGGGAGTTCCTTGAAGGGCTGGCTATCTTTATCTGCAATAAAGTTTATGACGGGAAGAAGTCGTCTGCCGAAGGAGTTGATTTGGAATTTGAGAAACGCAAAATTAAATATATTGTTTCCATAAAATCTGGCCCGAATTGGGGTAATAATAGCCAGATTAAAAAGATGACTGATAATTTTAAGAAGGCAAAGCGGATTTTGCATTCTAATGTTGCCAAGAAGAAAATTGTAGCAGTTAATGGTTGTTGCTACGGTCGTGATAACCAGCCCGAAAAAGACGATTACTTAAAACTCTGCGGTCAGAGATTCTGGGAATTTATATCAGATAATGCTGAATTATATATCCAGATAATTGAACCTTTAGGGCATAAAGCAAAAGAGAAGAATGAAGAGTTCATTGAAGCATACTCAAAGCTGATTAATAATTTCACATTTGAATTCGGCAAGGAATTCTGCAAGAATGGCGTGATAAACTGGACGGCGTTAGTCAAATTTAACTCAGCAACAAAAGTGAGATAAGTAAGGCATCTTCGAAATTTAGGAGCATTATGGCAAAGATACCAGCAATTTGTGATTCCTGTGGCACGTTTTTCGTACTTAATAACATAATTGGCGGTAACGCTGGTAGTGTTACGTTTACTAATTGCAGAAGTACATGTCCTAAGTGCGGGGAGAGCGCTCACATACTTGATGGCACATATCAATTTATTGATGATACTATCAAATTTCTTAAAGCTCCAGAACATACTATTTTAGAACTTCAGCGTTTATCTCAAATCTTACAGGGTGCTATGAAGAAGGGCGCTACGACAGAAGAAATTAATAATCAAGTCCGAAATGAGTTGCCTAAATTATCAGCGGTTTCTAAATTTCTACCTAATAATAAGTCCGAACTATGTGCTTATATCATGATTTTAATAGCTGTAATTAATTTACTAATTCAGATATTACCTAAAGGAGAAAAACTAAATATAACGCATACCCAAGTTATTAACAATATACAGGTAATTCAAAAATCCCAGAAATATAATAACGCTACAGATAAACAATCTGTTGAACCTAAAAAAAGGGGACGTAATAGTCCATGTCCATGTAAAAGTGGCAAAAAATATAAATATTGTTGCGGAAAATAAAAATTCCCCCTTGACAAATTTATTATTTATAATTCCAGCACCATACTGAATTATACGGCCATCCCCCCTATACCCTATAGGTATATACCCTACACCCTATAGGGGGCATAGAGTTATTTGCCCCAAACATCCGTATTTTTCTTAAAGACCCCCTTCATATCTTACAAGACACGGGAGATTATCGTAAATCCGCACGGAGATTATGGCAATTCTGGCCGGGAGTTATCGTAAATCCGGCCGGGCATTATGGCAAATCCAGCCGGTCATTATGGCAATTCTGGCCGGTCGTTATGGCGAATCCGCCGGGAGATTATCGTAAATCCAGCCGGAGGTTATGGCAAATCCAGCCGGAGGTTATGGCGCATCTGCACGGAGGTTATGGCAAATCCAGCCGGAGATTATGGCGCATTCGGCCGGAGGTTATGGCAAATCCGGCGGGGAGTTATGGCGAATCCGGCCGGAGGTTATGGCGCATTGTATGGGTGGTTATGGCGAACCGGGTGGGGGGTTATGGTGAGGGGGGTGGGGTATCTCCCCCCTTTCTAATGTCATATCCTGCACTCCTTTCAACATTTTGCAACAATTTGCCACTCCTAATGGGCATTTTGGGTCTAAAAATGGGGGTATTTGAGGGCTAAAAAGTGCAGTAAAAATCCCCCTCACTCCCCCTTTTTCAAAGGGGGATGTGGAAATTTATTCGTGGGATTCGTATAATTCGTGCTATTCGTGTTCTCTTCTTTGTGGCCTTTGTGTTCTTTGTGGTTAATTCTTACCAATTCCTTAAAGCCGCGGAAATGTTCTTCAGGCCCTGTTTGAGGAGATGGGGTTTGGTGCCTGAGGCAATCCGGATATAGCCCGGTGTGCCGAAGTATTCGCCGGGCACGACCGCGGTCTGGTAGCGCTTGAACAAATGTTGCTGGAATCTGAATGAATCCTTAAACGGTAATTTGATAAAGCAGACGATACCGCCGGCCGGTTCGCGCCATTGCAGGCGCGGCTCTTGGGCTATCCAGTCCTTGATTATCTGCCTTTTATTGCCGACTATGGCCTTGGTGCGCTTTATCAGGGCTGAGATATGGCGCATGCAGAACAGCGAAATCATCTGGGCCGGATAAGCATCGCTGGCTGACATATAGTCATAGGTCCGGGAGAACAAGTAGGTGAGTTTGGGCGATGCCATAATCCAGCCGGTGCGCATCAGGCCCAGGCCATAGACCTTGGTCAGACTGGACAGCGTAATGGCCATCGGGCTGGACTTGCAGAACGGCTGGCGAGGCCGGTCGAACAGGAAATCCTTATAGACCTCGTCAAAGGCGATATAGACCTGGTGCTTCTCGGCCACCTTGACCAGCCCGCGGATGACGGCTTCATCCATCTTGACGCCGGAAGGGTTATGCAAATCAGTCAGCAGGATAAGTTTGGTCTTGCGGGTAATCAGGCGGTCCAGTTCATCCGGGTCAGGTTGCCAGTTGTTGGCTATCCGTCTGGGCAGAGGAACTATCTTGGCGCCCAGTGATTGGGCTGAGCGCATCATCGGCCCGTAGCAGGGCGATTCCAGGATAATCTCATCGCCGGACTTGAGCAACCCGGCGCAGAGGAGATAGATGGCCATATTGGCCCCGGCGCACATGGCGATATTATCAACCTTGACATTGTAATACTTGGCCAATTCCTGTTTCAGGGCCAGCGGGCCGTAACTATCTTTATTAGTATGGCTGCATAGTTTAAGGTAATCCATCTTGAAACCCATCCGGAGCAGTTCCTTGAGTTCCAGGGACGGCACCCCGCTTATCATCAAGGGATATTTGATGGATTTCATGTCCAGGAGTTTGACCCATTCAATGTGTTCGACTTTAAGAATATCTTTCATAGATAATACAATATAAAAATATTAGAGAGGAATCAAGGAAATGACGATAGGGACTAACCACAAAGAGCACAAAGGTCACAAAGGGACAACCCCCTTTTAGTCCCCCTTTGTTAAGGGGGATTAAGGGGGGTGTATATATTCTTCGCGGTGCGCCAGAGGAAATTCCCCTATCTATCTACTTCTTTTTCTCCAGGTTCATACCGCACTTGGGGCATCGGCCCGGCTCGGCCTGCGGCTCCACACAACCCATCGGGCAGACATAGAGCGTCTGGGCCTCGCCCTTTTCCTCAACCTTTTCCGGTTTGGGCATCAGGGACAGGCATTTATCGGCCAGTTCTGTTGACTTGGCCATCAACTTATTGGCGGTATCAACGGTCCCGGCTACCTTGGCCATATCTGGTTTCTCGCCTTTGAGCGTACGATTGCATTCCGCTACCATAGTCAGCGACTTGGACATCATCTCCTGGCAATGAGTCATTAAGGGCTTGATATCCTTGGTCTTGTCCACTTCTTTCAGAAGTTTATCGGCCTGCTTGATAAGATTCTCCGGCGTCTTATCCGCATCGGCCTTTTTGCCACTATGGTCGCATTTATCACCGCTACCGCATGATTTACCGCTGCCGCTGGTTTTATCGTGGCTACCGCACGATTCAGCATAGATATAAATGCCTGCGGTCAGGACTGCAAACGCCACCAGCCCGCCTGTTACTATCTTCCATTTATTCATAATACATTCCCTCCTGGCCCGTACGGGCCATTAAACCCCGCTCTAATTGGGAGCCGGGTAAATTTACGGTTTTTAATGACATCCTTGCTAACCCGAATGCTTCTGATGGTCTGGTCCATCAGAATCAGACGCACTGCTCCGGCAGGATGCGCCCAAGAAGGCAAATCCAACCAGAAGCGCCAGAACCAACAGCAATCGCATATTCATATTTTTATCTCTCTGGCATAAATCACTTCGTTATGCGCCATCTCCGAATTACATATATATAATGTCATCAACCACTGAAAATATTACAAGATTTTGTAATTTATCGCGCATTTCGATTGACCACGTTCGGGCATGACTTCGGCCGTGGATTTTATCCCGCTTCCAGCGGGAATCCCTCGCAATGACATTATTTTGTTAGGCACTTTTAATGCTCCTTTAGTTCAGGAATAGGTAACTTATTAACATCCACCGTCCCCTTTTTCATCTCTCCATGCCATTTCCAGAGCAGGTAAATGGGCGGATAGACCAGGAGTTCCATGATAAATGATGTCGCAAGCCCGCCCACCATCGGAGCGGCGATGCGTTTCATCATATCCGCGCCGGTGCCGATTGACCACATTATCGGTATCAGGCCGATAAAGGTGGTGCCGACCGTCATCATCTTGGGCCGGATGCGCTTGACCGCTCCATAAATCACGGCCTCGTGCAAATCATTATAGGTCTTCATCGTCCCTTTACGCACCCGGTCATAATACGACAGGTCCAGGAACAGGAGCATAAAGACGCCGGTCTCGGCATCCAGCCCCATCAAGGCAATCATTCCGACCCAGACCGCTATGGACATATTATAATCCAGAAGATACATAAACCAGATTGCGCCGATGAGCGAGAACGGAACCGCCATCAATACTAGCAATGTCTTAAATGTTGATTTAGTATTCATATACAATAGCACAAAGATGATAAAGAGCGTCAGGGGTATAACGATTTTCAGCCGCTCTTTGACCCGGAGCATATTCTCATACTGGCCGCTCCAGGCAATAGAATAACCGGTCGGTATTGGCAGGTTCTTCCTAACGGCCTCTTTTGCCTCGGTAACATAACTTCCTACGTCACGGTCTGTAATATCCACATAGACATAACCGGCCAGGAGCCCATTCTCATTACGAATCATAGCCGGACCGGTAGAGAAATGAATATCAGCCAGTTCGGCTAATGGAATCTGCCTAATAACAGGCGGGTTTGGGCCGCCGGACATCGCATCGCCTTCGGAACCTCCTATGGTCACTGGAACCAACACCCGCTTGAGGTCAGTCAGGTCGTCTCTTAATTCACGGGCATAACGGACATTAACCGAGTAACGTTCCCGGCCTTCAATGGTGGTGGTAATGCCTTCGCCGCCGATAGCTGACATAATGACCATCTCGGCATCCTTGACGCTGATACCGTAGCGGGCCAGTTGCTCGCGCTTGAGGTCAAAGTCCAGGAAATAGCCGCCAGTGACCCGTTCGGCATAGATACTGCGCGTGCCCGTGATACCCCGGAGAATCATTTCCAGATGCGTGCCAATCTGCTCTATCTCCTTGAGGTCAGCTCCGTAGATTTTGATGCCAATGGGCGTGCGCACACCGGTGGTAAGCATATCAATCCGAGCCTTGATGGGCATGGTCCAGGCATTGACCACACCCGGGAATTGCATCTTGGAGTCCAGTTCATTTATGATATCATCCCAGGAAATCCGGTCCGGCCAGATAGACCGGAACGGCCATTGCAGTATTTTCGGCAGGTCTGAATACCAGCGGTCAACCTTGCGCCATTGTTCACGCGGCTTTAAGACCACGGTGGTCTCCATCATAGAGAACGGCGCTGGGTCGGTCGAGGTCTCGGCCCGTCCGGCCTTGCCAAAGACGCTGGCCACCTCCGGGATACTTTTGATAATCTTGTCCTGCATCTGAAGCAACCGATGGGCCTCGGTGACCGAGATGCCCGGCGGCGTGGTAGGCATATAAAGGATACTACCCTCATTTAACGGTGGCATAAATTCAGAACCAAGTTTGAAGTAGACCGGTATGGCGCTTATGATTAATAATACTGCCGTTATGATTATGGTCCGGGGATATTTCAGCACGAACTTACAGAGCGGCTCGTAAAACCAGAAGAGCGTTTTGCTGACCGGGTGATTTTCCTCCTTGTAGTATTTGCCGACCAGTACCTGATTAGCGGGCCAAGCGAATATCTTGCCCAGCGCTGACTTGGGCTTGAAATAATCCATTTTCATAAAGAGCAGGCGGATGGCCGGGTCAAGGGTAATGGCTAATAGCGCAGCAATAGCCATAGTCAGGTTCTTGGTATAAGCCAGGGGCTTAAACAACCGGCCCTCCTGTTCCATCAGTGTGAATATGGGCATAAAAGCAACCGCAATGACCAAGAGCGAGAAGAATATGGAGGGCGCGACTTCCTGCAATGCCTGAATTCGGATTTTGTGCGGGTCGCCCACCCGGCCGCCTTCTATCCAGATTTCCAGCTTTTTATAGGCATTCTCCACCTCCACTATGGCGCCGTCCACAAGCACACCGATAGAAATGGCAATGCCGGAGATAGACATAATATTTGAAGACAGTCCCATCCCATACATCGGGATAAAGGCCAGTAAGGCCGCTACCGGTATGGTGATAATCGGCACCAGGGCCGATGGGATATGCCAGAGGAAGAGCAGGATAATCAAACTGACTACAATCATTTCCGCCACTAATTGGTGCTTGAGGGTGCCAATGGCTTCATGAATAAGTTCCGAGCGGTCATAGGTGGTGACAATCTCAGCGCCCTTGGGCAGGGATGGTTTTATTTCCTCTATCTTGGCCTTAACACGTTCTATGACATTGAGGGCGTTCTCGCCGTGGCGCACCACCACGATTCCGCCGACCGTGTCGCCGATGCCGTCCAAATCCGCCACGCCCCGGCGGATATCAGGGCCGATGCTGACCTTGGCAATACTCCTGACCAGAATCGGAGTACCCTTTTCATCGTTGCCGACCACGATATTTTCAATGTCGCTGGTGGATTTGATATAGCCGCGTCCGCGCACCATATATTCTGCGCCGGAGAATTCCACCAGCCGGCCGCCCACATCGTTATTGCTGTCCCGGATGGCGTCAACCACCTTCATCAACGGGATATTATAGCCGACCAATGTATTGGGATTGATATTAACCTGATACTGCTTCTGGAACCCGCCGATAGAAGCCACCTCAGCCACGCCGGGCACGCTCTGGATATAATATTTCAGATACCAGTCCTGGAAAGAACGCAGCTGCGCCAGGTCGTTCTGGCCGGTCTTATCCACCAGGGCATACTGATAAGCCCAGCCCACGCCGGTGGCGTCCGGCCCGATTTCGGTCTTGACGCCTTCAGGCAGGCGGGGCAGAATTTTGCTCAGGTATTCCACAGTGCGGGACCGGGCCCAGTAGATGTCGGTGCCGTCCTGAAAGATGATATAGACATAGGAAAACCCGAAGTCCGAGAAGCCGCGGATGGCCTTGACCTTGGGCGCGCCCAACATTGCGGTGACAATCGGATAGGTCACCTGGTCTTCTATTATATCCGGGCTGCGGTCCCAGCGGGAATATACTATCACCTGGGTGTCAGACAGGTCCGGGATGGCATCGAGCGGGATATTCTGGACTGAATAAATAGCAAACCCAACCGCCACGGCACAAAAGATCAAGACCAGGAACCTGTTGTTGGCCGAGAAAGCAACTATACTTTTTAACATATTATTGACACTAACATTGCTAAAATCCCCCTTAATCCCCCTTTTGCAAAGGGGGAAATAGGGGGATTAGAACGCCTATCTCTATAGACTACTTCTTTTCCTCCCCGTGTTTATGCCCCGAGCCCATATTCTGGGTGGCTGATTTCAGTTTGGATTCAGAGTCAATCAGGAAATTGCCGGAGGCAACCACGGTCTCATCTTGAGACAATCCCTCAACAACCTCATAATAGTGGTCTAATTTACCGCCCAGTTTTACCTCCCGCGGTTCAAACACGCCATTGCCCTTATCCACGAAAACAATCCGGCGCTTGCCGGTATCCATAACCGCCTCAACTGGAACCGCCAGTTTTACGCTGACCTCTTTCTTCAGCAGAACATCGGCATACATATCCGCCTTGAGTTTATACTCTGGATTATCCATCTCAACACGCACCTTGATAGTGCGGGTGGTCGGATTGACAAAAGGATAAATATATCTTATCTTACCCATAAACCTGTCAGCCGGATAAGCAGAAACCCCTACTTCCACATCATCGTCAACATTAATATAGGCCAGTTCATACTCATATATTTCCGCTTCAACCCAGATGGTTGACGTGTCGGCAACTTTATATATCATTTCTCCGGGAGTAATATATTGGCCGAGGTGCAATTCATCGCCGACAATAAAACCTGCGCCCGGCGTGGTAATCCACAGGGTTCTTGATGGTTTCCCTTCCTCGGCTATTTTGTCAATCTGGTCTTCTGAAATATCCCAGAAAACGAGTTTCTGCCTGGTGGCGCTCACCAATTGCCCGGCGCTTTTTATCATCTCAGGCGATTTGGCCTCTTCCGCCTTCTTCATCATCTCCAGGGCGGACAGGTATTCCTGTTGCGCCACAACCAGGTCCGGGCTATAAATGCTGAATAAAGGCGTCCCTGCTTCTATGAATTTGCCGGCCAGGGCGCAACAATCCATCTTATCAACCCAGCCGGCAATCTTGGTGTTGATATGATACATCTTTTGTGCGTTATATACGATTGTCCCGACGGCCAGAATCGTCCGTGTCAGGGAGCGGCCGGTGACTTTCTCTTTCCGGACGCCGATGAGTTGCTCCTGCTGGGACGTTATGGCCACGGTTGCCTGGCCTTCCATCCGGCTGGATGATTCCTGGGCTGATTCTTTCATCGGCACCAGTTTCATATTGCAAATCGGGCAATCCCCGGGCTTGTCGGAGATATAGGTCGGATGCATCGGGCAGTGATACATCTGTTTCTTGGCTGACTCGCCTGTGGTCTGTGAAGAGTGGTTATCGTGTGAAGCGTCTTTGTTCAATAAGGTCTTGCCACCGATGACCAGAGCCGCAACTACCAGAATAATCAATACCCCAAAAATTAAGTATTTCATAAATAATCTCCTATCCCCTCTTATCATTCCCGTCCCGCCGAAGCGGGAGGAATGACACCGGGAATATCCCCTATTTATTAAATAATTTAGATGTTTCCCCAACGCTGGTGCATAGCGCGATAAGCGAGATGTCGGCAAAGACAATCTCGCGCTGGGCATTCACTACAGCCAGCTGGGTTTTCAACTCCAATAACTCCCGCCGGGCATTAAACCAGTCAGTGAATCTAATCCGGCCTGTTTTAAAAGACGCGTCTATGCTGTTAAGTTTTGCCTCGGCCAGAGGCATCAGTTTTTCCCTGATGAGCCGGCTCTGCCTCTGGAGTTCACGCCAGGCGAATGACTTCTCAGCCAGCACGACCGCCAGATTAATCTGGTCAGCCGAGAGCATTGCTTTGGCCTGCTTCTCATTGGCCTGGGCTGAGGCGATTTGTGCGGCTATCTTCTGGCGCCAGATAGGCAGGGTCATACTTACTTCGGGCATCCAGTTCAATTTGTCCTTCTTGGCATCCGTTCCCACGCCAACACTCCAATCAGGATTCCTTTCCTTATAAGAACGTTCCACCATAACCTGCGCCTGCCTGACTTCGGCAGACAACGCCTTGAGATGGAGGTTATGCTTTAACAACTCATTTAATAAGTCAGTTTCAGGCGGCAGGATATGCTCTGTGAATGCCTCGTTTGGCATCGGCGGCTGGAATTCGCTGGACGCGGTTCCTTCGGGTTCATTAGGCGCGACACCCAGCGCTTTGCGCCACCTGGCCATCAATGGCTTGAGGGAATCCTCTAAATTAACCAGTTCGTTATGTAACATGGCCTGCTCTGACTGGACCATAACAAGTTCCTCAGTCATACCAGACCCGGTCTCAAAGTTCGCCCGGATTGATTTCTCCTGCGTCTCAATCAGGGAAATAATCTCTTTGGCCAGCCGTATCTTTTCCTGCAGGAGGTAATATTCATAATAGGCCTGTTTTACATTGAAGATGGTCTCAAGCAACTGGTGTTCAAACAGGTATCGTTTCTTCTGCGCCTCCAGAGAAAACACCTCGGCCTCCAGGGCCAGTTTACCCGCCGCCGGTATATCCTGCATAAAACCAACCAGGAACTTTTCAACTGACGACATTATCTCTGAACTCAAGGTCAATTTGGGGTCAGGCAATGATTGGGCTATCATTATTTCTTCAACCGTTTTCTTCCAGTCGTAGAATGCGGCCTCGGCCTCGGGATTATTCATAATGGCATAGGTTATAAAATCTGATAGCGGCGAATCTGATTTGAGCGTAGGCAATACCGGCTTCTTGTCCGAAGGCCGGTATTTGGATTCGACCGCGGTCAGTGATTCCCGGCCTATTGACGCCGGCCCAGCACAGCCGAGCAGAACACCTGAAAGTACAATAAATACAGATATTTTATATATCATATTACTTATGCCCGCACTTACAGTCACTTCCCATAGTATCTACGTTCTTCAATAGTTTAACCAGTGTCTGCTCATCTAATTCCGATATAACGCCAATCAGGCAATTAGGTAACCGTTTTACTGCCACATTAAATTTACCTGTCTTATCTGTCCAGATTGGGCTAGGATAAGAACGGTATGCCGATTCTATCCTGCCAAAACCACCAGATGCTTCAAATAACATAAACGTCACCGGCGTGACATTATATTTGGCATAGATAGCCGCACAAGGACATCCGCCAATTGATTTAGTATCTCCGCCTTCTAGCCGGAGTTCTTTATTGCTCTTAAGCAATGTACAACAACATTCATTGCCGGAGAGTAGATTCCCCGTGCGGAGATGAGCGCTCAAGGAACCGGTCAAGTCCGTGCTGGTAATCGGTTTAACATTTCCCTGAATAAAGGATTGGTGCTCCTGCTCCATTGCAGAAAGCCAATTGGAAGGAATACCGGCCGGCGCCAGAAGTATATAAACAATCACAGATAGAAGGATAACCGCCGCGGCTGAGGTAGAAATAAAATACCCTATTCTCTGCCAGACCAGGCGTTTTTCCAATTCATAGTCCAATAATTCCCGGGTATTCTGCCATATGGCATCATCTAAGGCGCTCCCGCTAAGGCGGGATGAGACAGGAAAAGTATTATTTGACCCCATATCCTTACTTATAATAGAAGAGACCTTCTTGTCAAATGCCTCTTCCTGAGCGCTATCAGATATATTTGAGTTCTCGGGCATATTCATATAAATTCTCTCTTAGTTTTATTCTGGCCCGGGCTAAATAGCCCATGACGCTGCCTATAGGCATATCCAGGATTTTACTAATCTCCTCATAGGAAAACTCGGCCATTGCACGAAGCAGGAAGACCTGACGTTCGTTATCAGGCAGAGCCACCACTGATTCTTTTACCTTATCCTCCATTGTATCAAGTAACTCAGACAAATGAACAACTGAAGAAGTAACAACCCCCTCCAATCCCCCTTTGTTAAGGGGGAAATCAGTGGTTGTTGGCGCTTCAGTTTCATCGTTTACCCTGGATGGATTCTTTAGTTCCTCGGTTTTCTTATGGGCCCGATTCAGGTTACGCACCACATAATTGGCAATATGGAACATCCAGACCCGGAACCATTTCTCATCTCCGGAAAACGATGCGAACTTCTTCCAGCCCTCAAGAGCCGTATTCTGGAAGGCATCCTCAAATTGCTCCTTATTCCAGATTATATACCTGATATAATTCATCAGGGGTTTTCGGCACGACTCCAGCCAGCCGATAAACTCCTTATGCTTTTTTTTATCCATATATATAATGTTACCAACCAATGAGAATATTACAACCTTTTAGCAAATCTATTTAATTCATTGTATGGAATTTCAAAGGATAGCCACTAAGACACAAAGAATTCTTAGTGTCTTGGTGTCTTTGTGGCAACAAGATTTATTATTATTTTCTTTGACATTGATATAGAAGTGTCTATAAATATACCCAGTTATCAGGTATTCAATGGAATAACAAGGACGTCTGAATGGATTTTCGCCTGACCGAAGAACAAAAGATGCTCCAGCAGACCATCAGGGAGTTTGCTGAAAGTGAAATCAAACCGCTGGCCGCAGAATCAGACCACTCGGGCAAATTCCCCATAGAAACAATAAAGAAATTAGCAGAACTCGGGTTTATGGGCATCCCCTTCCCGGAGAAATACGGCGGTGCCGGACTTGATTACGTCTCTTATGCAGTGGCCATAGAGGAAATCTCAACGGCCTGCGCCTCGACCGGAGTGATTGTCTCGGCCCATACCTCGCTCTGCTGCGATCCGATATATTCGGCCGGCACAGAAGAGCAGAAACAGAAATTCCTGACTCCCCTGGCTAAGGGCGTCAAAATCGGATGCCTGGGCTTGACCGAGCCATCAGCCGGCTCTGATGCGGCTAATATCAAAACCAGCGCAGTTGCGGACGGCAATAATTGGATTATTAACGGCACGAAACTCTTTATCACCAACGGCGCTCAGGCTGATATTGCCGTAATTACCGCCTTTACCGATAAGACACAAGGACATAAAGGCATTTCCACTTTTATCGTGGAAAAAGGTACGCCCGGATTTAAGGTCGGCAAGGTAGAAGAGAAGTTAGGCATTAAGGCATCATCAACGTCTGAACTTATCTTTGAGGACTGCCGAATACCCAAGGAAAACATATTAGGCCCATTGGGCGGCGGATTCAAGATTGCACTGCAGACCTTAGACGGCGGGCGAATCGGCATTGCAGCCCAGGCTGTGGGCATTGCCCGAGCCGCGCTTGAGGCCTCCATAAAATATTCTAAGGAGCGCACCCAATTCAACCAGCCTATTTCCAATTTCCAGGCCATCCAGTGGATGCTGGCGGATATGGCCACCCAGATAGATGCGGCGCGGCTCCTGACCCTGCGGGCCGCCTGGCTCAAGGATGCCAAGGAACGGTTCTCACAACAATCGGCCATGGCCAAACTATTTGCCTCGGAGGTAGCCACTGATGCGGCTCACAAGGCCATCCAGATTTACGGCGGATACGGTTACACCAAGGATTATCCGGTGGAACGATTCTACCGCGATGCCCGGATTACCGAAATTTACGAAGGAACATCAGAGATACAACGACTGGTAATAGCAAGTAATTTACTCCGATAGCAAGGTATAATCCTGCCAGCAGGCGGGATCTAAGAGAGGGGAATACTTATGGGCCTGTGCATTTATCTTAACGGCAAATTCCATACCAAACGCGAGGAAGCAACGGTTTCGGTTTATGACCACGGATTCCTCTATGGCGACGGCGTATTTGAGGGCATCCGGGTTTATGACGGCAAGGTATTCAAACTCCACGAGCACATCAAACGGCTCTACCAATCCGCTATTTCCATAATGCTCAAAATCCCGTTTGGACAGGAAAAGATGGAGCAACTGGTGATAGAGACCTGCCGCAAAACGGAATTAAAGGATATCTATATTCGCTTGGTGGTCTCCCGCGGCGCCGGTGATTTGGGGCTTGACCCGCGCAAGTGTTCCGAGCCGACTATCGTTATTATGGCGGACAAGATTGCCCTTTATCCGCCGGAGAAATACCAGACCGGCATCAAGGTCATCTCTTCAGCTACCAGACGCAATCGCCCGGATACGCTTAATTCACAGATAAAATCATTGAACTACCTCAATAATATCCTGGCCAAGTTGGAGACATTTACCTACGGGGCAGATGAAGCCATTATGCTCAATGACGAGGGCTATGTCTCTGAAGCCACGGCTGATAATGTCTTTATCGTCAAGAACTCGCACAAGTTATACACCCCGCCGGCATATTTAGGCATACTGGAAGGCATCACCCGGGGCTGTGTCATTGAGATTGCCAAAAAGATGGATTATCAGATGATTGAGGAACCGTTTACCGTGCACGATATCTACACCTCCGAGGAATGTTTCCTGACCGGGTCCGGGGCAGAACTGATTCCGGTGATAGAAATAGACGACCGACCCATAGGCGACGGCAAACCGGGCAAACACTTCAAGAAATTATTAGACGCCTACCAGAAAATGACCCATAGCGAAGGCGTGCCGATTGGGTAATTATTAATTACTTCTTTAGATTCTTGAGAATCTCAGGGAGCTTATTAAGGATTGCCTGTTCTTTAAGGTGTTCGCGGTAGGGCCGGGCCGGAAAACCGGCGACCATAGTATCAGGCGGAATGTCTTTGACCACGCCTGATTTGGCGCCGACCTTAACATTATCTCCGATAGTAACGTGTCCATCAACCCCGCTGTGACCGGCCAGTATGACATTCTTGCCAATCTTGGCAGAGCCGCCGATGACTGCGCCGGCAATAATAAGGGTGTTCTCGCCGACTTCAACATTGTGGGCAATATGAACCAGGTTATCGATCTTGACGTTTTTCCTAATGATGGTTGAGCCAAATCTGGCCCGGTCAACCGTGCAGTTAGCGCCTAATTCCACATTGTCTTCAATGACCACATTGCCCCTCTGCGGTAGTTTCATCCTCTTGGCTTCCCGCCCGCCTTCGGCGTTCGGGCGGGTTTCCAGAGTAAATCCAAATCCGTCAGAGCCAATAACTGTCCCGCTGTGGATTATAACATTATCTCCGAGTACCGTATCTTCCCTAATAACCACATTGGGATAAATCAGGCAGTTTCTGCCTATCTTAACCGAGTGACCGATATAAACACTGGGATAAATAATTGTCTTTTCTCCAATCACACTGCCCTTTTCAATGACCGTAAAGATGCCGACGGAAACGCCTTTAGCTAATTTCACACCTTTGGCAACAGATGACTTAGAATGGATACCTTTATAGACATTATCCTGGGGCGGATTGAGATATTCCACCACCCGACTAAATGCCAAGTCAGGGTTATCTGCCAGAATCACGGTTATACCTAATGGTGCCTCCTTGAATGCCTGCGCCATTAGTATGGCTGACGCCTTAGTGTCTTTAAGAAGCGGTAAATATTTCTGGTTGGCCAAGAAGGTGATATCGCCTGACTTTGCTTGGTCAATCGTAGCATAGTTTCTGATAACAATATCTTTATTGCCAGAAATGACCTTGCCGTTGAGCAATTTAGCGATGGATTCAGCAGTAGGAAATGAGGTTCGTTTCATATAGTTGCCTAGATATCACGCCTGATACTACCTACTTTTACTTGTTCAATATCTTAATAATATCCTCGGTGATATCCGTTTCTCTGGGCGCATAGAGGACAGTCCTGATACTAATTTGCTGGGTCACATCATCACCCTGAGGAGTCGCGGATAACGTCGGGTCTGACTTAAAAATAAAGGTATAACCATTATCAACCGCATATTTAGTTATTGTCTCACGAATCTCTTTATATAATTTAAGAGTTTGCTCATTAACCTTATTCTTGATATGCTCATTCCAGGTTTTAGCCCTGTATTCATATCGGGCTTGTTCTTTAGCTAATTCCTCGCTCTTCTCTCGATAGAGTTCACTACCAGGCGATAATACATCTATTTCTTCCCGTAATTTCTTTATCTTCATTTTTATTTCGTTTATAAGTAATTCCTCACGTTCTTTCTCTTTCTGCAGTATTCTCTCATATTCCTTGGTCTTGCTGTATTTATCAAAAACTTCGGCAATATTAACCACGCCGACCTTGAACGGAAATGCCGCAATGTTCGGATTGGGTTTTATTTCTGTCCCCGGTGTATCAGCCGAAGGCGTCTTTACATCAGGCGGCGCGGTATGTTCGGAATCCAGCGCCCCTACGGGACTTCCTGCGGTCGCCGGCCTGGGCAGCGGCGTGGCATCATCCTGGGCGATAATGGCCGAATAACAGCCAATTATACCAATTATAATAATCCCAATAATAACACCTGTGGTCTTCATAAGCAATCTCCTTTTAGGGAGTGTTAGCATACACCGATGAATATCGGCGGAGGCGTTACAGTCCCTTATCCCGCCTAAAGGCGGGATTTCTATTATTTTCATCCAGTTATTCTATAATAACCATATTATAATTGCAAGTTTCTAAAATCCAAATCCCAAATTCATCTGAATGCGTTGAATCTCGTCATCCGGCTGTTGCCTAAGGGGATAGGCAATATCCAACGATACCGGAATCATTCCTATCTGGAATCTTAAGCCGTAGCCGAAAGATGTCCGGGTGGTCGCCCATTTGAATTCATCCCAGGTATTAACCACATTGGCCGCATCGTAGAAAACACCGAACCTCATAATCTCCATCGTAGCGCCGGCCATTTCCTCGGTATATAGCGGATAAGATAATTCGCTATTAAAAACCCCCATAATTTTACCGCCCACCGGCACGCCATCCACCTTTGGGCTAATCGTTCGGTACCTAAAGCCCCGAGCGCTCTTAAATCCGCCGCCATAGAACTTCTCAAAGAAAGGCGTAACGGCAGTATCGCCGAACCGCTCCACTTGCCCCAATTTGGAGTTAATACTCAGGACAATAGGTTTATTATCTGACAAGTCAAATAAGGTATTATATTTATCAGCCGTAAGAATGGTTTTTGTGAAATCGAAATCACCGCCCAGGAATCCGCCGGCATATTCTTCCGAGAGACGCACCCGATAGCCGCCGTTGGGGAAATACCATCGGTTCCGGGTATCATTCTCTATAAAATAAGTAATGCTTTGCTGAGAATTACTGCCTCTTAAATCCTTAATCGACTGCGGCGCATCCGAATCCACATTACTAATATCAATCTGTTCAGTACGCGGTCCGGCACCTATCAACAAGGTTTTCTTGAAACGTTTAGCCAGGGTAAAATCAATGCTATCACGATTTTCGCTGTAATCAATCCAATCGCGTTCAAATCCGGAGATGTTGACATTCAATTCCAGTGGTTTATCATAAACATACGGCTCGGTGAAAGAGATGCCATATTGCGAGGTTGAAATGCCCGGTTGCCAGCTAAGCCGAAGCCGCTGGCCGCCCCCGGCAAATGACTTGCCGGTGAAAAATCCAGCGAAACTCTCGGGCGGATTGGCCAGGTCAAAATTTATCTGGTCATACTGAATAATGCCGCTAAATCCGAAACTGGAACTGTAGCCGCCGCCGAAATTCAGCATCCCGGTAGTAGTTTCGTCAACCTTGAGTACCATATTCTTATGCTGGGGCAGAGAGCCCTCTTCTATATCAAAATCCATGTCCTTAAAGTAACGGGTGCGGCTGACCCGGTCTAAACTTTCCCTGATTAAACTGTAGTCCATCAACTCGCCCGGAGCAATGACCATCTCGCGACGAATCACCTTGTCCTTGGTCTTATCATTGCCGATGATTTTTATCTTCTCCAGATAACTGGGCTGGCCTTCTTTAACCTCGTATGCCAAATCCACAATAGCCGGCTTGGCCGGGAAGTGGGTCTTTATCTCCACATCGCAGTCAATATAACCTAATTTGCCGTAGAGCGCCTTAATGGAATTAATATCCTTAAGAATGGCTTCCATCTCATATACCGCCCCCGCTTTTACCTTGGTCTTGGCAAAGATATCAGCAGTAGTAATAATCTTATTATCCGATACGATGAGTTTACCAACCTTAAAACGTTCACCTTCATCAATGTGAATAGTAATCGTAACCAGGTTCTTTCTGGAATTAAAGGCCACATCCTCGATAAAAATGTTGACATCCAGCCAGCCGCTATCACGGTAAAATTTCTTGAGCCGTTCCACATCCAGAACAAGTTCTTTTTCCTGGTAATAGGTGGCATTGTCCTGTTTTATTGCATTATAAAGTGGATGCTCATAAAATATCTCATAAAAGACGTTATATGCCTTTCCCCAGATATATTTAGGCGGTTCATATGGGAATGATTTGTTCCCGTTGAAAAGAATATCGCTTATCTTGACCTTAGGCCCCTCGCGGATTATATAGGTAAGAATCTTTCCCTTAATGCCGTTATCCACGCGGTAGTTTATATCAACAAAATAGTAGCCCTTTTCCAGGTATTTATCAACCAGTGCCTTGATATCTGCCTTAACCAAAAACGTATTCAACGCTGAATTATCATTAATCTTAAGAACTCCCTTCAAGGCGCTCAGAGAAAACTCATCCACTCCTTCAAACTTAACCTCCAGAATCATTACTGATTCTTCCACGGTCAGGATAATCTTTACTTTTTCGCCGGCAACCACATCATCCACTTTCCAGTCAATCTTGAGAAAAAGATTGCTTTCATAAAGCCGGCGGATATCCTCTTCCAGAACTGACTGGGAAAACGGCTCGCCTTTTTTGGACTGCAGTTTATTTAATATGGTCTGGTGATTCACCTGCTGCAGTCCGACTATTTCTATAGAGTCAATGACCGGTGCCTTTTTAGGTTCTTTGGCTGGCGGCATCAAAGGCGCCGTGGTCGTGGGAGATACAATATCTGCTGACTTAGGCGGTTCTGGTTTCTGATTGTCCTGCGCATAAAACAAAGTATTACCTGTCAACCAAACCAGACAGAGAATTAGAATGCTGGTACAAAATAATCTCTTCATCAGATTTCGTCTCCCATCATAGACATATCTTCCTGGGTAAGGTCTTCAAAACGGTAGAATTCTTTCAGGAAAGCGACCGACACGGTTTCTCCGGACGGGCCATTTCTCTGCTTGCCGATATTAATCTCGCACTGATTTTTGACGGTCGGGTCATCCTGATTATACATTTCATCGCGATAAAGAAGTAAAACCACATCGGCATCCTGTTCAATGGCGCCGGATTCACGCAGGTCGGAAAGCCGGGGCCTGGGATGTTTCTTGTTTCTGGTGGGCTCATGCTTTTCCGCCTCACGGCTTAACTGGGCCATCGCGACTACCGGTATATCAAGTTCCTTAGCCAAACTCTTAAGCGAGGATGAAATATAGGCGATTTCCCTTTCCCGGTTATCTGCATGCTCCCATCTCATCAACTGAAGGTAGTCAACAATAATCAACTTGATATCGTGCTGGCTTTTCAGCCGCCTGGAACGATTCTTTAAATCAAAGACCGAAAGCCCTGAGGTATCGTCAATAAAGACCGGCGAATCCTCCAGTAGACCGCAGACATCAAGGATATGGCGGCGTTCCTCCTCGGAAAGCATTCCGCTTCTTAACTTTGTGCTGTTAATCCTTGCCGTGGAACAAAGCAGATTTTTGACTATCTGTTCAGATGTAACTTCAAGGGTAAACAGGGCTACAGGTTTTTTATCCCTAATTGCAATATCATCAAGGAGCCGCAGGGCAAAACTGGATTTACCGCTGCCGGGCCGACCGGCTACGATAATAAGTTGTGAAGGATGCAGACCACCGGTCCTGTCATCCAACATTGTTAAACCGGTAGTCAGACCGGTAACCCTTTCGGCTTTATCCCTGATTTGGTTGTGGACATTCCTGATAATCTGCTTGATACTGATTACACGGGATTTATCTTTTTCCTGAGAAAGTTCAAAGATACGTTTCTGGGCATCCTCCAGCAATTTCTCTGATTCTACTTCTCCACGGCTACTTCTCTGCACCATATCATAGGAAATAATAATCAGTTGGCGCAGGATATATTTTTCCCTGATAATCTCAGCATAGTATGGGGCATTGCTGGCTGTAGGAACGGATTCCAGAATGGAGACGATATTCTCATACCCGCCGGCCTTGTCAAGATTTCCCTTCTTAAGGAGTTCATCCTTGAGAGTAACTATATCAAGGGGATGCCGCTGGTCGTACAACTCCATCATCGTCTCAAATATCAACTTATGGGGCAGGTGGTAGAAGTGATCGGTCTTGATTCTCTCGGATACGTCACCCATTTGACTGTTATCAATCATCAATGAGCCGAGCAGGGCGCTTTCGGCATTCAAGTCGTAGGGGTATTGGAAGTCGCCGACTGAGGTGTTTTTGGTGCTGTGAATGGTTTCCGTCGCCATAATCTCATTATTTCTCTTAGAGTCCCGCTTAAGGCGGGAATCTTATTAGTCGCTGTTATCCCGAATGCTTTCGGGAGTTATCAGCGACTTATCCCGACTATTTCGCCCAGAAATAATCTGGACTACGCTCACGCTTCGTCGAGAGACCCACAGGGCTATACCATCTATCTTCTAATGCTCGGCACGAGGCGCCTTTGGTTCTGCTTCCTCCACGACCCACAAACGGCAGGTGGCTGAAATCTCAGGATTAAGTTCTATCTTAACCCGGTAAACACCCAATTCCTTTATCGGTGTTTCCAGTTTTATCATTTCCTCTTTAATGCCGACAACATTCTCTTTAGTTAAGGCATCAATAATTACCTGGGGCGCAACCGAGCCGAACAAAATGCCCTCCTCGTTTGCCTTGACCTCTATGGTGCAGGAAGCGCTTTCTATCTTTGATGAAAGTTCTTTGAGATTGCTTACCATTTCAACCTCGGAGCGAACCGAACGCTTCTTTTCTCTTTCCAATTCCAGGAGTCCTTCCTTGGTCGGCAAGAGCGCCAATTTCTGCGGAAAGAGATAATTACGGGCATACCCCTTACTGACCTTAACCACCTCACCGCGATTACCCAAGGTCTTTATGTCTTTCTTCAATAACACTTCTATTACATTGCTCATTTATCGACTCCTATCTCATTCCTGGATAAGGTATCAAGGCCATATAACGGGCCAACTTGATGGCATTGTCTACCTTGCGCTGGTGTTTAATGCAGTTGCTGTTGCGTCTGCGGGTTGATATTTTACCCTGCTGGTTATGGAATCGCTGCAGGGTTTGCACGTCCTTATAATCTATCAGCCGGTTTTTATCCTTACAAAAACGGCATTTACCCATTTTCCTGAAACTCGGCTTGCCTCTTCTGCCTCTACCTTTAAACTCTTTCTTTATCATCTTCATCTTATTTTTTCCTATCTAATATATTTCAACTGTTATTAAAACGGAATATCGTCCTCGACTCCGGCATCAGGCAATTCATCCTGAGGCGTTCCTTTTGAAGGTATTTCTTCCCTCATCGTTTCCTCGCCGCCCACGCCGTCGCCTTTTGGCTTGGCACCGACAAACTGAACCCGACTAGCCACAACCTTCGCTTTAGAGTGTTTCTGCCCGTCTTTTTCCCATTTATCTATTTGCAATCTCCCTTCAATAAGCGCAGAACTTCCTTTCTTCAGGAAAGTCGCGCAATTCTCCGCCTGTTTCTTCCAAACCACGATATCTATGAATAACGGGTCTTCCTTGCGCTCTCCGCTGGCAGTCAGGTACGAATTATTCACAGCCAGCCCTAATTTGCAAACCGCTGCTCCCTGAGGCGTGTAACTCAGTTCCGGGTCGCGGGTCAAATTACCCATCAATATCACCTTATTAAAACTTGCCATATTCTTCTCCTTAACCGCTTTCCCGACACGCGGTATCCCTGTGAAACGGGTTAGCAAATATTACCATTACCTTACTTCTTGGCTTCGGCTGTTGCGGTTACGGCAACCGTTGGCAACGCCGTTTCTTTAACGCTATTAAGCTTCTTTTCTTTCATTGACGACTCTATTACCAGGATTAATGACCTGATAAGAGAGGTTGACAGGTCGCATTCCCGCCTGATTTTAGAGATATTCTCCGGCTCGGTCTCAAAATAGGAAAGGTAATAAGTCCCACGCCGGTGTCCCTTTATCTTATAAGCCAGGTTTTTATCAGCCCATTTCATTTCCTTCAGGATTTTGACCTCATACTTACCCAGGATATTATGGATATGTTCGGGCATCTTACCGTCTTTGGTAGATGTTGCCGGGTCAACCAGAAACATTGCCTCATAGGTTTTCATCATAACTTTCTCCTAATTAGAACCGGTTAGAACTAAGCGAAACGTGACTCCGAGCACCCCGAAATCTTTAGGGGCGCGCAGGTCAACTCAGCGAGTTACCGGCTCTTATCCCGTCTAAGCGGGACAATTATATTTATTCATACTCTTTTCAATGCCGTTCTGTACATAAAATATTATTGCTTCAACAGCTCTGGAAATAATCTGTTGCATCTCTTTTTCTTCCGTCTTAGTGAATCTTTCTAATACAAATTCCACCGGGTCAACTCGTTCCGGCAAACCAATACCGATGCGAAGTCGATGGAACTTATTATTGCCCAATTGCTCAACAATCGATTGCAATCCCTTATGGCCTCCGCTGGAACCCTCACGGCGAAACCTGATAGCCCCAAACGGAAGGTTATAATCATCCGCTACTACCAGCAAGCCCCCTACCGGTTCTGAAATGCTTTGCATTATTCCGGCTAAGGTCCGGCCGGAATTATTCATATAGGTCTGGGGCTTTACCAGCATCGCCTTATCGCCGGAAACAACCCCCTTACTTATCAAGGCCCTGTATTCTTCCCGCATCCGGAAAGTCCTTCCGCCTGAAAACTCTGCAGAACCTGCCAAATTGTCAATGACCATAAACCCGACATTATGTCGGGTCAATTCATATTTCTTGCCCGGATTACCCAATCCTATAATAATTAACACACAAATTACTTCTTATGTTCCTTAGATTCCTTAGCCGTCGCGGCTTTGGCATCCTGCCCCCCAGAACGACCGTCAGGTCGGGCAGGCTTGGCGCCGGGTGCGGCTTTTCCCGCTGTTTCACCTTCTTCTTCAGTCGGTTTCTTTGCGGTAATCACTTCAGGTTCGGCCGGCGCGCCCTCAATCGGCGTCGGAGCAACCTCTTCTACCTTCGGCAGATGCACGCCTGCCACCGCCACATCAACACCCGCTACAGTAGTAACGCCGGGAGGCAGAACTAAATCCTTTACCCTGATTACCCCGTTTAATTCAAGATGACTGACGTCAAATTCAATCTTCTCGGGAATAGCAGTCGGAAGACATTTGATACTTATGGATTTTAACGTATGTTCCAAAACACCGCCTTCCTTAACGCCCTTGGGAATGCCTTTGAGAATAATCTCAACCTGGACATTGATAAATTCATCCATCGCTACCCTGGCGAAATCAATATGAACAATGACTTCATCAGCCCCGTTGTATTTCAATTCCTTTACCAGCACCTTTTCGGTCTTGTTCGGCAACACCAAATCAATAAGCCGTGCGCTGTGCCCGAGTAATTTAAACGCATCTTTTTTATTCACCACTAATGCCTGGTTGGCATCCTTGCCGCCGTATATGACGGCCGGAACCAAACTCTGGAGGCGCATCCTCCGGCACTCCTTGCTGCCCTTCTTGTCTCTCAATTCTGCCTTCACTGAAATCGTTTCCATAAATCCACTTTCTCCTAATCTATTATATAAATAACGAACTCACCGATTCACTGTTATGGATGCGCCTAATGGTTTCGCCCAGCAAATCCGATATTGACAATACTTTTATAAACGGTCTTAACTTGGAGGGGTTTAAAGGTATAGTATCAGTAACAATTACCTCTTTAGGTTTGACTTTGGTTAATTTTTCTATGGCAGTACCGCAGAGAACTGCGTGAGTAGCACAGACATAGACATTCTTTGCGCCCTCATTTCTTAACACCTCGACCGCTTCGCTTATAGTGGTAGCCGTGGATATCATATCATCAACCAGCAGGACATTCTTGCCAGCCACATCTCCGATAATATGCATCACCTCGGTCTGCCTGGAACCGATGCGTCTTTTATCCACAATGGCCAGTTCGGCATTCAATTTCTTGGCGTATGAACGTGCCATCTTTATACCGCCTACATCCGGCGAAACCACAGTCATATTGGGTATATTAAGCCGCTGAAGATAATCTATCATCACCGGCGCGGCATAAAGGTGGTCCAGCGGAATATCAAAGAATGCCTGTATCTGTGCAGCATGCAAATCTATGGTCAATACCCGATCAGCCTTAGCTGTAGTAATCATATTGGCTACCACCTTGGCAGTAATGGGCACACGACCTTCGGCTTTGCGGTCCTGCCGGGCATAGCCGAAATAAGGCAATACCGCGGTCACCCTTTCAGCCGAGGCGCGCTTCAGACAATCAATGATAATCATCAGTTCCATCAGGTTATCATTGCTCGGGGTGCAGGTTGACTGAATCACAAACACATCCGCCCCGCGCACGTCGTCATTAATCTTAATCTCTATCTCGCCGTCCGGGAATGTG
Organism: Planctomycetota bacterium; assembly: GCA_038059695.1. Taxonomy (GTDB): domain Bacteria; phylum Planctomycetota; class MHYJ01; order JACQXL01; family JACQXL01; genus JACRIK01. The sequence continues at coordinate 43,466 of JBBTIZ010000069.1, forward strand.
CCGATATGGATATCGCCCACCTTGACGCCTAATTTGGCGCAGACCTTACGGCTTAAGGCAACGCTGGCGCTGCCGCTGAAAACCTGTAACCGATTTCTTAAGCCCATCATCTTATATTTCTCCTTTTAGAGCCGGTTAGGGATTCCGACCCGAAGGGGCGGAAGACCGTTACCGGCTCTTATCCCGACAGTTTTTATCGGGATTAGCCAGTGGTCTGGCTGGAATTCCCACCACGGTCTCACCATTGGCTACACTCTTACCTCGGGTCACGACTGCCCCGGCGCCGGTCCTGGAATTCTTACCCATCTTCACCGGTGCGACCAGAATAGTCCCGCTGCCGGTTGAGGCGCCATCCTCTATAACTGTCTGCTCTTTGTGCACCCCGTCATAATTTGCCGTAATGGTGCCGGCTCCGATATTGACATTGTCTCCGATAATAGCATCACCTAAATAACTCAGGTGCTTGGCTTTGGAATACCGGCCCAGACGGGTCTTCTTGGCTTCGGTAAAATTACCGATTTCCGCGCCGTCCTCAAGAACCGTTCCGCCTCTTAAATGGCTGAAAGGCCCGACCTCACACCCGGAACCAATCACTACGTTAGAATGTATTACGGTAAAAGGATAAATCAACGTATCCCTGCCAATTGCCACTCCTTCCTCAATATAGGTATTTTCCGGAGCGACAATTGTTACGCCTCCTTTAATAAAATCATTAACTATCCGCTGGCGCATTATTGCGCCGGCAGTATTAAGCTCATTCTGGGTGTTTACCCCCAAACACTCAGCCGGATTTTCGGCCAGGAATCCTTTTATCTTCTTACCTTCTCTGGCCATAATATCTATGACATTGGTCAGATAATACTCGCCGTTTACGGGATTGGGCTTTACCTTATCCAATGCCCTAAAAACATCCGGGGTAAAGACATAGGTTCCTGAATTTATCTCCTTTATCTTCTTCTGTTTCTCGGTTGCTTCCTTGGCCTCGACAATACCTGTTACATTCCCCTTTTTATCTCGCACCATCCGACCGTAAGCAGCCGGGTTATCTAACTCGCAGGTAAGAATTGTAGCCGCAGTTTTAGGCGAATCCAGATGTGCCTGAATGAGTTCCCTTAACAAACCGGCACTCATCAACGGCGTATCGCCGCAAAGAACCAGAATCAACCCGTCGAATCCTTCTAAAAATGACCGGGTTCTGGCTAAGGCATCGCCTGAACCTTTCAATTGATACTGGTTAACCCACTGGACGTTCTCACTCCTGAAGGCATCCTTTACCTTATCCCGTTCATGGCCTATGACTACATAGGTTTTTTCTAAACTATCTAACTCCCTTAGCGCCTTAAGCGTATAATAAAGCAACGGCTTACCGCATATTTCCTGGAGCACCTTGGAACGGGACGCTCGGCTGAGCCCTTCGGCAGTAATCTCAGGGCCGAACTGCTCAGTCGAGGCCTCCGAAGCCATCCGCGTCCCTTTGCCCGCGGCCAAAACCACCGTAGCGACCCGCAACGGAATACCATTATGTGGAAGTCCCGTAGGGACGATTTTAATCTCGCCTTTCTTCATTTACAATCCCTGATTATATTCTATATATCCCGCGAAGTGTTATTTCGGGGATTCAACCGGAGCCGGTGTATGCTCCGGCGCTGAATTATCAGCCCCGATAAACTTTTCCAGTTCCTCTATAGCCAAATCCACGCCGTCTTTCTGGGCTTTTAACTGCTTCACCAAAATCCCAACCGATGCCTGAAGATTCTGACTGAGTTTCACCATCGTCTCTTCCTTGATGGCGGCTAAATCCTTAAGGGCGGTTTTGATATCCTCAAGCCGTTTTTCTATTTCCTTCATCATCTTCTGTTCGCGGTCATACATCTGGGTATCCACATAACTCTTAAGGGCATAACTTGATTCAATATTGGCAATACGTTTGGATGCCTCCATCTCAAACTTACCGATGGAGTCCTTAACCTGCTTGGACAATTCCGCGGTGGTCTCTTCCTTGCTCTTCTTGATTTCCTCAAGAACGAACCCCTTGGAGGCGCAACCAATAAGCATACTGCCTCCCAATAAAATTGCGCTGCCGAGCACTACTAACTTCCTCATATCCCCTCCTTAAAAACTGTTAGCCCCTTAGTCGATTACGACCAAAGAGTGTCCCGTTAGGGACAGTTTATTATTTACTTTCCTCTTATTTCTTCAACAAGAGCGTTTATTTTTACTTCCTTCTCAGTGCCGCTTGCCATTTCCTTTAATTTAACCATTCCCTTGGCGAGTTCATCTGGTCCGAGAACCACCACAAACCGCGCCTTGAGTTTATCCGCATTTCTGAACTGCGCCTTGACGCTCTTGGCCTCGTAATCCATATCAGCCCAGATTGACTCACTCCTCAGATGCCTTATCATCTGAAACGCTTGTGAGCCCAAGGCCTGGTCCGTGGTCACGACATACACTGCCGGCGCCGGTTGGCCAATCTCCTTCTTAACAGTATTCTTCAGGACATCAATTACCCGCTCCAGGCCGATGCCAAACCCGACGGCCGGAGTGGCCGGACCGCCCATTTCGGCGATGAGGTTATCGTACCTACCGCCGCCGCAGAGCGTATCCTGCGCGCCCAACCCGGAGTGGGTTATCTCAAAAACCGTCCGGGTATAATAATCAAACCCCCGGACCAGATGATTGTTCAGATTATAACTTATCTTGTTATCATCCAGCCCTTTTAGTACCGCCTCAAAATGCCCCTTGCAACCCGAACAGAGGTATTTCTCTAAGGGCTCAATTTGAGACCCAATTTCATAACATTTCCTGTTCTTGCAGTCAAGAATTCTCAGGATATTTTTGCTAAATCTGCGCTGGCAGTCATCGCACAGGTCCGCCATTGATTTGGACATCTGGTTTCTCAGCGCTTCAGTATATGTCTTGCGGCATTCCGGGCAACCGATGGAATTTATGCTTAACCGGCAATCCTTGATGCCCAATGCCTCAAAGAATCTCAGCGCCAGGTCAATCACCTCAACGTCAAGCAAGGGATGGTCGGAACCAAGCGCCTCAACGCCGACCGAATGAAACTGACGCAGGCGGCCTTTCTGCGGACGCTCATACCTGAATAAAGGCCCCAGATAATAAAACTTCTGGAATCTCTTAATCTTATCCAGATTATTTTCCAGATAGGCGCGGACTACCGGAGGAGTCAACTCCGGCCTGAGCGCAATAATATCCTTATCCTCAGGTTCGTTTTTCCGTGACTGCAACAAATACATCTGCTTTTCCACCACATCGGACGTTTCACCGGTAGAGTGGTTAAAGACAGAACAAAACTCCATTATGGGCGTGCGGATTTCCGAGTAGCCGTATCTGCCGAAGATATCCTTAACCGTATCCTCAACAAACTTCCAGAGCCCAATCTGCTCCGGCAGGATATCCTCGGTCCCTTGCGGTTTTCTTAATTTCATTCTTTTATGTATAGTAAAGGCCTCGGATAATATCAAGAAATTAAATATGAATAATGCAGCGGTGCGCAGATTATTCCAGCGATTCTGTCATGACTTTATAAATCCGGTCCGTGTCATCGCCAAGTTTACATTCTATCCATTTTATGTCCGGGAATCGCCTGAACCAGGTCATCTGTTTCCGGGCTAAATAACGGGTGCCCTTTTTGACTTCCTCTTTGGCCGCCTCTAATGTGATTTCTCCATTTAGATGCCTGACAATCTCTTTGTAACCGATGGCATCCCCGGACTGCTTACCCAATCCCTTGCCAGAATTAATTAACCCTTTAACCTCTTCTACCAGGCCATGCTTAAACATCCGCTCAACCCGCTCGTTAATCCGCTGGTATAATTCCTCCGACTTCCATTTCAGGCCAACCATCGTCACCGGATAGCGCAATTCGGTTTTCTTAAAATGCGTCTGTAATGTCGAAATGGGTTTGCCGGTTATTTTATAGACCTCCAACGCCCGGATAATCCGCTTGCGGTCATTGGCATGAATCTTATCTGCCTTGGCCGGGTCAACCTTCATCAATTGCTCATAGAGAAAAGCCAGCCCCTTTTCCGAAGCGGTCTTTTCCATCTCGGCCCTTAATTGTGAATCACTGCCTGAATCAGCAAATATCCCGTAGAGCAATGCCTTGAGATAAAGCGGCGTCCCGCAGACCAGCAACGGCTTTTTGCCCCGTTTAATAATATCGGCAATAGCCCGGTCGCAGTCACTGACGAACTTAGCCACATTATATTCTTCATACGGCTCAATTATATCTATGAGATGATATCTTATCTTCTTCCTCTGCTCGGCGTTCGGCTTGGACGTTCCGATATCCATACCCCGGTATATCTTCATTGAGTCAACCGAGATTATTTCGTAATCACTATGGCGGGCAATTCGGGAGGCAATGGCGCTCTTACCGCTGGCGGTCTGGCCGATGATTATCCTGAGCCCCGTTAGAGATGAATTAGAAAGACATTGTCCCATAAATCTACCTTGCGTATTCATCTCTAACGGGGTGAGCATACCTTCCACGTTTAATAATCATGCGGCGGTTTCGTAGGCAAGTCAGGGTCAATGGTATGGTCAAACTTATCCTTGATATCGTCCATTGTCTGCTTGGGGACAAAGCGGGTATGCATCCAATAGCACACATAAAGCAAGAACCCGATTATGACAATAAATTCAAACGGGCTGAATATCTTTGGAGTGATACAGGCATTGATGGTATCGGCAATCCCGCTGACCACGCCCTGGATAATGGGTATCTTTTTATAACTGGACAGGAAATCAGCCGCAATCTTGACGCCCTTGACGCCGATTAATACCGCGGCAAAAAGCGCGCCAAAAAAAGCAATATTCCGGCCCAAAAAACCTCTCAGCAAACGCTCGGTCATGCGCCAGACCAACCAGACCAATCCTGCGGTGGTGATGCAGGAAAATAAGAATGCCACCACGCCATCGGCTATCTGCCAACCTGTCGGTTCTGTCATATACGGCTCCTCTCATTAAAAATAAAGTAATCAACGAGGGTAAACCTCGTTGTCTACCGTAATTTATTGGTAGACAACGACCTTTATGGTCGTTGATATCCAAATTATCTGCTATTTCTAATCATGTCAATGAATAATACTCAAAAACTTGACTCTATCAGCCGATACTATTACTGTTATGCAAAAGAGTCAAAAGATACCCCGGCTCAGCCCGGAGTTGAGTGAGTTATTAGAAAGCAAAGCAACTATGAAACGACTGCCGCAGACCGAAGAGATATTCAAGCGGTTTGAGATAGGCCTGTACGAAGCCGCCCTGCGCTCAAACCCGAATAACGTCGAAGCCCTCAGGTCACTGGGCTATATCTATTCCAGCGAGGGGCTGCACGACAAAGCCGTGGAGATAGACAAACGCTTAGTCCGGCTCCTGCCTGACGAATCCATTGTCCATTACAACCTGGCCTGTTCATACTCGCAACTCAATAATCTTGAAGGCGCCCTGAATGAACTGGAGATGTCCATGCTATTGGGCTATAACGACTGGAAACATATGGATGGCGACAAAGACCTGGACAACCTCAAGAAAGACCCCCGCTACCAGCAAATACTGTCCACCCTGAAGAAGAAATATATTGTCTGATAAATCCTGCCACGAAGGCACAAAGACACTAAGAATAAATTAACTGGCTGTTTTCTTCGTGCCTTAGTGTCTTAGTGGCTAAATTTACTTGCGTCCGTAGGGTATATTTTCCTATACTACGAAATATGCAATCAATTATTCTCCTCTCCGGCGGACTTGATTCGGCGGTTTCTCTGGCCCTGGCGCTCAGAAAAGGACTCAAGGTAAAGTTAGCCCTGACCTTTGAGTACGGACAGAAATCAGCCCAACAGGAAATCCGCTCGGCCCGATTCCTCTGTCGCAAATATCACATCCCGCATAAGGTATTCAACCTAAAATGGCTGGGTAAGCTGGCCGCCAATCCGCTGACCGATAAAACCAAACCGATTCCCAAACGATTCGCCTCCCATCTGGTCTGGATTCCCAACCGCAATGCCCTGTTCATTAATATCGCGGCTTCGTTTGCCGAGGCGCTGGGTTACCGATACATCATCACCGGATTCAACAAGGAAGAGGCCGTCAATTTCCCGGACAACTCCGTTGCCTTTATCAATGCCATCAACCAGACACTCAAATACTCAACTCTTCACGGCAATGTCAAGGTAGTAAGTTTTACCTCTAAGATGAACAAAAAACAGATGATTGACCAGGCCCGGAAATTGGGATTACCGCTGGATAAACTCTGGAGTTGCTATGAAGGCGGCAAGGCCCCCTGCGGCGCCTGCGAATCCTGTCTGCACCGGGGTAAGTATTAAATCCCCATTAATCCCTCCGTACGAAGGGAAATAGGTGGATTAGACACCTAAATTTACCACAACTTATTAAATTTTATAGAGTTAGGTTATTTTACCCGTTCACCAATATTTCTTCCCCGGAGTCCCAGATTTCTTTCCGGGAGTCCCAGATTTCTTCCCCGTAACTACGGATTTCTTTCCGGTAACTACAGATTTCTTCCCGGTAACTACGGATTTCTTTCCGGTAACTACGGATTTCTTCCCGGTAACTACGGATTTCTTTCCGGTAACTACGGATTTCTTCCCCGTATATACGGATTTATTCCCCGTATATACGGATTTATTCCCTGTATATACAGATTTCTTTCCCAATGCACCGGGGACTTTCCGCCCTGAGACGGAATCTTTCCACCTTGAGGTGGGAACTCTCCACCTTGAGACGGGAACTTTCCGCCCTGGGGCGGAAACCTTCAGCCCCTGGACGGGACTCCTATATGCAGCGTGAGCCCCGTTAGAAGCAAACACCGCAGTGACCGCGATAGCGAACACAATTGAGATGGAAGAACTATAATTAAGTTTAACCATCTGGCATTGAACGCTTCTAAACGGGGTGAAGGTATATGGAGGGATTTAATTAGGTATGTTTACCCAGCACATAGTTTATGTGCTGGGCTGTCCCCCGAATTCTTTATCAATAGATTCCTCAATATAGGTTTTCTTGTTTATCAAATCCTCACTATAAACATAATTATTACTCTTTAATCTAAACTTGGTGAAATGAACCTTAAACACTAACCACCTAAACAAAACAATATTTATGATAATTTCAGAATCTAAGAACTCAGGATATATTCCATGGATAGGCCCATACTGCTTTGATGACAGACGTTCGATAACAATGCTTGGCGATTGACCTTCGCCCTTTATAAATATTCTAATGAAGTCTAACCTATCATCATAAATGGTTTCCCCTACCAGAAGACTTAAAAATTCATACGCAATTAAAGCAACAATCTTCCCATCTAATAACGGCCCTTTCAAAGATGGGGATATTGATTCCAGTGACCATTTTGCAACTCTTACAGTTTCAGATAACTGAACAACTTTATTTTCTTCCATGCTACGCAAAAAGTTAATCTTATCTATTACCCTATCTTCTGGTAATCCAGCAGATTTCAACATTTGTTCTATATTAGGAGTATTATTCTGTGAGTCGAGGATTACTGACCCATCTTTTTTTGTATGCGGCACAACCCTGAATTTAGAGTCTTTATATCTTAATTTAATGAAATTACCTTGCTTATCTTTAGCATCATATAATTGACTGTTTTCAATCGTGCTATATAACTTAGGAATCGTATTCTTTAGATTTTTTATAGCCAGCCTAATTGATGGATATGATTTAACGCGACTCACTAATTTTGAACCTAAAGCCTTGTTACACACCGAGCAGAGCACATTTATCTGCAATCTTCCTCCAATGCTTTCGGGTATGATATGTTCCCATGAATCCGCGGGATTTTTCAGGCAGAGAATACACATGTTAAAATTACAGTTAAATCTCATTATAATTTCATTTTAAGATAAATGTAGCATACTTATAGGACGACCCCGGCATCAATTATTTATATGTATTACGCCTACAGAGTGTCGTTATCTTATTTACATTTAACAGTGCAATCTTACATCGGGTGACACAGGCTAAATTAAGATAGGAGTTCTATTTAGATTCATCCATTACCTTCTTGATTGATTTATCCAATATATCTTTATCTATAACTATTTTGTTAGATGGTATATTGATAGGTTGCGGCCTAATTATTATTTCCTTAAAAACCTTATTGTTTTCATCAAAAGCTATAAGTGAAACCCGCCCTGTAATGCGGTTAATCTTATAAAAAGCAATACTAGAATCGGAATTGATAAAATGATATTGCCAATAACTACCAGTGATTAATATGGCTATATTAATAAGCAACAGTAAGCCAATAATAACAAGCAAAAACTTTATTGATAAAATCTTCATAACTATTTATTCTCCATTTCCAAGGGGAAACCCCCTTTATGTTTTACATTACACTCACCCTGCCATTTACTTCACCCTACCATTTCCCCCTTTATCTGGCAAGGATTTGTTCCGCCGCCAAATTCTGTGACAGATTCCGGTGTTTTGAATTACCCAGATATTCATTAAGCGAGGAGACCTGCATCTTACCTTTACGGACTAGTTCAATGGCATTGGCCGCGGTTATCCTTTTGGGACACATCATTTAATTTTATCCCCTTACTTCATTATTTCTTTCCCGGCGGTTTGAGGTATTTCTTGACCGACCGGTCAAAATCGGACACATAATTCCGGTCTTCTAACCTTTCGGGTTCCCTCTTTTTGAACTACCGAGAAATCCTCGGAGGTTGCCTTGGCATTTAATTCGCCTTCGTCCCTATTCCTTACATACTATATAATATATTCTATATACTGGGCATCCTACCATTTTCCATTATTTATCTTTTAGCCGTTTATTTTGCGGTTTTGAAAGATAGTTTTGCCGGGTTACCACCTTTTGACTGGTTTCCTGTTCCAGTTTTTTGCGGGCTATTCCCGCTACATTGCCGCCCCGTTGCGCCACACCCTTATTCTCACTAAAACCCTCAGGATGTTCCACTTTGGTTATCTCCGTGGTGGAGGCCTCTCCCAGCATAGAGAAAATCAGTTCCAGGTCAGTCATATGGTCGCGCAGGTTTTCCCGTTTCAGGTTTTTAAGTTTCTTGTACTGGCTGGGCGTAAGCCCAAATGTTGCCTTGGAGATTTCAGCGGTCAGTATTTCGTATTCCCGGTCTTTGGCAACGCCGCGCTTTTTCCATTCGTCGGTAAGTTCTTCACGGATGGCAATTCCACGCATCCGTTTTTCCACCCAGTCGTCACTGTATCCCTTTGCCTTATACAATGCCCGGGTGCGTTTGGTGGCTATTTCCGGGTCTTCTATTTCCTGCACCCGTTCGTATCCGACCCGGGCCAGCCAACGTTTGAATGGCTCGGCCTTAGGCGAAGGGATGGATTGGATGATGCGGAACATCGCTTCGGTATTGGCGCAGTCCGTCTCGTATTTTTTGCCGTCTGATGATTCCAATTTCAGTTGTCGACAAAATGTCGACAACTCGGCGCCTTCTTCAGTTTCAACCCGCACTTTCATTCTATACCAATAATCGCGGGGATTTTCGCTTTCGGCCAACACGGCAATAACATCAACAACAGAAAAGAACCATTCATTTTTATGGATGGTCTTGCGGATTTTCCGGCCTCGGAAAACGGCTATTTTCGTTACAGGAACAAGTTCGCTATCGCGGTCTCTGCGGAGTTCGTTATTCATAATTTACCCTTTCCGAAAACTGTGGAATTCCGGGGACAATCTTAGATTCTACCCTACCATTTTTGCCTTTATCGGGCAAGAATTTGTTCCGCCGCTACATTCTGGGATAAATTCCGGTGTTTGGAATTATCCAAATACTCATTGAGCGAGGAGACCTGCATCCGGCCTTTGCGGACCAGTTCAATGGCATTGGCCGCGGCCCGGGCCGCAGTAATGGTGGTGATAAACGGTATGCCCAGTTCCACAGCCAGGCGCCGCATCCGGTAGCCGTCCCTTTTTGGCCCGCTTCCTTCAGTCGGCGTATTGATAATGAGTTTGACCTTGCCTTCCCGCATCAACGAGAGCGCATTGGGCGTCTGCCGTTCGCTGATGCGCCAGACCGTGGTCACCGGAATATTATTATTCGTCCCCGAAAAAATCGGGGCTCCGCCGCCGCTCCGCAGATATTCGGCCGTGCCTTTGGTGGCGATAATCGTCAATCCGTTTTCCGTCAGTTTGCGGGCAATCGGGGCAATCTTTTCCTTGTCCGAATCGCAGACCGTGATATAGACCTGGCCTGCGGTGGGCAATGAATTCCCGGCCGCCAGCAACGCCTTGTAATACGCCAGCCCGAATGATTTGTCTATGCCCATAACCTCGCCGGTGGATTTCATCTCAGGCCCCAAGATGGCATCCACCCCGGGCAGTTTCATAAACGGGAATACCGGCGCCTTGACCGAGACATAATCCACCTGCACCATTTCAATCAGTCCGAGTTCCTTGAGCGTGGCGCCCAGCATCAGTTTGGTGGCAATCTTGGCCATGGGGATGCCGATGGTCTTGGAGACATAGGGAACGGTCCGGCTGGCCCGCGGGTTGGCCTCAATCATATAAACCTTATTGTCCTTGACGGCCAACTGGATATTAATCAGCCCGATGGTCTTCAATGCCAGGGTCACCTCTTTGGTTATGCGCTTGATTTCTTCAATAATCTCCGGCTTGAGCGTCTGAGGCGGGATGACACAGCCGGCATCGCCGGAATGCACCCCGGCCTCTTCAATGTGCTCCATAATCGCGCCGATAAAGACATCCTTGCCGTCCGACAGCGCGTCCACATCTATCTCCACGGCATTGGAGATATATTTATCCACCAGCACCGGATGTTTCTTTGATATCCGAGCCGCCGAGGTGATATAGAATTCCAGGTCCTTTTCGTTATGGACGATTTCCATACCCCGGCCGCCCAGGACATAACTGGGCCGGACCAGGACCGGATAGCCAATCTTGGCGGCCAGCTCGCGCACCTCATCAAATGAATAGCCTGTATGCCCTTCGGGCTGGATAACGCCCATCTTGCGCATCAAGGCCTCAAACCGCCTGCGGTCTTCAGCCATGTCTATGGAATCAGCCGGCGTGCCGAATATTTTCGTCTTGAGGTCTTTGCGTTTGCTCAACTCGGCCTGGAGCGGCATAGCCAGATTAACCGAGGTCTGGCCGCCGAACTGGACCACCACGCCATCCGGGTTTTCCAGTTCAATAACATTCATAACATCCTCAAAGGTCAGCGGCTCGAAATAGAGCCGGTCCGAGATGTCGTAATCCGTGGACACGGTCTCGGGATTGTTATTGATGATGATGGCCTTGATGCCCTGTTCGCGCAGGGCCATGACGCCGTGCACACAACAGTAATCGAATTCAATGCCCTGGCCAATGCGGATGGGTCCGCCGCCCAGGATGAGGACCTTATTCAGTTCAGAGTTTAGAGTTCGGGGTTTGGAGTGATGACTCTCCGAACTCCCAACTCCTATCTCCGAACTTGATTCATACGTCGAATAGAAATACGGGGTCTTGGCCTCAAACTCAGCCGCGCAGGTATCCACCATCTTGTAAGAAACATTTATGCCCAGCGCCTTTCGATGCGCCGTAATCTTCGGCTCGTCTACTCCTAACACATAACCGATATATTCATCCGAGAATCCCATCTGTTTCAGATGATAGAGAAATTCTTTGTCCAGATTGTTCACCCCGTTAGAGATAGAGATTGCTTCGGTCGTTTCACTCCCTCGCAATGACGTCATTGCGAGTGGCGCCGCAGCGGCACGTGGCAATCCCGTACCGCATGACCCTTCTATGGTACCAATAGTGCTATCTCTAACGGGGCCAAGACCCCTTCGTTTCAATTCCTGTTCGGCCTTTACTATATTATGGAGCTTATTAATAAAGAAGATGTCCCACTTGGTGATGTCGGCCAACGTGGTCGGCTGGTAACCCCGGCGCAGGGCTTCGACAATGGCAAAGAGACGCTTGTCGGTCGGCTCAACCAGTTCGCTAAGCAGCGTGGACTTGGACCAGGCCTCTGGCTCAATGGCAATCCGGTCTGTCTCCAGCGAGCGGACCGCCTTCATAATGGATTCCTCGACCGTCCGGCCGATGGCCATGACCTCGCCGGTGGATTTCATCTGGGTGCCGATGCGCCGGTCCACGGTCCGGAACTTGTCAAACGGCCAGCGCGGTATCTTCATAACCACATAATCCAGTGCCGGCTCGAACGAGGCAAAGGTTTTCCCCGTCACCGAATTGGGGATTTCATCCAGCGTCAGCCCGACTGCAATCTTGGCCGCTACCCGGGCAATCGGATAACCAGTGGCTTTGGAGGCCAGGGCCGAGGAACGCGAGACGCGCGGATTGACCTCTATGACCCGGTATTGTCCGTTGGCCGAATTAAGCGCAAACTGAACATTGCATCCGCCTTCGATACCCAGCGCCCGGATAATCTTAAGCGAGGCATTGCGGAACACCTGATGGTCACGGTCGGACAAGGTCTGGGACGGCGCGATGACAATACTCTCGCCGGTATGAACGCCCATCGGGTCAAGGTTTTCCATATTGCAGATGATGATGCAGTTATCGTTCTTGTCGCGCATCACCTCGTATTCATATTCAGCCCAGCCCAGCACACATTCTTCTATCAAAACCTGCTTGATGCGGGAATAACCCAGGCCCAGGGTAACGATTTCCTCGAGCTGTTCCTTGTTCTCGGCAATACCGCTGCCCGTGCCGCCCAGGGTATAAGCCGCCCGGACAATCACCGGATAACCGCCGACTTTATCAATCACAGACAAGACCTCATCCATAGTATGGCAGGCCACACTGCGCGGAACCGGTTCCTTGATATCGTGCATCAACTGGCGGAACAGGTCGCGGTCCTCGGACGCCGCGATGGTCTTGGATGAACTGCCCAGCAATTCCACATTGTATTTCTTCAGGACGCCTAACTCGGCCAATTCGGAGCAGAGATTCAGGGCCGTCTGGCCGCCCATGCCGGACAGGATGCCCTGGGGCCGTTCCTTCTCAATGATTCTGGTGAGCATCTCGGCGGTTAACGGCTCGACATAGGTTACATCCGCGGTTTCGATATCGGTCTGGATAGTGGCCGGATTGGAATTAACCAGCACCACCTGATAGCCCTCTTCACGGAGCGAGCGGCAGGCCTGGGTGCCGGAGAAATCGAACTCGGCGGCCTGGCCGATGACAATAGGGCCTGAGCCGATTATCATCAGTTTCTTAAGGTCAGTTCTCTTGGGCATAAATCAGTTTATCAGTTAAGTCAGTTAGGCCTATCTATCTGTTCCCTTATTTCTTTTCCGCCGGATAAAATTCATATTCCCAGGCGGTACCACGTATCGGAATCTCCTCAATTTTACCGGATGCTTCCTTTATCTTATAGTTAAAACACTCAACCCGATTACCTTTATCATCATATTTGGAAATCTCTTTCCATTTTAACTTGCCTTCAGCGGTATAGTTAGCATACTCAACCCGATTGTTCTTATCATCATACTTAGAAAGCCACTTATGTTCTAACTTGACCTCAGCGTCATAGTAAGCCAATTCAATCTCATTACCTTTATCATCATACTTGCAAGTAGATTTCCATTCTAACTTACCATTAGCGTAATAAACATCCTGCTCAACCTCATTACCCTTATCATCATACTTATAAAAACCCTTAGAGTATAATTTACCCTTAGCGTCATAGACAGCCCACTCAATTTCATTACCCTTGTCATCATACTTGTAAAGATTCTTATTGTATAATTCGCCCTCATCACCATATGAAACCCACTCAATCCGATTGCCTTTATCATCGTACTTGTAAAGATACTTATATTTTGACTTGCCCACAGCGTTATAGAGAGCATCCTCAACCTGATTGCCCTTATCATCATATTTGGAAAAACCCTTAGAGTATACCTTACCGTCAGCGTAATAGACATTCTCCTCGACCTGATTACCATTATCATCATACTTGCAAAGACCTTTAGTGTATAACTTACCATCAGTATTATAGTGAGCCCACTCAACCCGCTTGCCCTTATCATCATATTTGATAACTGTCTTGCCTAACGCCTCTATTTTACCAGACTTTTTATTAAACTCATAATTAGTCTCTGTCGTTGTCTTAAGTCCTTTGGGTATCTTTTCCTTTTTATCTTTGGCAAAGGCGGGATTAAAACCAACTATGATGAGGAATAAAAACACAAGGGTTGACCAGATTATCATCAATTTCTTATTCGTGTCATTCGTATTCATTCGTGATATTCGTGTTAGCATTTACTCTTTATATTCGCTTCGCAGTCTCTTCGAGTTCGTCCTATTCACTTCGTGGTCACGCTTCGCTTAGTGCGTGTTCCATATTAATTCCGTTATATTACTTATTTTCTACTGTCTACTTCCTTTATGAATCTGTCGAATAAATACTTGCTATCCCACGGACCGGGCGAGGCCTCAGGGTGATACTGGACCGAGAATATCGGCAGTTTCTTATGCCTCATCGCCTCAACCGTTCCGTCATTGACATTCAACGCGGTGATTTCTATATCCGTTGGAATCGAATTCTGGTCCACGGCAAACCCGTGGTTCTGCGAAGTGATATAGACCTTGTTATCCGAGAAGAATTTGACCGGCTGATTCGCGCCCCGGTGGCCGAACTTGAGTTTATAGGTCTTGGCCCCAAAGGCCAGGGACAGAATCTGGTGCCCCAGGCAGATACCCATTATCGGATATTTTTCATATATGGCCCGGATGGTCTGGACCACGCTGGCCATGATTTCAGGATGGGCCGGGTCGCCCGGCCCGTTGGAAACCAGGATGCCATCCGGCTTGATATTATTTATCTCATCAGCCGTGGTGTTATACGGCGCCCGGATGACCGTGCAGCCCCGCTGGGTGAGTTCGCGGATGATATTCATCTTGGTGCCGCAATCAATCAGCAGAATCTTCGGACCCTCTTTGCCAGAGTAATTCTCAGGATGCAGGGTAACCGGCGCGGAACAGGACACCTCGGACACCAGATTATATTTATCAGGCGAAGGCATCATCTTGGCCTCGTAGCGCAGGATATCCAGTTCCGAAGCCGAGATATTGCCGGCACTGGTCTTGAGAATGGCCCTGAGGGTTCCGGACTGGCGGGTCTTGATGGTCAGTTGCCGGGTATCTATGCCGGAGATGCCTGGGATGCGATGGCCTTTCAGGAAACTATCCAGGGTCATACCGGACAATCTGTGCGAGGGCTGGTCGCAGAGTTCACGGACCACAAACCCCTCGGCCTGAATCTTCTCTGATTCCGAATATTCGGGGCTGATGCCGTAGTTTCCGATTAAGGGATAGGTCATCATCAGGATTTGGCCGTTGTATGACGGGTCGGTCAGGGCTTCCTGGTAGCCGGTCATTCCGGTATTGAAAACGAGTTCGCCCTTGATGGTTTTTTCGCTGCCGAAACCGTTGCCGTGAATAATTGAACCGTCCTCTAACACGAGGACCGCCTTAAGAGGTGCTGTCATTTAGTGATTTTTAGAACCTTATTTACCATTAAAAAAGCCGAGGTGTCAACAAATTATGGAATATTTTTAGAACACAAGCAATTTTAGATTCATAAGGTATGTCCTTAAGCGATATATGCTCTGTCCTTATGAATAAAACCATATGTCATTTTAGAATAAACCCAATGTCCCTTTGTTATAAACCCTACGTCCTTATGAAACAAAAGGTATGTCCCTTTGTTTCAAACGGTATATCCTTTTAGAATAAATCGTATGTCCCTTTATAACAAACCCTATGTCCTTTTGGAACAAATCGTATGTCCTTCTGTTCTAAAAAGTATGTCCTTTTAGAATAAACCCAATGTCCTTATATAACAAACGATATGTCTTTTTATAATAAACGGTATATCCTCTTGGGACAAACCCTATATCCTGTAGAAATAATACGAACTACCTCTTATATAACAGGGGGTATCCCCTACCAGTAGGGAGGGGGGGTATCTTGACAATGCTTTTGAGTGGTACAAGTAAGATAAGAATATAAATATCAATAAGATATAGTAAAAGCGGTTGTTTCTAAGGGGGCAAAATGGGGTGTCTGGAGCGGTTAAAAGGGGTATAAAACGGCTTATTTTTCGTGCTTGCGCCGGGCTAATTCGCTACTATAATGCACGCCCAGAGTGGCTGTGTTTTCTTTGAGCCAATCCGTGAATCTGGTTTGCCCTGTCGGCGATGATTGCGTGCAGAGTAAATTAGCCATCAATCATTTTATCTCATCCCTCGTGACAATCACATCTCCCATAATCGTGCCCATAAGCCAGCCGGCCAGATATCCAATTATCGGCGGAATGGAAATAATCGGCCTGGTCACCCCTATGGCATCCCTGATTTGCCTAACCAATTCCCGATAGGTAAATGTCTCAGGACCAATGGCATCAATGATACAATTATCGCTTCTCTGCCCTTGCTCAACAGCCAATCTGGCCAGGTCAACTGCATAGATGGGCTGGAGCCGGTAGTTACCGTCACCGAATACGCCGAATATTGGGAAGTTTCTCAGAAACCAGGCGATGTTGTTTATCAGGATATCCTCTTTACCGAATATAATCGCCGGCCTGAGAATGGCATACGACAAGCCGGATTCTATCAAGGCGCGTTCCACCTTTGCCTTGCCGCTGAAATATTCCAGAGGCGAATCCACAGCCGGGTTGGTCACGCTGATATGAACCACCCTTTTTACCCCGGCCTTCTTAGCCGCATCAAACAGTTTGGCGGAATTATCAACTGCTTGGGCAAAAGAGAAATTCTTATGATTAAACCTGACCCAATAGGTGTTATAAAGAACCGCAGTCCCGCGCAGGGAATTAATAAGCTCCTCGGCGTTATCAAAATGAAGCGGATGGACTTTTATTTTGTCTCCGAACGGATTATCACAAGGAGCCTTATTAGTTAATGTATGTGCCTCATAGCCGGCATCAATAAGCTGTCTGGCAATATATCGGCCGGTATATCCGAATGCGCCGGTCACGGTCTGAATCTCGGAGGGCATAATCTAATTAAAACACATCCCGGATCTATTTCTTAGAATCAGTATTTTTATACTTCGTTACAAAAGCATCATAAAATCCGAAGTGGTTATTACCATTCAGCCCACCTGTTGTGTAACCACCTATATATACATTATCTTTATTATCTACAGCAATACTACTAGCCCAATCATGTCCATTAGTTCCTGACTGTTTAGACCATAGTTTTTTACCATTAGAATCGTACTTAACCATAAAGAAATCATAAGTACCCGCATTAATAACATCATCTATCTTATCAGAAGTATAACCACAGACATATATATTATTATTTATATCAGCGGTGATACCGGCTACCCGATCATCTCCCGGGGTACTTAATAGTTTCGTCCATAGCAATTCGCCTGCTGGGGTATACTTGGTTATGAAAACGTCCACATATGTATCACTAGACCCCTTACCTAAGGAATCTGAAACACTTACATATATATTCCCAGCGCTATCAACAGTAGTATTACTTTCTTTGCCCGAATGACTATCTAAAATTTTCAACCATTGTCTTTCACCATTAGAATTATACTTAGTCAGAAAGTTCTCAAGATGCCAGTCGCTGGTGGCTTTTTCCTTAAACCCACTACAGGTATGACCAGAGATATAGATATTATTAGATTTGTCTATGGCAATATCCTCTGACACCGTCCAATTTACTGCTCCTAAAAGTTTTGTCCATTGTTTTACACCATCGGAATTGTATTTAACTATAAACCCATCTCCGCCCCCTTTAAGAGAATTACCATCAAGATTACCGCCTGTTACGCCAACTACATAAATATTATTAGATGAATCAAGTGCAATACTATGAGCATAATCAAATTCCCCCGACCCTATCTGGGTGGTCCATAACCTATTACCATTACCGTCAAACTTAATTACAAAGATATCCTTGTCACCAGCATTGACATTACCGTCAATACCTCCCCAGGTATGGCCACAAACATAAAGATTACCGAAAGTATCTATGGAAATACCTACGGCTTCATCGCCCTCTTTTGTACCGAACTGCCTAAACCAAATCTGATTGCCGTTAGCATCATATTTTGCCGCATACGCCTGACTTCTGTCTCCCGGATTAATATAACCATTCAAACTCCCTTCAGTATCTCCACAAACATAAACACTACCTAAAATATCAACAACAATATCGGAAACCTTATCGTTCCTTGCCGTCCCGAATTGCTTAGTCCAGACCCAACCGCTTGGCGGAAGTGGGTTTTGAGTATCCGCCTCACTTCCTCCAAACACCTTCTTCCTTTTCCAGAGAGGAGACCCTCCTATGTATCCTTGCACATTTTCCTCAAGAATTACTTTTTTATCAGAATACGGCAATACAAAAATACCAAAAGGCGTTGCATTGTCTGCTTCACCCATTGTCTGGTACCACAGATGTTCGTATTTGAATAATATTTTATCTATCTCTTCGGTAATTGAAACAACTTTAATGCCCCAACTATTAGAGCGTTGCCCAGCAAAGATTCCGACACACATTTCTTCGGTAAAATCTATTTCGGGAATATTATCATTTGGGCTATGGTGTTGCCACATCTTTGCCCATTCTTCTTTTGTCTTGACAAGATAAAACTCCTCTTCTTTTATCTTGCTATGGGCGCCAGACCATGATGGTTTGCCTGTTTTTATATCCTTCTTTTTCTCTGCCTGCTTTGTTTTATCTTCGGACATTGTTAATGCATCATTCTTATCGGTCAGAACAATCTCGTCACTGTCTCCGGCAAGTCCTTTTATCAATCTATGATTCTCATCAACCCAGAAATAAATATTATTCTCCCTAAGTTTACCGGCGAATTTATAACACTCGACTTTCTCGTTCTTATAAGCAATCTCTTCTTTGCCTGCGAATTTAAGCGGTGCGGTCTTTAACGGTTCAAGCCCGTCCTCCTCATTAAGGGCAAATATTGAATAACCGTACAACAGGTTCTCATCCGGCGGTAAAACCGTGGCGCAGATAAAACCGCCCTCCCAGGTAATCATATTTTCCGGTATATCAACGGTCTTATCCAAAGATGTTATTTTACCTACGGCTTTTGTCTCGCCGGTGAGTTTTCCTTTGCCATCCTGAACCTTTAATTTCATATCAAATGTTGCAAATCCAATCCCAGCGCTTCCTTTAACCTCTTCGTATAATGGAGTCAGGTATTTATTCTTTTTGGTATACGAAGTTATCTCCGCAAATCCTATTACCGGCTTATTTACCACCCATTTACCTTTTACCTTAAAAACCTCCTGTCCCTCATATTTAGCATCCTTGATAGAAAGAACCATGTAGCCGATTTTCTGGCCATTTTGTATCCAGTTATAATACTGTGTCCCGAATGTCTGCGGCAGATTCCTGATACGCTTGTTCCATTCATCTTCTTGTGAGAATTGTTCTCGGTTATTGATATTCTGGGTGCTTTGATAGGATATTTGCCGCACAGGTGCAGCGGGTTTATAATAGTACCTTATAACAGCAACGCAACTTGCGGATATTAAAACCGCTATTACGAAATAACATATACTTCTTAACATATTAATCTGTGCAAGTACCCAGTGTGCGCCCCGAAAGTTTTCGGGGTGCTCCTGACCATTGCTAACGCAAAGGGCTGTGGCTTAGAACACGTCCCCGTTTTCTTTTATCTTCTTATCTTCATAAGGCGCGGCCAGGCGGCGGTACAATTCCTGCCCAACGCAGGCCACCACACCCATCATTCGGTTGTAGTTGTAATAGGACGGCTTGTAGAGTTCCTTCATCATGGTGCTGATGCAGTAATTGATATGACCGTCTATTTTATCCTGCGGAATGGATTTCAGTTTCCTGATAAGGGCTTTGAGTTCCGGTTCAATGGCCTTGCGGCTGGACTGGTCAATGTAGGGCATCTTAAACTCCTTTGGAATGTTACAATAAGGTTACAATCAGTTACAAAAAGTTACAAGAGGTTACACTAACATGTGATAACACTATCTATTCGTGTGATTCGTCCCATTCGTGTAATTCGTGTTCTCTTTATTACCGCATTATCCGGTCTACCAGTTCATTTGTGTTCCCAACATTGAGTTTCTGGAACAGGAACACGAATTTGTCTTCCAGCGCCTTAGTAATTGAACCCAGCTTATCCGGGGACAAATCCCACATCTGTTTTTTGAACGGGCCGAATCCCTTTTTGCGGGTCTTGTAGATAAACTGTTCCTCGGTATCCTTGGCCTTGCGCTCGTCCGAATGGTTCTTGATAAGATGCTCATCTATGGCCTTGAGTAATTCCTTGGGGAATTGCTGGTTTTCATAGATAATATTCTGGAATCCGGTGGCCAGATGCACCTCAGCCGTGCCGACTGCCGGGAACTTGTCAAAAGCATTATCCGGCAGGGTGGATGCGCCGTGCTGGACCGCGCCGGCCATCTTGAATTCCTTGCGGGCAATATCGGACAGCACCTTGAGCGTGTCAAAATCCAAACTAACCTGGGCAATGGAGCCGTCCGGCAGGACCACCCCGCCGTGCTTGGTGCCGGTCTGAACGCTTATCTTGGAAATACCCTTCAATCCCTGTTTTAGGAATGAATTATACTGTTTCATAAATGCCCGGAGTTCCTCAGGGTTGCTGTTCTGCTTGCCCACCTCGCCAATCTCGCCGCCCACGGAAACAGTGATACCCTTGGGCTCTAATCCCCGGATATAAGCGGTCAATTCAGCCGTGATTCTGGCGTTCTCTTTCTGCTGCTCCTCAACCGTCGGCTTGGATAAATCCACCAGCGTTGATGCGTCGATATCAATATTATAGAAGCCGGCCTCGATGGCGTCCTTGATAAGTTTCTTCAAGCCCCCGATTTCGCCTTGCGGGTCAGTGGCGTATTTCTTGGAACTCACCTGGAAATGGTCGCCCTGGATAAAGACCGGACCCTGATAACCCTCTTTAATAGCCGCGGCCAGGACGCAGGTGGCGTATTCTTCGGGCTGTTGTTCGGTATATTTTATCTCGCTCCGGGCAATCTCAAAGATGAACGGGCCGACCTGGTTCTTGATGGCCGCCCGGAACACGGCCCGGGCCACTTCATAGGTCAGGCCCCGGATATTGATGGCCGGAACGGTCTTATTGGCATAGACGCCTTGGGCTGAGGCATCATATATCTTCTGGATGCTGGCCGAAGTCACGCCGGTGCACCGGGCGAGATCCCTAATTAGCCAGGCCGACTGTTTCTTGAGATTGGCGTTATCGCCGAACACATAGGTATAAATCAGGTTATCAATGCCCTCAGACCTGAGCGTATCAAGGTCTTTTATCTTGACGGTATTATCAAGGTATTTTTCTATCAGCGGCGTTATGCAATCCCGGAAATCCTGGTTGTTCTGATATGTTCTCATAAGTTTCTCCTTTATACAAATACGAATCACAAAGAGGAACACGAATCACACGAATCCGGCGAATCACACGAATAATTCGTGCCATTCGCTATCGCGGTCTCAGTAGAGTTCGTTCCTATTCGTGACATTCGTGTTAGCATTTACTCTTTATATTCGCTTCGCGGTCTCTGCGGAGTTCGAGTTCGTGTTCGCTATTTACTCATCCAGCCGAATTTCTTTATAAACTCTTCCTTGGTCAGTTTACTGGCCTGGCAGAGTTTATCCAGCTGGGCCGGATTTTCAAAATCGCTCTTCTCCAGGCGAATCATATAAGACCGGGCCACTTCGTATGATTCGGTGGCCACATCCACATAACGGATTCTGGTCTTGCCGGTGGCCGGGTCCATAATATCCGGGAAATAGATGGGCGTAATCTTGCCGCCCTGAAGCGAAATCATGGCGCCGCTGCCGCCGCCTTGGAGGAACTTGCTGGCGCCATAGCCCAGGTCGCGGGTGTATTCGCAGTCAAACGGAATGGGCGGCGCGCAACGCAGTTCATAGCCGATGTCTTTGTCCACGATGGTAATCTTGATGCCCCTTGCGTCCAGCCGTTTCTTGACCTCGTTCTTGAGGAACTTGCCCAGGTCCACATCAGCCAGCCGGAGATTGTCGTGCTCGTCCCGGCCGACGCTGAATAAGATGGAATCATCAGACGAGAGTTTCTCAGCCAGACCCTCGGCCAGGATGGCCACGCCGTGTTCCTTACCCATGCTCAGCCGCTTGATAATCGCGCCTTCCAGCACATCAGCTATCTGGGCAATCTTGACTGACTTGTTGCCGAATTCCTCAGCCACGATGGTCAGGGTGGCGCCTGATGCCTTACCAATGCCTAAAGCCAGATGCCCAGCCTTGCGGCCCATGGTAATGATAAAATACCAGCGGTTGGTGGTAACCGAGTCCTCCATGATGTTACGGACAATCTCTACCCCGAAATGACGGGCCGTATGGAATCCAAAAGTGGATTTGCTATCCGGCAGCGGCAGGTCGTTATCTATGGTCTTGGGCACATGGACAATGCGGATTTTATTCTGGGTTTCTTTGGCAATAACGCTGGCCGTGTAAGCCGTGTCGTCGCCGCCAATGGTGATTAACCGGTCTATGCCCAGTTTAATAAGTGAGTCAATGACGTTCTTTATCTTGGCCTTTTCCTTGGTCGGGTTTTCCCGCGAGGTGCGCAGAATTGACCCGCCGTCGAAATGGATGCGCGAAACAGCATTGATGGTCAGCGGCATCACCTGCGTGGTATCGCCTTGGGCCAGATGCTTGAAGCCGTCCATGATGCCCAGCACCTGCCAGCCATGATTGGCTGATTCAATGGTGGCCGCGCTGATAACGCCGTTAATGCCCGGCGCCGGCCCGCCACCAACCAGGATTCCTAAATATTTTGTGTCAGACATAGTGTTAGTTTATACCCACTAAACCAAAATGTCAAGAATTAAACACGAATCACTTAATAGGATGCTCCGGTTTTATTTAGGCTTGTTCATATTTCTTGTCATATTATACATTAATGGTATATTCCTGCATAAAATAATTACAGAAGGACAGAACAATGGCAAGAAAAGATTGGTATGAGCAGGATGTATTCTGGAAGACGTTCGAACCCTATATGTTTAACGAAAAACTGGAAAGGACCCCTAAAGAGATTGATGCCATTATTTCATTACTTGAACTTAAGCGCGGGGCTTGCGTGCTTGACCTCTGTTGCGGGCCGGGAAGGCATTCACTGGAATTGGCCCGCCGGGGATTCCGGGTGACCGGCGTAGATAGAACTGCAGCGTATCTCCAGAAGGCGCGCAGAAAAGCTAAAGGGCTAAGAATAGAATTCGTCCGGGCTGATATGAGGGAATTCTGCAGGCCAAAGGCATTTAATGCGGTAATAAACATGTTTACTTCATTCGGCTATTTTAAAGACCAGGTCGACGATTACAAGGTAGCCAAAAATGTATACGAATCATTGAAGCCCGGTGGTGTCTTTATGCTTGAATTGATGGGAAAAGAAATTCTGTCTCGCATCTTTCAAGAACGAGACTGGCATGAGGAAAAAGACGGAACCATCCTCTTGCAAGAACGTAAACTCAACGATAGCTGGGGTTGGACGGATAACAAGTGGATAATCATAAAAGGCGCTAAAAGGATTGAATCCAATGTTTCCCATAGGTTATATTCAGCCGTTGAGTTAAGACGGCTGTTAACTGATTGCGGATTCCGCAAGGTAAAGGCGTATGGCAGTCTTGAAGGCGTTCCTTATGATCACAAGGCACAGCGATTGGTAGTTATTGCCTACAAATAAGAGAAAAGTCATTAATCTCTATCTAGCCAGAACTAAAACATACACACCTTTAGCCCCGGCTTTCTTAAGCGTTCGGCTAATCTCCGAGGCGGTAGCGCCGGTGGTCAGCACATCGTCTATCAAGAGGATATTCTTGCCATCAATATCCTTGGGTCTAGTTACTTCAAAGGCATCAATCAGATTCTTCTTACGGTTAACTGAATCCAAACCGGCCTGGTCCGGAGTAGGCCTGGTCTTTATCAGGTTATCAAGTTCCAGCGGAATGCTTGTGGCCTGACTCAAGCATTCGGCCAGAAGTTGGGACTGGTTGAAACCCCGTTCCTTTAATTTTCCCTTATACAACGGCGCCGGCATAATCAGTTCTATCTTGGGCAACAATTGCTGCACGCCCTGCCATCTGGCAATCAGCAGACCGGATAGTTCGTCCAGTAGCACCCGTTCTTTGGAGTATTTGAATTTATGGATGGCCTCACGGATGACACCGTCATAACCAGCCACGGCAATAGCCCGGGCGAATCTGGGCGGATGGGCATGGCATTCCCGGCACAGGGTATCTGGCTGGATATACGGACCCAGGTCCAGGCCGCATCTAGGACAGGACGTATCCTGATTAATAAAGGTGATTTTGGTGACGCAATCGGAACAGAGCGCTTTTCTATCTGTATTATTCAAAGAGGCATTACACACCAGGCAATAACGCGGATAAATCAGGTCAAGAATACTTAACCACAGATTACTCAGATTACGCAGATTAACACGAATCCCCATAATAAAACAGGAATAGTTTTTATTGGATTAAAGTGCAGGACTATTATATAAAGAATCCACATGAAATCAATAACATACTGCTTATTACTGTCAATCCTGTTCTTAATCTCCTGCGAGTCAGGCGCTGTAAATAAGGATGTCATCCTGGCCACCACGACCAGCGTGCAGGATACCGGACTGCTGGATGTCCTGACCGATATATTCAAGAAGCAGACCGGCTATAAAATCAAGGCCATTGCCGTCGGCTCAGGCGAAGCCATGGCCATGGGCAAACGGGGCGATGCCGATGTTATGGTCGTCCATTCGCCCAAGGATGAAGAGGCATTTATGGCCGAAGGATTCGGCAAGAGCCGCGAACTTGTCATGACCAACTACTTCTGCCTGGTCGGGCCGGATGAAGACCCGGCCGGCTGCATTGGGTCAACCACAGCCAAAGAGGCATTTACTAAAATAGCCAACAAGCAGACAATCTTCGTCTCCCGGGCGGATAACTCCGGCACGCACAAGAAAGAGCTGTCTCTTTGGAAGAGCGTTAATATTACACCGACATGGGAGTCGTATATCAAGGCCAATAACGGTATGGGCATCGTCCTGCAGATTGCCAATGAGAAAAGAGGTTACACCCTGACCGACCGGGGCACCTATCTGGCATTCAAGCAAAAACTATCGCTCAAAGAAATGACCGGACAAGACCCTGCATTATTAAACCAGTATTCGGTAATTGTGCTGAACCCGGCTAAGTTCCCCAAGGTAAACCTGGCCGGGGCCGAGGCCTGGGCCAAATTCCTGCTGGAGCCCGGTACTCTAAAGATTATCGGAGAATACGGTAAAGACAAATATGGAGAACCATTGTTCTACTGTATAGGAAAACATTAGATTAACCACAAAGAGCACAAAGAGCACTAAGACCACAAATAATTCTTGGTGACCTTTGTGTCTTTTGAGCGCCATAAGGGCGCTCCCGCCATTCGGCGGGACAGGCATGGCGCGGAGTTTACCCCGCTTCGGCGGGGGCGCCAGTGGCAATAAATTCATATGAACGAACTATTTGACATTATCCGA